>CAZGNA010000047.1:0-16506 GCA_964526945.1 uncultured bacterium
GCGCCAGCCACCGGTCGGGGCTGCGGGCCGCGCGGGACGGACGCCCCCGCGCGCGGCGCCCGCGGCCTGTCCGAGAAGACGGCGCCGCGCCGGGTCGGGACGGTCCCACGCGCGGCGCCGCCACGCTCCGGGCGAGCTACCGGCCCAGGCTCAGCGGCCAGGGCTGCGGGATGGCCAGCAGCGCCAGGGCTGCGCCCAGCAGCGCCATGTTCTTCGCGAACTGGACCATCTCCATCGTCTTCTGCATCGGGTCCTGCACGGCCCAGAAGTTGTGCATCCAGAACGTCACCGGGACGAAGAACACCACCAGGGCGAGCACGCCGACCGTGGGGTAGACGCCAAAGAGGATGCTCAACCCGCCGATCAGAAGCAAGACCCCGGTGACGAGCACCATGGCCTTGGGCGCCGGCACACCCTTGCTCCCCGCGTACCCGGCCATCATGTCGGCCTTCGTGAAGTGGTTGAGGGCGTTGAACAGGTAGAACCCGCCCAGCAGGATCCGACCGATGATGAAGAGCGTTTCCATCGTGCGTCCCTCCTTCCGTATGCCCCGTAGTACCCGCACCGTAATACGAAAACGATGTTTCCGGAATTCCAAAATGATCGAATTACCTCGGACAAGAAACCGGCTCAGGACTTCCGCGCCGCCCAGGCGTGCAGGACGCGCTCCACCAGCTGCCGGTCCACCCGGAAGAAGTGGTAGGCGCCCTCCTTGCGCATCTGCATCAGGCCGCACTCCTGGAGCACCCGGAAGTGGTGCGACAGCGCCGGCGCGCTCAGCGGGAACAGCCTGGCGAGGTCCCGGCAGGCCACCTCGCCCCGATCCATCAGGACGCGGACGATCCGGTAGCGCGTGGGATCGCCCAGCGCCTTGAAGATGCGCACCATGCGCCGCTCCTGCACCGTCGCTGCCTTTGGCATTTCCAAAATCCTCGAATTCCACTATGCCCGCCGCCGGGCGGGCCGTCAAGGGCGCCGCCGGACGACCCGCGCGCACCCCGTCAGCCGGTCCCGGTGCCCCAGCGCGTCCCCCACCGTCTACCCGTCGGGTGCCAACGGGTCGGCCCCGAGCTGCACCCGCAGCATCCGCTCGCTGTCCGGATCGGCGACGATCGTCAGCTCGTCTCCGGCTTCGATCGTCGTCGTCGCCCGGGGAAAGATCATCTCGCCGTCGCGGTTGATGGCCACGACCAGCACGCCCGCAGGCAGCCCGGCCTCGGCCAGCGTGCGTCCGATGAGCGGCGAGTGCGCACCCACGCGCACGGCCACCAGCACCGTAGTCGCCGGCAGCTCGGTCGCCCGCCGGACGCCCTGGCGGAGTGCCTGGCGATAGGCGGCGACCACGTCCCGCACCCGGAGCTCACCCCGCAGACGCCCGCCCGCCACCACCGGGGCCCAGCCATCCGCCTCGACCAGACGCTCCAGCGCCTCGTCGAGCGGCACCTCGGGGGCCAACACCACCGCCGGGGGACGTACGACGTCGCCGACCCGGGTGGTCTTGCGCGCCTCGGGCGCCACACCGCGCAGGGCGCCCGCCGTGAGCACCCCCACGAGACGGCCCTGAGCATCCACCACCGCCAGCGCGCGCCGTTCGCCATCGAACCACCGCTCTGCCGCGAAGAGCAGCGTCTCCGGCCCCACCACGGGGCCGCGGTGCACCACCGCGTCGCGCACTTGAAGGCTGGAGAGGAGCGGGAAGCTGAAACGCAACCGGTGCGCCGGGGCGCTCGCCCGGTGCGGCAGCTGGTTCCGGTAGATCGTGTGGTCGCCCACGAGCGCGGTCGAGATCGCGACGGCCACCATAGCGGGCGCCAGCAGCGACAGGTTGCCGGTCATCTCCGCCACCATCAGCATCACGGCGAGCGGAGCGTGCGCGATGCCGCCGAACAACGCCATCATCCCGATGATGACGAACGCCGCGGGTTGCGCCGGCACTGCGGGCAGCGTCGCATGCGCCAGCCGCCAGAAGGCCGCCCCGACCATCCCGCCAACGACCATCCCCGGCCCGAAGACACCGCCCGAGCCCCCTGAACCGATCGAGAGGGCCGTGGCCAGGATCTTGGCGAAAGGCAGCACCACCACCATCCACAGCGGCAGATCCAGCAGCGTGGTGCCCATGGCGAGCTGCAGCCACCCGTACCCCATGTGCAGCGCGCCGGGGACCACCAGTCCCAGGAAGCCCACCAGGAGCCCACCGACGGCGGGGGTGAGCCATCGCGGCATCCGCATGCGGCGGAAGATCCCGGCGGCGCCATAGAACGCCTTGGCGTAGAGGATGCCCACCAGGCCACACGCGAGCCCAAGGATCCCGTAGTAGACCAGTTGAATCGGTCGCTCCAGCGCCAGGCCGGGGTGCGGGCCGAAGATCGGCGCGAAGCCATGGTACCCGCCGTAGATGGTGTAGCCCACGATGCCCGCCACCAGCGCTGGAATCAGCGCCTCGACCTCGAGATCGTGCCGGTAGAGGATCTCGGCGGCCATCAGCGCACCGCCCAGCGGCGCCCGAAAGATGGCACCGATGCCGGCGCCCATGCCCGCCGCCACGGCGATCCGCCGGTCGTGGGGCTCCAGTCGCAGCCAGGTCGCCAGGAGGGACCCGATGCCCGCGGAGATCTGTGCGGCGGGCCCCTCGCGCCCGCCCGAGCCGCCCGTCCCGATGGTGAGCGCCGAGGCCACGAGCTTGACCGGTGGGATCCGGGGGCGGATGCGGCCGGCACGGTGGTGGATGGCCTGGATCACCGCATCGGTGCCGTGCCCCTCGGCCTCCGGCGCCAGGTGGAAGACGAGGAGGCCAGAGAGCAGCCCGCCCAGGGCCAGGACCAGGGGCAGCACCCACGGCCGCCCCACGGGTCGCAGCACGGTGGCGCCTTCGCCTACCGGCGCGGGCGGCACGTAGCCCGCGACGCCGCCCAGCGCCAGGCGCGTGACGGCGTCGATGCCCCACGAAAACACCACGGCTCCCAACCCTGCTGCGGCGCCGATGACGACACCCAGCAGGAGCCACTTGGCAAGATAGCGGGTGCTCTCGAACCCACCGCCGCTCGGACGTCCGCTCAACCAGCGCTGCAACCAGCGGCGCCGCATCGGAAGTTCTGCAGCAGGGTCGGCGGGAGTGTGAGGAGTCTGTACGTGTTCCACTCCGATTCGTCGTCGGCTGCGACCTGATGGGACTCAGATGATCTATGATAATGCTAATCGAGCACCTGCCTGGTGCGCAAACGCCGTGTGATGGGTTGAGGGGCGACACCGATGCGACTGCCCATGCCGATGGCGATCCTCCTCGTGGTTGTACTGGCCGCCCAGGCCGTACGCGCACAACCGGAAGGCCCCGGTGGCCAGGGCCCGCGGCTCGAGACTCCCCGCCCCGGCAGCCAGGTCGTCGGCGACGGGCTGATCGTCCCGGGCCAGCGCGTGGGGCCCGCGCGGCTCACCATGACCATCGCGCAGATCATCGCGGCCGTCGGCACCAAGCCCCGGCGGGACGAGTTCCCCCGGGAAGGGATCGTGCTGTACGAGTGGCGCGCCGAGGGGCTGTGGGTCTCGCTGGCCATGGCCACGGGGCAGATCCGTCTGATCAGCGCGTTTGGCACCAACGACCGGTACCGCACCGACCGCGGTGTGTCGCTCATGATGCGGCGCGGCAGGATCGAGGAGGTCTACGGCAAGACCTACAGGGAGTACCGTTACCCCGAGGACCGGGTGACGCGGCTCCACTTCGACGACCTCGGCCTGCAGTTCGGGCTCGTCCACCAGCCCGGCAACCCCGCACTGCACGACCGGATCTTCCAGATCGGGGTGTACCGGCCCGGCTACCTGGCACCGGTGAAGCAGCCGGCGCAGTAGCCGGCGGCGCGGGCGGCTCCTCTCCTCCGGCGGCGCGCCTTCCCGCTAGTCGCTGGCGTAGGGCCGCCCCAGCGCCTCGGGCTTCGCCAGGCCCCAGCGGGTGCGGAACCACGGGGTCGAGATGACCGCCAGGATCACGATGGTCGTGACGAAGGGCACCGTGCGCCAGATGTAGCGCGAGAGCACGCCCGGCAGCAGGAGCTCCGGGCTGAGCGAGAGCTGCCACATCAGGCCGAAGAGGAGCGCGCCGCCCAGCAAGATCACGGGATGCCACAGCGAGAAGAAGACCAGGGCCAGGCTGACGAACCCCCACCCCATCAGGAAGTTGTAGTTCCAGACGGGGTTGTAGGACAGGGTGTAGACTGCGCCCGACAGGCCCGCCAGCATGCCCCCGCCGATCACGCACAGGTACCGGACCGCGGCCACGTCGATGCCCGAGGCTTCGGCCGCCGCCGGATTCTCGCCCACGGCGCGGATCGCGAGCCCCGGGCCGGTCCGGGCCAGCAGCCCCCACGCCGCGAGTACCAGCACGACGCCCAGCAGCACGAACGGCGAGAGGCCCCAGAGCGTCGGGAGACGGCCCAGCCCCAGCGGACCGGTGTGCGGGTTGCCGAGGTAGGTGGTGAGCCCGAAGCTGAGGATCCACAGCCCCATGCCGCTCACGACCTGGTCGCCGCGCAGGGTGATGGCGAAGAAGCCGTGGGCGCCGCCCAGCACGGCGCCGATGGCCAGCGCTGCCGCGAACCCCAGGGCATGGCTGGCGGCGGCCTGCGCCGCCAGGAACCCCAGCGTCCCGCCGAAGAGCATGACGCCCTCGAGCCCGACGTTGAGGACCCCGGCGCGCTGGTTCACGAGCTCGCCCAGGGCCGCGAAGAGGAAGACGGTCGAGGCCTCCAGGCTGCGCACGAGGAGTTCCGTCACGCGCCGCCCTCCGCTACCGGCATCCGCCCCCCCGCGCCCCCGGCGGCCCCACCGTACCGTCCACGGGGCCACGGTCTGCCCATCCGGGCACCGTCCGCCCCCAGCCGCACTGCGCGCGGTGGTGGCCAGCGCCGCATCCGCCCGCCCCGCACGGCCGTCCGCCGCGCGGTCAGGGCCACCTGGGCGAGGGCGCCGGCGTGACCGCCAGTGCCGCCGGGCGCCAGGCGATGCGGTAGTGGTACAGCACGTGCGAGCCGACGAACGTCATCATGAGCAGGCCCAGCATGGCGTAGTCGACGCCGAACGGGAGGCGCAGCGCGCCCTGGGCGAAGCGGGCGCCCAGCGAGAGCCCGGCGAACAGCACCGCGATGGGCACGGCGCCCAGCGAGCTGCCGCGGGCGATCAGTGCGCAGATGATCCCGTAGAACGCCAGGTCGCCGTAGAAGCCGTAGTTCCCCGGAATCTTGTAGAGCCCCGGGACGGCCCCGAAGTAGTGGTAGCCCGCCAGCCCCGCCAGCGCGCCGCCAACCATGAAGACGAGCACCGTGAGCCGCACCGGGGAGACCCCGGCGTACCGTGCGGCCGCGGGGTTTTCGCCCAACACCCGCACGCGGTAGCCGGCCGCGGTGCGGGCGAAGAAGAGATCGAGCAGCACGGCAGCGCCGAGCGCGACCGCGGCCGTGAGCGGGACGTCGAGCACCAGCGGCGCCCGCAGCGCCACCGGGAGGGTGAAGCTCTCACCCTCGGCCGTCGCGCTCATGAAGGGGCCGCCCTCCTTGATGAAGTTCGCGACGAGCCAGAACAGGATCGAGTTGAGCATCATGGTCACCAGGATCTCGTTGACCTGGAATCGGGCCCGCATGACGCCCACCGCCCCGGCGACGGCCGCGCCCGCGACGGCGGCGGCTGTCGCCATCAGCGCGACGAGCACCACCGGGGGCAGCGGCAGGCCCTGCGCGTCGGCGCCCAGCGCGAAGGGCACGGCGAACGCCGCCAGCGCGCCCGCGTAGACCTGTCCGGGCAACCCGATGTTCCACAGGCCCGCGCGCAGCGGGACCACGAACGCCACGGTACACAGCAGCAGGTAGATGGCCCGGTGCACCGTGGCGACGAAGCCCCGGGGGTTGAGGAACGCGTACGCGAAGATGGCCCGGTAGGCGGCGAGCACGCCGGCCTCGCTGGAGAGGAACAGCACGCTGGACCCTGCCAGGGCCAGGGCAACGGCCAGCACCGCGGTCAGGACCGCGTGGGCGGCGGGACGCGTCGGCCGCCGCTCGAGCACCAGCGCGTAGCGCCCGACCCTCACGCCAGGCCCGCCTCCTCCGGTCGCAGCCCCGCCATCATGGCCCCCACGGTCTCGGCCGAGGCAGCCTCGCGCGGCAGGATCGCCACGAACCGGCCCTCGTACATGGCCGCCACGCGGTCGGCAAGCGCCAGGATCTCGTCCAGGTCCTCGGAGATGAGCAACACGGCCGCCCCGCCCGCCCGCGCCTCCAGGAGCTTGCCGCGCACGAACGCGGCCGCCTCGACGTCGAGCCCCTGCGTGGGCAGGTGGGCGACGAGCACGCGCGGGGCGCGGGCGAGCACCCGGCCGAGGATGAGCTTCTGGAGGTTGCCGCCCGAGAGGTGCTGCGCTAGGACCCGCGGGCCCGGCGCCTGCACCCGATAGCCCGCCAGGATGCGCGCCGTCAGGGCCTCGAGCCCCGCGTAGTCGAACAGGCCGCGCCGGGTGTACGCCGGGTCGAAGTGGAAGTTCAACGCGGTGTTCTCGACCAGCGAGAACGTCGCGATGGAGGCCACCGTGGTGCGCTCTGCGGGGATGTACCCGATGCCCAGGCGCCACCGCTCCAGGGGCGAGGCCGCGGTGATGTCGCGGCCGTCCAGGCGCACGACCCCGCTGGCCGCGGGCCGCAACCCCGCCAGGACCTGGGCGAGTTCCTCCTGGCCGTTGCCCGTGACGCCGGCCACGCCCAGGATCTCGCCGGCGTGGAGCGCAAATGAGAGGCCGCGCAGGGCCAACAGGTTCTTGTCGTTGTAGGCCGCCAGGTGGTCCGCCTCCAGCACGGGTCGCCCGGCCGTCGTTGGGGCATCGACCGCCGGAGCGGTGATCTCCTGGCCGACCATGTGCTGCACCAGCGTCGCCTCCGTCGCCGCAGCGGTCGGCAGGCGCGCGACGACCCGCCCCGCCCGGAGCACCGTCACGCGGTGGCTGATCGCCATCACGATCGGCAGCTTGTGGGTGACGAGCAGCACCGTGAGCCCCTGCGCTGCCACCATGGCCCGGAGCACGTCCAGCAGGGTCTTCACCTCGGGCGGCGTCAGGGCGGAGGTGGGCTCGTCGAGGATCAGGATCCTGGCGCCGCCATAGAGCGCTTTGAGGATCTCGACCCACTGCTTCTCGCCCTCGGAGAGCTGCCAGATCTTCGCCCCCAGGTCGATGGCCAGGCCGTAGCGGGCGCAGTAGGCTTCGAGATCCCGGCGGGCCCGGCGCAGGTCGAGCACGCCGCGGGCCCGCGGATGGCCCAGGATGACGTTCTCGACCACCGTGTGGGCCGCCACGAGCCTGCGGGTCTGGTGCACCATGCCGATCCCCGCGGCGAGCGCGTCGTGGGGGGACCGGAACACCACCGGCCGGCCACGCAGGACGAGCTGGCCCTCGTCCGGGTGCACCAGGCCGAAGAGGACGTTCATCAGGGTGGTCTTGCCGGCGCCGTTCTGGCCCAGGATCGCCTGCACCTCGCCGGCGCGCACATCGAGGTCGACGCGGTCCAGCGCCAGCACTCCGGGGAACCGCTTGGTGATACCCCGGGCCTCCAGGATGACCTCGCCGGCCGGTGTGTCGCGGTGCACTAGTGCCGACCCCAGGACGCGCACGGTGCGGGGCGGGCGCAGACGCGGCCTGCGCCGTCTACGCCCAGCCCCGGCGCCCGCGTGGGGCCTCACCGAAGGATGGTCATGCCCTCCAGCGCGAAGTTGAACTTCGACAGCAGCCACTCGTCCGAGGGCATCTCGCCGGCCTTCTTGACGACGGTTCCCCGGGCCGGGATCGGGAGGTCCTTGAGCGCCAGCCCGGTGCCGTTGCTGACCAGGGCGTGGGCCTGGAAGGGATCCCACTCGCCCTTCAGCATCTGCTCGCGGCGCTGCGCGACGAGCCGCACGATCGCCTGGGGCAGCGCCCGGCGCGCCTTGGGGCTGATGGCCTCCACGCCGATCTTCTTGTCGTTCATGATGTCCACCGCGCTGACCACGGTCCCGTCGGCCAGGGTCATGGTGTCCCGCATGCCCAGGTAGAGCAGCGTGCGCGGCGAGAGGCTGCCGGCCAGCTTGGCCCGCACCATGCGGTCGTAGAGGACCTCCCACCGCGTGTCGAACGAGATGGCCACGGTGTCGGTGTTCGACCACCCGTAGAAGCCCACGATGTCCATGTCCTTGCCGACGAACCAGATGCCCCGCTCCTGCGCCACGTCCAACGGCGAGCCCGAGTCGGTCTGCTGGGTCAGCACGTCGACCCGGTGCTGGCTCACCAGGGTCCGGGCCACCTCCCGCTCCTCGGTGGGCTTGTACCAGTCGCCCACGTACTTGATGTAGACGTTCACGCGCTTGCCCAGCGCGCGGGCCGCGTCCTGCACGCCCAGGTGGAAGCCCGCCGTGCGGCGCAGCACCTGGATGTTGGGGAACGCCGAGACGACCCCGATGTTGCCGGTCTTGGTCAGGGCGCCGGCGACGAGCCCCTCCAGGTAGAGCGCCTGGTACTGGCGCGGGAAGAACCGGATGAAGTTGGGCTTCTGGGAGACGTCGCTGGCGACCACCGAGCCGAAGTAGACGTTGGGGTAGCGGTCGGCGATCTCCCGCAGTGGCAACCCCATGAACTCCGCGTTGCCCACCACGATGCTCGCGCCCTGGCGGATCAGCTCCTCGGCGAACGGCACCGTGGCGTCGGGGCCCACTTCCTCGCGGTAGACGTACTTCACGTTGGGGTACTTGGCTGCGATGCGCTGTCCGGCGCGGTGGTGCGCGCCGGACCACGTGGTGCCCTTGATCACACTGAAGTGCAGGATGGCCAGGGTCACCGTGGGTCCGGCCGCCGCCGATGTCGGCGCGGGCTGCCACGTCGCAGCGCCCGCCAGCAGCGCCACCAGCACCGCCACGACGGCGACCATGCGGCCGGCCGCGATCCCCCTGCGCACACGAGCCTCTCGAGCCATAGGCGCGCCTCCCTCAAGGGTGTTGTGCTTCTCATTCCGCAGTCGCCGCCCGGCCCCCTGCCCGCCGCGCCTCCGCGGGACTGCGCCTGCACCCTCACCCCACGACGTGAGGCGTGCGCGGGAGCTCCCGGGCGGCCGCGGACGCCGCCTGCGGCGCGGACCCGGTGGGGGCGGCATGTACCGCAGGAGACCGCCCGCACCGCCCCCCGACGGCACCGGCGCGGCCCGGCACGCACGGACGACCGCGTGCGCCACCAGCGGCGGCCGCGCCTTCCGGCGGCTTCAGAAGAACGTCGCCGTGCGCTTGGCGCCGGTGTAGTCGAGGTAGACGACCTTGAGCTCGCTGTAGAAGTCGATGGCCACGCTCCCCTGCTCCCGCGGGCCCACGCCGGTGGCCTTGGTGCCGCCGAAGGGCAGGTGCGCTTCGCCGCCCACCGTGGGGTTGTTGATGTGGACGATCCCCACCTCGCTGCGGTCGACGAACCGCATGGCCTTGGCCAGGTCCTGCGTGTAGATGGACGAGGCGAGCCCGTAGGGCACCGCGTTGGCGGCCTGGACCGCCGCGTCGAAGTCGGGCACGCGGCAGACCGCCAGCACGGGGCCGAAGATCTCCTCCTGGAAGATGCGCATCTGCGGCGTGACGTGGTCGAAGACGGTGGGCTCGACGAAGTACCCCCGGCCGTAGGCGCCCTCGGTCAGGCGCCGGCCACCGGTGACCAGCCGCGCGCCCTCCTCCTGCCCGATGGCGATGTAGCGCAGCACCGTCTTCATCTGGGACTCGTCCACCGACGGCCCCATCTGGGTACGGGGGTCGAGCCCGTCGCCGACCACCAGGGCCCGCGCCCGCGCCGCCAGTTCCTCCACGAACCGGTCGGCGATGCGCTCGACGACGATGACCCGGCTGGTGGCGGTGCAGCGCTGGCCCGTCGACCCGTAGGCGCCCTGGATCGTGCCCGCCAGCGCCAGCTCCAGGTCGGCGTCCTCCAGGACGACGACCGGGTTCTTGCCGCCCATCTCGGCCTGCACGCGTCGACCGCCGGCGGCCGCCCGTTCGTAGAGCTTGATCCCCACCTCGTTGGAGCCGGTGAAGGACACCGCGCGCACCGCAGGATGCGTGATCAGCTCGTCGCCGACGGTGCTGCCCGGCCCGATGACCATGTTCAGCACCCCGTCGGGCAGCCCGGCCTCCTGGAAGAGCTCCACCAGCGCCGACGCGGTCCACGGCGTCAGCGTGGCGGGCTTGAAGACCACGGTGTTGCCGCACACCAGCGCGGGCGCCAGCTTCCAGATGGGGATGGCCGCCGGGAAGTTCCACGGGGTGATCACCGCCACGACACCCAGCGGCTCGCGGATGGTGTACGTGAAGGTGTTGGGCAGCTCGCTGGGCAGCGTCTCGCCCCGCAGGCGCCGTCCCTCGCCGGCGATGTACTCGAGGATGTTGCGGCTGCGCACGAGCTCGCCTGTGGACTCGGCGAGGGTCTTGCCCTCCTCGCGGGTGAGGATCTCCGCCAGCTCCGGCATCTTCCGCTCGAAGAGCTCCAGCACCTTGAACAGGATGCGGCCGCGCACGGGGCCCGGCGTGGCACGCCACCGGGGGAACGCGTCGACCGCCGCCTGGATCGCGGCGCGCGCCTCTTCGCGCGTCGACAGCGGCACCTGGCCCAGCACCTCGCCCGTGGCGGGGTTACGGTTGGCGACCAGGCGGTCGGAGGACGAGGCGACCCAGCGGCCGCCGATGAAGTTCCGGTAGGTCTGCTCGCTCGCCGCGATGGCCATGGTCTACCCTCCCGGGCACAGTGTCGACGGGGAATGCCTTCTGCGGCGCCGCGCAGCAGTCCTGGCGCCGTCCGGCGCCGGTCCCAACACGCGGGCTGTACTACGGCGGCGACGCTCTCCTGGGGGCGTGGGACCTGACGTCGGTCCGGCGCCGGCCCCCAGACACGGAGGCAGCTTCCTCGGGCGTCCCTATGTGCACCGCTCGTGTGCACCGCCGTCTCATCCCGGCCCCGACCCCCGCGCCGGCCTCACCGCACGAGCGCCAGCACCCCGAGCCCCAGGTACGTGAGCACGCCGGCGGTCGAGATGCTCACCAGCCAGCCCGCGGGCGCGAGCCAGAAGATGCGCCGGTTCACCGCCACGATGCCCTTGGTGAGCCCGACACCCACCACCGCGCCCACCATGGCCTGGGACGTGGAGACCGGCACGCCGACCTGGGTGAAGAGGTGGGTGGTCAGCGCGGTGGCCGCGGCGGCCACCAGCGCCGAGGCGGGGTCGAGCGCGGTGATCTGGTTCCCCACCAGCAGGATCACCCGGCGGCTGAAGGTCAGGACGCCCGCGGCGATCGCCGCACCGCCCAGCGCCGCACCGGCCGCCGGGGTCAGCACGCCCGCCGCGACGGCCGGCGCCATGGCGTTGCCCACGTTGTTGGACCCCAGGGCGTAGGCGGCGTAGCAGCCCACCAGCACGGCCGCGACGCGGACGAGCCGGTCGAAGCGCCGCGCGTCCAACCCGCGGAGCCCCTGCAGGACGGCCAGCAGACGGTAGAGCAGGTAGGCGATGCCACCGGCACCCACGGGCGCCGTCACCATCGACGCCAGCATCTTGGCCAGGATCCCCCGGTGGATCCCGGTGGGCTCCGTCGTCCCCACCGCCACCAGCGCCCCGATGATCGCGTGCGACGTCGAGATGGGCATCCCCAGCGCAGTCATCAGGTGGACGCTCATCCCGGCCCCCAGCGTGGCCACGGCGGCGGTCTGTGGGCGCAGGCGCGTCAGGCCCCCCACGGTGCCGAACACCTTCTGGCCTTCGACCACGGCGCCCAGGAAGGCGAACACCGCGGCGAGGACCACCGCGCGGCGGAAGGCGATCACACCGGCCCCGATCTGCGGGCCAAACGCGTTGGCGGCGTCGTTGGCGCCGACGCCCCACCCGAGGTAGAGGGCCGGCAGGAGCGCCAGCATCTACAGCTTGAGGCCGATCAGCAAGATCTCCAGCCGGTCGCCGGCGTCTTCCACGTCGTCGGAGATCTCGGTGAGCGTCTCGAGGAATGCCTTGACGTGCATGCGCGCGGCCAGCGGCAGGGTCGAGGTGAAGATCTGGCGCGTGAGCTTCCACTCGTGGTCGTCGATGGTGGACTCGGTGATCCCCACCTGCTTGAGCCGCTCGCGGATGGCGCCCTGGTCGCCGCCGGTCAGGTACAGCGTGACCGCCTCGTGCAGCGCCGCGAACGTCTCGCGGGTGAGGCGGACGATCTCGCGCAGGCTCTCGGCGTACTCGGCGGGGATCTCGGGACGCTGGCCGAGCAGGAAGTCGCACGTGACCTCGGCCGCGTCGGCGATCATGTCCACCCGTTCGGCGAAGTCGTGGATGTCGGGCCGGGCCACGGGCAGGAACGCCCCGCGGTAGAGCAGGTCGATCACCGCCCGCCGCAGGTGGTCCGCTTCGGTCTCCAGGTGGTCGACCTCGATGGCGCCGGCTTTGGCTTCGTCGAGGCGTCCGGCCAGGTAGTCGTCGAGCACCTCCCCTGCCCGCGCCACGCACTCGCCGACCTTGTCGAGGTGCCGGCGCATCAACGCCCGGACCTCGGCTTCGCGGCCCTGCCCGAAGAGGAACTCGACGACCCTGCTCACCCTCGCACCTCCAGCGCCCCGCGGCGCTGCGCCCGCCGATCCCGGCGTGGACCCGCCGGCCATCCGCACGCCGTGTCCGCGCGTGCTCTGGGCTCGCGCGAACGGCCCCCGGCGATGACGCCCTCCGTACCCGCGGGCGCCGCGCTGGCCCGTGCTCCGTGACTTCGGTATCCGACGCAGGGCGCCCTCCGCTGCGCCCGACGGTCCTGGCGCCGTCTGCGGGCGTCCCGGCGGGCAGCGTGCGCGCCGACACGCGTACGCCCGGCGGTTGTGGGACGGGCTGCCATGCCGCGGCGGGGCTGTGGGCGCACCGACGGACGGCGTGCGCGCGACACCGCAGGGCATCCGTCGGACGGCCGCGCGCAGCGCCGCGCACGGGAGGAGCCGGTTCTTCCGGTCCCGAAGGAACACTTCTCTTCCGCCCGATGAGACCGGCCGGGCGGTGCCCTGGAGGGACCGGATGGCGACCCGCTGGTTTGGCGCGCGGATCCCGCGCAACGAGGACCCGCGCCTGCTGACAGGTCACGGCACGTACATCGACGACCTCCAGCTCCCGGGCCTGCTGCACGCGGCCTTCTACCGGAGCCCCCATGCCCACGCGCGCGTGGTGCGCCTGGACGTCAGCCGGGCGCGGGCGCATCCGGGCGTGGTGGCGGTCTTCACCGCCGCGGACCTCCCGCCGGGGATCCGCGGGCCGCTGCCCAAGCTCATCCCCCACCCCGCCCTGGTCCACCACAAGACCCAGGTGGCGCTGGCCGGCGACGTGGTCCGTCACGTCGGCGAGCCCGTGGCCATGGTGGTGGCGACCAGCCGGTACGTGGCCGAGGACGCCGCGGACCTGATCGCGGTCGAGTTCGACCCGCTGCCCGCCGTGGTGGACCTGGAAGGGGCGGTCCGACCGGGCAGCCCGCGCGTGCACGACGACGTGCCCGACAACGTCGCCGCCCACTACACCCAGCGGGTGGGCGACGTGGAGGCGGCGTTCGCGCGGGCCGCCCACGTGTTCCGCGAGCGGTTCGTGATCGACCGGGGCGCCTCGTCGCCCATCGAGACCCGCGGGGTCGTGGCCCAGTGGGACGCCAGGACCCGGCAGCTCGTGGTGTGGGACACCACGCAGGCGCCCATCCGGATCCGGAACTTCCTCGCCCAGCTCTTCGGGCTGTCGCTGAACGACGTGCGGGTGGTGGCCCCGGACATCGGCGGCGGATTCGGTCCCAAGATCATGATGTGCTACCCGGAGGAGATCCTGATCCCCCACGCCGCCATGGTCCTGGGGCGCCCCGTGAAGTGGATCGAGGACCGGCGCGAGCACTTCGTGGCCACCAACCACGAGCGCGTGCAGGTCTACGACGCGGCCATCGCCGTCGACCGCGACGGGCGCATCGAGGGCGTGCGGGTCGAGTTCCTGCACGACACCGGCGCCTACATCGCCTACGGCCTGATCGTGCCCATCGTGGCCAGCACCACGCTGCCAGGGCCGTACCGCATCCCCAACTACCATGCGGAGTTCAAGGCGGTGTTCACCAACAAGACCCAGGTAAGCCCCTACCGGGGGGCCGGCCGCCCGCACGGCGTGTTCGTCATGGAACGGCTGCTGGACCGCGTGGCCCGGGAGCTGGGGCTGGACCGCGCCGAGGTGCGGCGGCGCAACCTGCTGCAGCCCGGCGACTTCCCCTACGACGTCGGGCTGATCTACCAGGACAACGCGCCCCTGGTCTACGACAGCGGCAACTACCCCGCGGTGCTCGAGACCGCGCTGGAGGCCATCGGCTACCGCGACTGGCCGGCGACGAAGGCCCGGGCCGCGCGCGAGGGCTGCCGGGTGGGGCTGGGGCTGGCGATGTACGTGGAAGGGACGGGGATCGGCCCGTACGAGGGCTGCCGCATCACGGTGGAGCCCTCGGGCAAGGTGTTCGCGGCCACCAGCGTGGGCACCCAGGGCCAGGGCCACTACACGGCCTTCGCGCAGATCATCGCCGACGCCCTGGGCGTGGACGTGCGGGACGTGACCGTCACCACCGGCGACACCGGCGCCTTCCAGTGGGGCACCGGCACCTTCGCCAGCCGGGCCGCCGTGGTGGCCGGCAACGCCGTGGCGCTGGCGGCGCAGGCCGTCCGCGAGAAGACGTTGACCGTGGCCGCCGCCCTGCTGGAAGCCCGCCGGGAGGACCTGGAGCTCTCGGGGGGCAAAGTCTTCGTGCGGGGCACGCCGGGACGCGCCGTGACGCTGGGCGAGGTGGCCGCTGCGGCCAATCCGCTGCGCGGCGTCATCCCCCGCGAGTGGGAAGGGCCCGGGCTGGAGGCCACGCGCTACTTCGCGCCCCCGCGCGGGACGTTCGCGGCGGGGTGCCACGCGGCGGTGCTGGAGGTCGATCCCGACACCGGCCTGGTGGGCATCCTGCGCTACGTCGTGGTGCACGACTGCGGTCCGGTCATCAACCCGTTGATCCTCGAGGGACAGATCCGGGGCGGCGTCGCGCAGGGCATTGGCGGCGCGTTCTACGAGCGCCTGGTGTACGACGACACGGGGCAGCTGCTGACCCAGACGTTCATGGACTACCTGCTGCCCACAATCGCGGAGGTGGCCCCCATCGAGATCCGACACCTCGAGACGCCCTCGCCCCTGAACCCGCTGGGGCTCAAGGGCGCCGGCGAAGCCGGCGTGATCCCCGTGCCAGCGGTGTTCGCGTCGGCGCTGGACGATGCCCTGGGGACCTGGATCACCGAGATGCCGCTGTGGCCCGCGCGCGTGCGTGAGCTCGCCGCGCAAGTCGCCGCGCAGGCGGCGCTGCCCGCAGGAGGCCGGCGGTGAAACCCGCACCGTTCCAGTACCTGGCACCCCGCACGCGCGACGAGGCCCTGGAGGCCCTGCGCCAGTTCGGCTCCGACGCCAAGGTCCTGGCGGGCGGGCAGAGCCTGGTGCCGCTGCTGGCGATGCGCCTGGCGCGGCCCGCGGTGCTCGTCGACATCAACCGCATACCCGACCTGGCGTTCGTCCGGGCCGCCCGCGGGGCCATCGTGATCGGCGCCATGACGCGCCAGCGCGCGGTCGAGACCCACCCGCTGGTGGCCACGCGGTTGCCCCTGCTGCGCGAGGCCCTGCGGTGGGTCGGGCACCCGCAGATCCGTACCCGCGGGACCATCGGCGGCAGCCTGGCCCACGCCGATCCCGCAGCCGAGCTGTCGGCGGTCGCCTCGGTGCTGGGGGCGACGTTCAGGGTGGTCAGCCGGCGCCGCCAGCGGACGCTTGGCTGTGAGGAGTTCTTCACCGGCTACCTGACCACGGCGCTGGAGCCCGACGAGCTGCTGACCGAGATCCGCTTCCCGGTGCCGCCGCCCGGGACGGGCTGGGCGTTCCAGGAAGTGGCGCGGCGTCACGGCGACTTCGCCCTGGTGGGTGTGGCCGCGCTGGTGCGGCTCGACGGCGACCGGCGGTGCATCGAGGCGCGGCTGGCGTTCACCGGCGTCGGTCCCGGACCGGTGCGGGTGGCCGACGCCGAGGCGCTGCTCGTCGGACGCGCGCTCACGCGCGAGGCGGCCGACGAGGCCGGACGCGCAGTGACGGCCGCGCTCGAGCCCGAGGGCGACATCCACGCCACCGCCGAGTACCGCAAGCACGTGGCCGGCGTGCTGGCGGCGCGGGCGCTCCTGCAGGCGGCAGAGAGGGTGCAGACATGAGGAGAGCAGGGAAGCAACCGAAGCAACCGGCGAGCGGAGGCACCCCGGCAGGACGCGGCCCCGGGCGGCGCGCCGCGCGACCCGCGCAGGCCGACCCCAGGCAGCGCCGGACCCGAACCGCGCAGGCTGGCGCCATGAAGCGCCGCGCCCGGCCCGCGCAAGCTGGCGCTGCGCGCGCCGGGGGCGGTGGCGTCAGGTCCGGATCGGGCACGGCGCGCCGCGGTGCCGCG
>CAZGNA010000048.1:0-16157 GCA_964526945.1 uncultured bacterium
TCGACGATCTGGCGCAGCGCACCGCGGCCACCGAACGCGAGCTGGCGGCGCAGGCGGCGCTGCTGCGCGTACGCCGCCAGGCTGTCGAGCTCAAGGAGCGGGAGGAGGCGCTCGCCCGCGAAGCCGCGGACCTGCGCGCGCAGCTGGCCCGCGTCGAGGACCAGCTCCGGCGCCTGGCCGAGCTGGATGCCGCGCTGGCCGCGTTCTCCGCCCACCAGGAGGCGCTGGTCGCCAGCCTGTTCCAGGCGCGGCGACAGTACCTCCAGGTACAACGGCAACTGGCCACCGCCCGCGACCAGGCGGCCCGGGAGGAACGGGTGCTCGAGCGCCTGGCCACGGCGCACCACGCCGTCCGCCAGCTGGGCGCCAGAGGATGGGCGCTGGTCACGGCGGGGGCGATCGGCGTCGTGGGCGGCGCCGGCATCGTCGCCGCCCTGCAGCACTGGCTGGGCTGGCTCGTGCTGGCTGCCGCCGGCGGCGTCACCGTCGCGGGGATGCGCTACCGGGGACGCATCGTCGAGACGGGTGCCGACTACCGGCAGCAGGAACAGCGCGTGCTCGACCTTCGCCGAGGGGTCGACGTCCTGCAGGGCCAGCTCGCCGAGGCCGAGGCGGCCGTGACGGCGCGCCTGCAGGCCATCGGCAGCGCCAGCCTGGAAGACGTGGAGCAGCGGTTCTCGAACTACATGGAGCAGCGGCGCGAGCGCGAGGAGCTGCGGGCCGCCCTGCGCGCGGTGTGGGGCCCCGACCCGAAGGCGGCGCTCGAACAGCGCCTGGAGGCGCTGGCGCAGGACCTGGCGGGTGTACGCGCTGCGCTGGAGACGATTCCGCCTTCCGCGCGCAACGCCACCGCCTCCCCCGACGACGTCGAGCATCAGGTCCGCCGGCTGAACGCCGACCTCCAGGAGCTGCGCGAGCGTCGCGCGCGCCTGGAGGCCGCCATCGAGGAGGTGCGCGGCCGGGCCGAGGAGGCTGCGGGCCTGGAAGAGGAGATCGCCGTGCTCGAGGCCCGCGCCGCGCGCGACCGGCGGGCACTCCAGGTCGCGGAGCTGACGCTGCGCATGCTCGAGGAAGCCCGCGCGCGCTCGGTCTACCCCGCCCGGCAGGTGCTGGAGCGCCGCGCGTCGGCCTACCTGGCGACCGCGACGGGCGACGCGCTCACCCGGGTTGCGATCGACGAGCGGACCCTCCGCCCGGTGGTACACGCGCAGGACGGCTGGCGCGACCCGGCGGACCTGGGGCAGGGAACGGCCGACCTGCTCTACTTCTGCCTGCGCCTGGCGCTGCTGGACGTGATGACGGGGGACCGACGGCCGCCGCTCTTCCTGGACGAGCCGTTCGCGCACCTCGACGAGCCACGCCGCCGGGCCGTGCTGCCGCTGCTGGTGGCCGCCGCCAGGGAACGGCAGGTGATCCTGAGCACCGCCTGGCCGCACTACGACGCGGTGGCAGACCGGATCGTCCTGCTGGAACACGTGCCGGCGCCGGCGTAGGCTATGAGGCGCCCGCGCCGTGCTGCGCGCGGCGGGCGGCGCTCGCATCGCCTGCCACCACGGGCAGCGTGATCGTGAACCGGCTGCCCTGGCCCGGCCCGCTGGTGGCGGTGACCGTGCCGCCATGGGCCTCCGCCAGCGCCCGGACGATCGCCAGCCCCAGGCCACTGCCCCCGGTGGCCCGCGTGCGCGAGGCATCGAGCCGGACAAACCGCTCGAAGATGCGGTCGAGGTCCTCGCGCGGAATGCCGGGTCCCGTGTCCTGCACCCACAGCTGCACCCGCCCGGGGCCCGCGTCGACGCCCACCGTCACCCGGCCGCCGCGCGGCGTGTGCCGTAATGCGTTGTGGAGCAGGTTGTGCAGCATCTGCAGGACGCGCTCGCGGTCCACCGACACCGGCGGTGGCGGCCCTGCCACGCGCAAGTCCACGCGGACCTGCTTCTCCCCGGCCGCCGCGGCAACGGCGGCCACCGCTTCCCCCGCCAGCGCCGCCAGGTCCGTCGGCCGACGGTCCAGCGGCAGCTGCCCGGCCTGTGCCAGGGAGAGGTCGCGCAGGTCGTCCACGAGCCGCGACAGCAGCCGGACCTGCCCGTGCAGAGCCGCCAGCCGCTCCGGCGAGGGCGCCACCACACCGTCCAGCATCCCTTCCAGGTTGGCCTGCAGCACCGACAAGGGCGTGCGCAGCTCGTGGGCGATGTCGGCGCCCAGCTGTCGCCGACTCTCTTCCAGCCGCTGCAGGTTGGCGGCCATGGCGTTGAAGGCGCGGGCCAGGGCCCCGAGCTCGTCGTCGGCGGGTACTGTCACCCGCTGCGCCAGCTCGCCCCGGCCGATCTGGCCCGCTGCCTCGGCCATCTGGCGCAGCGGCGCGGTCAGGTAGCGGGTCACGGCGATGCCCAGCAGCACCGCGGCCATCACGCCCACCAGCGCCGCCAGCCACGTCGCGCGCCGCAGCGCGGCCAGGAACCGCAGCTCGGGCGCCCCCATCATGCGCCGCATCATCGCTTGCATGCCGGCGTCGGGCGCGTGGGGCATGCCCGCGCCCGAGCCGGCCCGCGGCGGGCCGAACAGGTAGCGCTGGAACTCGGCTCGCGTAGCCCGGCTCGTGATGACGGCCACGCAGGCGACCGAGAGTACGGCCACCGCCACGAAGGCCAGGATCAACCTGCGCTGCAGGCTCACGCGGCCTCCTCGCATGGCCCCACAGGCCTGGGGCGATCGCCACGGCCGAGGCGCCGCCCGACATCGAGCGCGCGCGGCGGGCGCGGGCCGCTCACTCGTCTTCCACGGTCCACCGCTGTGCCGCCGCGCCGGCACCGTGCGCCCGCCACGGGCGCGAGGTCACGGCGGACGCTCACCCGGGCGATCCGCCAGGCGGTAGCCGGCCCCATGCACCGTCAGCAGGTAGCGCGGCCGCCGCGGGTCGGGCTCGAGCTTCTGCCGGATGTTCTTGACGTGGGCGTCGATGGTGCGGTCGTAGCCCTCGAAGGCGTGCCCGTAGACCTGATCGATGAGCTGCAGGCGCGTGAACACCCGGCCGGGGGCACGCGCCAGCGCCGCCAGCAACCGGAACTCGGTGGGCGTCAGGGTGATCGTCTCGCCGCCGCGGCGCACCTCCATGCGCCCCATGTCGATCTCCAGGTCGCCGACGGTCAGCACCTCGGCCGGCACCTCGCCGGTCGCGCGCCGCAGCACCGCGCGCACGCGGGCAGCCAGTTCGCGGGGGCTGAAGGGCTTGACGACGTAGTCGTCGGCGCCAAGCCCCAGCCCCACCAGCCGGTCGGTCTCCTCACTGCGCGCCGTCAGCATGATGATGGGCGTGTTCCCCGCAGCCCGGATCTGGCGGGCGACCTCCCAGCCGTCGATCTCGGGGAGCATCAGGTCCAGCACCACCAGGTGGGGCCGCTCGCGCCGGAACGCCTCGAGGGCCTGCCGGCCGTCGCGCGCTTCCACCACCCGGTACCCGTCCTGCTCCAGGTAGCGCCGCAGGATCGCGGTGATCTCCGGCTCGTCGTCGACGACCAGGATGGTGCGCGCCATCGTCAGGGCGACGCGACCTCCTTCTTCAAGGCCTCGTACTCCTCGCGGGTGATCTCGCCACTGGCCAGCCGGCGCTTGAGGATCGCCAGGGGCGTCTCTGTCGCCTCGGCCCCCGCGGCCGGGGCCGACGGGGCCGCGCCGGTCGCGCCGGCACCCGGGGCCGGACGCCGCACGAGCGCCACCACACCCACCACGATGCCGGTCACGATCAGCGCCCAGAACACGAGGCCCAGAAGCGGCATACCCCATCCGCCGCCCCACCGGCCACCCCAACCGCCCATCATGCCCGGCCCCATCATGCCCGGGCCCATCCACCCACCCATCATGCCGATCCAGCCAAGCGCAGGCAGCAGGGCCAGGACGCCCAGCACGACCAGCACCACCACCGCTACGTCTCGACCTGTCATCGTCCATCCCTCCTGTCCCATGGCAGCGAGGCCATCCCGTAGCGAACCCTCTCTTTCCACAATACGGCCTGTGGATGGACCCGGGGTGAACGCCTCGTGAATCTTTGGTGAACGCCCAAGCCAAGAAGCCCGCACGTTCCAGGAGCCTGGGAGCCCGCAGACCCCCGGTCTGCCCGACGCACCGGCACGAGCCGCAGCGTAGACTTCAGCGCCAGATCCCGGGGATCTCCATGCTGCACGTCGGACACCGCCCGCCGGTGGCGGCCAGGCGGTTGCGGCGGACGTGGTAGCCCACCCGTTCCACCAGCAGCGTCCGGCACCCGGGACAGAAGGTGTGCTCGTAGGGGCCGACCCGGCCGGGCAGGTTGCCCGCGTACACGTAGCGCAGGCCCGCGGCCTGCCCGCGGCGGGCTGCGCGCATCAGCGTGGCCGCCTGCGTGGCCGCGTAGTCGGTTATCTTGTAGTCGGGGTGGAACGCCGTGACATGCCAGGGAATGTCCGGGGAGACCGCCGCGATGAACTCCGCCGCCTGGCGCAGCTCCGCGTCGCTGTCGTTCCATCCCGGGACGACCAGGGTCACGACCTCCAGCCAGAACCCCATGGCGGACACCATCGTGACGGTCTCCAGGACGCGGTCGAGCACCCCGCCCAGGTACCGGTAGTTCTTCGGGTTCATCGACTTCAGGTCGATCTTGTAGCAGTCGCACCAGGGCCGCAGGAACGTCAGCACCTCGCGGGTCGCGTTCCCGTTGCTGACGAAGCAGGTGCGCAGGCCGGCCTCCTTCGCCTTGCGGAAGACGGCCACCGCCCACTCGGCGGTGATCAGCGGCTCGTTGTACGAGCTGCCGACCAGCCGCGCGCCATGGCGCAACGCCAGGTCCACCAGCAGCTCGGGCGTGACGTCCTGCGGTGGCGCGCCCGCCATGGGGTCCCGCAACGCCTGGGAGGTGACGAAGTTCTGGCAGTAGGGGCAGTGCAGGTCGCAGCCCAGCATCCCGAAGGTCAGCGTCTGGGATCCCGGCAGCACGTGGAAGAACGGCTTCTTCTCCGTGGGATCGCACTGGAGCGCGGCCACGTATCCCCACGGCACCCGCAGCGTGCCGTCGGCGTTGAAGCGCACCTGGCAGATGCCGCGGTGTCCGGGGAAGATGACGCACCGGTGCCCGCAGGCCAGACAGCGCACCTTGCCGGCGGCCAGGCGCTCGTAGAGCACACCGTCCGCCGTCCTGGCGTCGAGCACAGCCGCCAGCGCGGCGGTGGTGGCAGGCGGCGAGGCGGTCGTGGTCATGCTCCCACCACCTGCATTGTAACAGGGCTCGGACGGCCCGGGCCGTGCGGGCGGAACCGACCGCAACGCGGCGCGGCGTCGGATCCACCGGTACGGCCAGACAGCCCGCCCGTACCCGATCGGCAGGACCGGCCGCAACCCTTCGTGGCGCCGGGTCAGGGGAGCGCGTTCGTCCGGGCGATGGCGGCGTAGAGGGCCGCGCTGGGCCGCGCGGTGCGCGCCTGCGTGCGCTCGTCCAGCGCGTACAGCCCGAAGCGCAGGCTCCACCCGTCGTTCCACTCGAAGTTGTCGACGATGGACCAGTGGTAGTACCCGCGCACCGGACAGCCCTCGGCGATGGCCTGGGCCAGGCGCCGCAGGTGCTCGACGATGAACCGCGGTCGCAGCCGGTCGGCGGCGTCGGGCAGGCCGTTCTCGGTCACGTAGAGCGGCACGGCGTAGCCGCGGGCACGGCGCAGTACCGCCAGCAACCCGTCGGGGTACATCTCGCTAAACCCCCGGTCCGCCAGGTCTGCCCCCTGGGGAGGCGCGGCGTGCACGAACAGCGTCTGCGGGCGCCGGAAGTCCAGCCGCAGAACCGTGCGCGTGTAGTAGTTCACGCCCAGGAAGTCCAAAAGGCCGACACCGTCCTGAACCGGCCGTGGGCGGCCCGAGTCGACCGGCCGACGGCCGCGCAGCGCGTCGAGGTACAGCCAGTTGAACGCGTAGTCCAGGCGCGCGGCCAGCGCCGCCTCGACGCCCCGGGGACGGGCGGGGTCGACCGGTCGCAGGTAGACCGCCAGGCCGACCTGCGCGGCGGGCCTGGCGGCGTGCACGGTCCGGTAGGCGGCGGCGTGCGCCTGCAGCGAGTGGCGCAGCGCCCGCACGAACGCCACAGGGTTCCTGCGTCCGGGCGGAAACTGGCCCAGCAGGTAGGCGCTTAGCAGGTAGCCCATGGGCTCGTTGAGCGTGACCCAGCGGTCGACCAGATCCCCGACCGCCGCCACGACGCGGCCGACGAACGCCGCGAACGCCTCGACGATGCCGCGCCAGGCCCACCCGCCGCGCGCGGCCACCCACTGCGGGAGCGTGAAGTGGTTGAGGGTGACCATGGGCTCGAGCCCGCGGTCGCGCAGGCCGCGCAGCATGACCAGGTAGCGGGCCATCGCCGCCTCGTCCCACCGGCCGGGGGAAGGCTCCAGACGGCTCCACTCCACGGACAGGCGCACCGCGTTCAGGTGCAGGCTCGCGATCAGGTCGAAGTCGCGCTCGGCCGCACGCCACCAGTCGCACGCCCGGCCGGACCGGCTGCCGTCGCGAATGCGACCACGCTGCTCCCAGACCCACCAGTCGGCGGCGGTGTTGTTGCCCTCGAACTGGTAGGCGCTGGTGGCCACCCCCCACCGGAACCCCGGGGGGAAGGTCGTCGTCACAGGGACGCCTCCTGTGCGCGTGGAATCCGCCCTTGGTCGCTTTCCGGCGGTCCCGGCGTCCCTCCTGCAGCGGGAAGCCCTGCCGCCGGACCTGTGGAGGCGAGCGGACAGGATGTCGAGCCACTTTCACGCCGTGGGCTTCCCGGTGCGCGAGATGCGCGACTACTGGCGGCTGGGGCAGCGGGCCGTCGCTGCCGGCCAGCGCGTGGGCAGCGCCGATGGCCATGCCCTGTTTCGCTGGGCGCCGGGGGGCGGCCCCGAGATCTGGGCCCTGGCGGACGCGGCCGGCGAAGTGGTCAGCGCCACGCCGTTCTTTGCCACCGACGACGCCTACCGCCTGGCCGTCACCGGCAGCGGTGTCTCCGACGAGCGCGGCCTGGAGGGCTGGGTGGACGGCTGGCTGAACCCCAGCGAGGACGACGAGCCCTTCTCCGGGGCGTTTCCGATGCGGGTGGACGTCGTGAACTACGCCCTGGTGGCGGGGCGGCTACGCGAGGGCGCGGTGGTGGTGGTGCGCCTCATCCTGCTGCTGCACGAGGCGACCCTCTACCCCACCGAGGGTGCCTACGCGGCCGTCAGGGAGCGCGAGTACCGGCCGCCGCTGCCGTCGGTGTCGTCCAGCGCCCACTTCGACGTGGAGGAAGCCGCGGACGACATGGAGGCCACCGCCCTGGTGGTCGGCCGCGTGGTGGAGGCCCGCGAACTCGTCAACACGGCCACCGATGCCGCCTTCTGGTGGATGCGCCTCGGGGTGGCTCCCGACCTCACCCTGCCTGCGGCCACCGATCGTGAGGTGCTTCCGGTGCCCCCGCGGGTGGGCAATGTGCTGGCGGCCAGCGGATGGGTGCTGGGAGAAGTGCTGCTCCCGCTCGGTCCGTCCATCGGATAGTCGAGGCCCGCGCACGTCGTCGCCCCTGCGCACGCCGCGCTGCCGCGCCCGCCGGCTATCCCAGGATCAGGTCCTCGTCGACGCGGGTGTAGTCGTGGAGCTCGCTGGGCGCAAACCACAGGTCGATCTCGAACGCCGCCTCTTCCAGCGACCCTGAGGCGTGCACGAGGTTGCGCACCGGCCGCTTCTGGAGGTTCGCCACCGTCGGTGAGTCGGCCGAGTAGTCGCCGCGGATCGTGCCCGGCGCCGCCCGATAGGGCAGGGTGTCGCCCACCACCTTGCGCACCACCGAGACCGCGTGCGTCCCCTCGAGCACCATGGCCACCACGGGCCCCGAGGCCACGAACTCGATCAGCCACTGCCGCACGCGGCGGCCGATCTCGAGCGGATCGTCGGTGCCGGCTTCCTGGCGCACGTCGAGGCCCGCCGCCTCGAACGCTTCCCGCGTCTTGCCCCCGATGGTCCGCAGGAACCCCTCGTCGGCGGGGTAGTGCCGCTCCAGCAGGTCGCGCGACGCCCGCAGCATCTTCAGCCCGACGATCCGCAGGCCGATCCGCTCGAACCGCCGCAGCACCTCCCCCACCAGCCCGCGCCGCACGCCGTCGGGCTTGAGGAAGACGAGGGTGCGTTCCGTGCGTGCTGTGATCATGCTCCACCTCCAGGTCGCGCCGCTATAATGGTACCCACCGATGCGCTCCCGACAACGCTGGCTCGCGGCCGCGGCGACCCTGGCAGGCGCTGCCATGCTGGGCGTCCTGGTCGCCTGGCTGGCCGCCCCGCGCGACGAGATCCGCGTGGCGCTGCGCGAGCCGTCGCTGCCCATGCCGCGGGCCCGCCAGACGTTCTGGCCGGGCGAAGACGGCGCAGCCCCGCTGCTCGTCGTCGTCGAGAACACCCCGGAGGCGCGCCCGCAGGCCGGTCTGGCCGAGGCGTGCCTGGTCTTCGCCATGCCCACCGAGGCGCTCATCACGCGGTTCCTGGCGGCGTTCTGCGACGCCACGCCGGCGGCGGTCGGCCCGATCCGCAGCGTCCGGGCCTTCATGCTCGACCTCGCTGCCGACCTGGGCGCCATCACGGTCCACGCGGGCTACAGCGCCGAGGCCCGGGCGCGCATCGCCCGCGAACGCCTCCCGGTCATCAACGAGTTCTGGACCGCCGGTCCGTTCTGGCGCGATCCCGCGCGCCGGGCGCCCCACAACCTGTACGCGCGTCTGGACAGCCTGCGGGAGGCGGCGCGGCAACGCCACCCGCACGTGCAGCCCCGCGGCGTGCCCTACCGGTTCGGCGATGGGCCCCCGGGCGGCGCCGAAGCGCCCGCGGTGGTGCTCGACTACGCCCCGCGGTACGCCGTGACCTACCGCTACGACCCCGCCCGCGGAATCTACTTCCGCGAACAGGACGGGCAGCCCCACCTGGACAGCGACGGTCAGCCCGTGGCGGCCACCGCGATCCTCGTCGCCATCGTCCGCTGGTGGCAGACGGACGCACGTGGCGGTCCCAGCAGCCACCTCGACCTCGTCGGCGGCGGCCGCCTGATGGTGCTCACCCGCGGTCGGCTGCACGAGGGCACGTGGAGCCGCCCCGCCGGCGGTCCTCTCCGCCTCGCGCTGGACGGCGGCGCGCCGGTCATCGTGCCGCGGGGACCGGTGTGGATCGAGCTGTTCCCCGCGGGTCGTCCGTTCGAGGTCGTCCGCCCGTAATCGGCCGCAGACCGCCGTCGGGGATCCGACGCCGACCTCTCCCCTGCACCGGGCGTCCGTCCGGCTGCCGCGTACGCGCGGGCCCCGAACCCCCCGTCGGCGCGCCTGCCGCCCGGGGCTACAGGCCGATCGCGCAGCCGTCCACCCGCGGGTCCGAGGCTCCCAGGTAGACGCCGCGGACGCGGTCGGCGACGATCGCCTGCGCGCCGCCACCGCCTTCCATCTCGCCCATCGGTTTGAGCCGGTGGCCGCGGCGCGCGAGTTCGGTCAGCGTCTCGGCCGGATAGCCTTCCTCGATGCGTAGCTCGAACGGCTGCTCGACGGTAGCCGGATCGGTGCCCGGGAAGCTGTGCCACCGGGGCGCCTCGATCGCGGCCTGCAGATCCATCCCCGCGTCCACCAGGTTCTGGAAGATCTGCAGGTTCCACTGGGGCTGCGCGTCGCCGCCCGGCGTGCCCCAGACCAGCCATGGCGCCCCGTCCCGGGTGGCCAGGAAGGGGCAGAGCGTGTGCATCGTGCGCTTGCCGGGCGCGATGCAGTTGGGGTGCCCCGCCTCCAGGGAGAAGCCGCGCCCGGCGCGGTTGTTGAGCATGATGCCGGTGCCTTCGACCACCTCGCCGCATCCGAACGATGCCGAGAGGCTCGTGATGTACGCCACCATGTTGCCCTCGACGTCGGCCGTGCAGAAGAACGTGGTGTCGCCGGTCACCTCGGTGAGCCCGCCCGCCGGCACATCGGCCGCACGGGTCATGTCGAGGTCGCGCCGCCGCCGTGCGGCGTAGTCCTTGCTGAGCAGGACGTCGAGCGGGTTCGTCACGAAACGGGGATCTCCCACGTAGGCCAGCCGGTCGGCGAACGCGAGCTTCTTGGCCTCGACGCCGCGATGCACCCAGTCGGCCGAACCCCAGGGCACCGGCGGCATCTCTTCGAGGACGTTGAGCATCTCCAGCAGGAGGAACCCCTGTGACGGCGGAGGCGTGGTGTACACCGTGATCCCGCGGTAGGTCGTCGCGACGGGGTCGGTGACCTCGACGTCGTAGCCGGCCAGGTCGTCGGCGGAGAGCAGCCCACCGTGGGCCTGACTGTAGTCGCCGATCGCGCGGGCGATGGGCCCGTGGTAGAACGCGTCGGCGCCGCCATCGGCGATCTGCCGCAACGTCCTGCCCAGGTCGCGCTGGACCAGCACGTCCCCCTCCTCGGGCGGTCGTCCGCCGGGCAGGAAGATCCTGGCCGAGGAGGGATACTGCGCCAGGACCGGCTCGGCCTCGCGGATCCAGTGGGCGACCCGCCGCGCCACGGGCACGCCCTCCTCGGCGTACCGGATCGCGGGTTCCAGGAGTTTGCCCAAAGTGAACCTGCCGCTCCCCCAGCGCTGCAGGCAGACTTCCATGGCCTTCACGGCGCCGGGCACCGACGGCGAGAGCATCCCCCGCAGCGGCATCTTCGTGTACCCGCGCGCGACGAAGAAGTCGCGCGTCGCGCCGGCCGGGGCAGGGCCGCTGGCGTTCATGGCCCATACCCGGTTCTCGCGGCGGCTGAAGACCACCATGAACGTGTCGCCCCCCACGCCGCTCATCATCGGTTGCGCCACGCCCAGCACCCCCGCCATCGCCACGGCGGCGTCGAAAGCGTTGCCTCCCGCCGCCAGGACCTGCAGGCCGGCGGCCGACGCCAGGGGATGGCCCGACGCGACCATACCGCGGCGGGCGATGACGATCGAACGGCTGTGTGCCATGGCGAGATCACCTCGGGCGTTGTCGTCGATGGCTTCACCCCGGCGCCTGGGGTCTCCTGCGGCTGCCGGCACCCCCGTGCAAGGAACGCCCGGCCCCCGGCGCGCAATCGCGATGCCGCAACACCGGCGCCCTCGTGTGCAGGGAAGGCTCCCCGAATCGGGCCGACCCAGCCCGGCTGAATACCCGGCGCCCTCGTGTGCAGGGAAGGCTCGGGGAGCGGAACTTCCATGGTCTGCAAGGGAACGCCGATGGCGGCCGCGAGCGTCGCCAGCGCGCAGGCGGAACGTCCGTGGCTTGCAGGGGAACGCCCGGGTGGAGGAACCAGCGTGGTGCAGGAATGCCTCCCTCGGTGTAGTAGTATGCGAACAAGTTACCACGACGAAGGGAGGCCGGCCATGGCAAAGACCTATTGCCAGTGGGTTGGAGTCATCCTGATCGTCCTGGGCATCCTCGGTTTCCTCATCCCCGGCGGCTTGCTCACCCTCACCTTCACCGCCACGCACAACCTCGTCCACCTGGTGAGCGGCGCGATCCTGGCCTACCTCGGCTTCACCGACAAGTCGGTGAAGACCGGGGCGCAGGTCTTCGGCGTGATCTACACGCTGGTGGGCCTGCTGGGCTTCGTCAGCGCGGGCACGCTGGCGGCGCTGGGGATCACCACCGGCACCCTCTACAACCTGATCCACCTGGTGCTCGGCGTCGTCGGTCTGTGGGCAGGCTTCGGCCAGAAGGAGATGGCGCAGGCGTAGGACCGCGCCGCCTTCCGTCGCCGCGCCGCCGCCGGGCGTTCGTCCGGCGCCTGCTGCGCTGGTACCGGCAGCACAAGCGTGACCTGCCCTGGCGACGCACGCGCGACCCCTATCGCGTCCTGGTGTCGGAGATCATGCTCCAGCAGACGCAGGTGCCGCGCGTCGTCCCCAAGTACCGGGAGTTCCTGCGCGCCTACCCGTCGGTCCGCGCGCTGGCCGCGGCCTCGGTGGATGAGGTGCGCGAGGCCTGGTACCCGCTGGGCTACAACGTCCGCCCGGTGCGGCTGCACGCGATCGCCCGCGAGGTCGTGGCCCGGTTCGACGGGAAGATCCCCGCCGACGAAGACACCCTGCGGGGGCTTGACGGCGTCGGGCCGTACACGGCGCGCGCGGTCCTGGCGTTCGCCTACGGGCGTCGCGTGCCGCTGGTGGACGTCAACGTGCGCAGGGTCCTCCAGCGGGTGTTCTACGGTCCGGCGCCGCAGCGTGACGGGTGGTTGTGGCGGCTGGCCGGGGCACTGCTGCCCCGACGTGCGGCCTACGACTTCAACCAGGCACTCATGGACCTCGGTGCGACGGTCTGCGTCGCCCGTCAGCCCCGCTGCCCGACCTGCCCGATGCGGACGATCTGCCGGGCATATCCCCTTCTCCGCCCCGCCCCGGGCGCCGTCTCCGCAGTGGGCCGGCCTGCATCCAGGGCGGCCGGCCGGCGTACGGCGCCGAGGGGCACAGGCGCCTGAGCGGGCACCCCGCACATCGGGGGGCTCTCGCGGTGCAGATCTCCCTGCCGAAGTAGATCACGCGCAGCGAGAAGTCCGACCACTGGGCGGGGTCGAGCAGCGCCATCAGGTCGCGCTCGATCTTCGCGGGGTCGTCGTGCGTCGTGAGGCCCCAGCGCCTGGCGATGCGCCGCACGTGGGTGTCGACGACCATGCCCGGCTGGCCAAACGCTGCCCCCAGGACGACGTTGGCCGTCTTGCGCCCGACCCCCGGGAGCTGCAGCAGCTCCTCCATCGTGTCGGGCACCCGACCGCCGAAGCGGGCCAGGAGCGCCCGGGCCATCTCCCGGATGGCGCGGGCCTTCTGGTGATAGAAGCCGGTCGAGCGAATGTACGACTCGAGCTCGGACAGGTCGGCGGCAGCAAAGTCCTCGGCCGTGCGGTAGCGCGCGAACAGCGCGGGCGTGACCTTGTTCACCTGGGCGTCGGTGCACTGCGCCGAGAGGATCGTGGCCACCAGCAGCTGCAGCGGCGTCCGGTGGCGGAGCGGGACCCGGGTGATCGGGTAGCGCCTGGCCAGCGCGGCGGCGATGCGGGCCGCGCGCCGGCGGGCCTGCGCGGGGGGTTCGCCCGTGGGAAACTGCGGGGTCACCCGACCGGAGACTGGGGACGCCGTCGGGAGGACGTGGGCTTGCGTGGACGACCGGCGGGGCATCGGCCCGGCGCATTCGCCGCACGACGCAGCGGGTCCTGCCGCGCGCCGCAGGTCTTGCCCCGCGTCGTGCGGTCAACGCCGCAGCAGGTTCCGTAGCAGGAACAGCACGTTGGCAGGGCGCTCGGCCAGGCGGCGCATCAGGTAGGGGTACCAGTCGGTGCCGTATGGTGTCGCCACCAGCACCGTGAAGCCGCGGCGCACCAGGTCGAGCTGCAGCTGGGGGCGCACGCCGTAGAGCATCTGGAACTCGAAGCGGTCGGTGCCGATGTCGTGCGCGCGCGCGAACCGGATCGCATGCTCGATCATGCCCTCGTCGTGGGTCGCCACGGCCGTGTAGCCTGCGTGTGGCAGGGCGAGCTCGAGCAGCCGGACGTAGTTGCGGTCCACGTCGGCCTTGCGGGGGAACGCCACGTGCGGCGGCTCCAGGTAGGCACCCTTGACCAGCCGGAGATTCGGGCGCAGCGGCAGCAGCGCCCGCAGGTCGGCCTCGGACCGGTAGAGGTAGGCCTGCAGCACCACCCCCACGTTGTCGAAGCCCGCAGCGCGCAGGCGCCGGTAGATGTCCAGGGTCGGCTCGACCCACCTCGACTCCTCCATGTCGATGCGCACGAAGTTCCCGAGCTCGGCGGCGCGCGCCACCAGCCGCGCCAGCGTCTCGTACGCCAGGTCCGCGGCGATCGCCAGGCCCAGTTGGGTGAGCTTCACCGAGAGGTTCGTGCGCAGGCCTTCCTGTCGTATCCGGTCGAGCGCCCGCAGGTACTCTGTGGCCACCTGGCGGACCGTGCCCTCGTCACGCACCGCCTCGCCCAGCAGCGTCGTGTTGGTCTTGAAGCCCTGCTGCTGGAGCCGGTGCAACACCGCCACGCACTCCTCCAGCGTCTCGCCCGCCACGAACCGCCTGGCGCCCAGGCGCATCCCGTACCGGCGCATCCACCGGGCGAGCCGCGGGCTGTGCGATGCTGCCAGGATCGACCGCCGCAGGACGAGGCTGACCGTGTCCACGTCTCCTCCACCGCGCCACTCCCGCCCCATCGTACCGGGAGGATCGGAGTCTCGCCAGAGGGCGCCAGGCGCACCGCACCGTGCCCGGGAGACGGCGGTCGGCAGTGGACTTGGCGGCCTGCCCCGCACCGCCTGCCGGGTCCAGGGCGCACCGCGCGGTGCCCGGGAGACGGCGTCGGCGGGCTCGCCCGCAGCCCCATGGGCGGGCACCGGGGACCTGCGCCTCGCCGTCCGGGCACGATCGCGCTCCAGGGGCCGCAGGAAGAGCCCGCGGGCCGGCGCGAAACACCGGAGGGACCGTCGATCGCCAGCGCGGGAGGCAGAGAGGGTTCGATGAAGCACCCGGATCGGATCGCGCGCGTGCGGGCGCAGATGCAGCAGGCGGGCGTGGACGTGCTGGCCCTGCCCCCATCGGATGACCTGTTCTACGCGTTGGGCTACTCGCCGCACCCCGACGAGCGGCCCTGCTACCTGTTCCTCACCCAGTCCGACGCGCTCTTCGTCGTGCCCGAGCTCAACGCCGGGCAGGCGCGCGCGCACGTCGACGTCCCCCTGCTGGTCTACACCGACGCGGAGGGCCCGGGCAACGCCCTGCGCCAGGCCGCCGACCGGCTCGGCCCCGTGGAGCGGCTGTGCGTGAGCGACGTGATGCGGGCCGACTTCCTGCTGCTGCTGCAGGCGCGCTGGCCCGGCGCCACCATCGTGCCGGGTGCCGAGGTGATGGCGCCGGTGCGCATGATCAAGAGCCCCGACGAGATCGAGGCCATGCGGCGCTCGGCGGCCACAGCCGACGTCGCCGTGGACGCCGCGTTCGCTGCGTGCCGCCCGGGCGTCACCGAGGTCGCCGTGGCCGCTGCGGTGCGGCACGCGTTCGGTGCCCAGGGCGTGCCCGACGTCCTGTTCGCCACCGTCGCCGGCGGGCCCCACTCCGCCTTCCCGCACCACGCCGTCACCGAGCGACCGCTGCAGGCCGGCGAGCCGGTGCTGGTGGATCTGGGCGGTCGGCTGGGAGGGTACGCCTCCGACATCACCCGCATGGCCCACCTGGGCGAGCCGCCGCCGCGCTACCGCGAGATCCACGCCGTGGTGGAGCAGGCGGTGCGCGCAGCGCTGGACGTCATTCGCCCCGGCGTGCCCCTCGCCGAGGTCGATCGGGCGGCCCGCAGCGTGATCGAGGCCGCGGGCTACGGCAGGCACTTCACCCACCGCACCGGCCACGGAATCGGCATCGCCGGCCACGAGCCGCCGTCCGTGACGCACACGAACCAGATGCCCATGCAGGCCGGCATGGTCTTCAGCGTCGAGCCGGGAATCTACCTGGAGGGCGAGTTCGGCGTGCGACTGGAGGAGATCGTCGTCGTGACCCCATCCGGTCCCGAACGCCTCAGCCGGCTGCCGCGGGAGGTGCGGGTGCTGTAGCCGCGCGTGAGGGCACATCCCCAGGGGCGGGCACGGCGACGGAGGCGGGTGTGCCTGCCGCCCGACCACCCGCTCTGCGCCAAGCCCTCGGCTGCCGCCGGCGGGACGCCTGTGGCTGCGCGCCCTCTGCGAGACCGCGTGCCCGGGCGCGTCAGGCCTTGGTCGCAACGTGGAGGACGGCGATCCCCCGGGTCAGTCGGCGGAAGTGCACGTCGGCAAAGCCCGCCTCGCGGAGCAGGTCACTCAACCGCTCCGGATCGGGCCACTGCCGGATGGAGTCGTGGAGGTACCGGTAGGCATCGGGCCGCCCCGAGAGCCAGCCGCCAAGCCGCGGGATGACCGTGCGGGAGAAGAGATCGTAGAGCGCACGAAACCAGGCCGGGTGGGGCTGTCCGAACTCCAGCACCACCACCCGGCCGCCCGGGCGCAGCACCCGGTGCATCTCGCGCAGGGCCTGCGCCGGCCGGGCCACGTTGCGCAGGCCGAAGGCGATGGTGACGGCATCGACCACCCCGTCGCGCAGCGGCAGGGCCTCGGCGTCGGCCAGCACGACCGCCGCGCCGGTCACCCGCCGGCGCGTCAGACGCGCG
>CAZGNA010000049.1:0-16136 GCA_964526945.1 uncultured bacterium
CGACGTGAACCGCACCTCGCGCCCGAACGCCGCCTCCCAGGCGCGCTCGTAGCGGGCCAGCGCGCCGGCGGCGGCCGCCCCACCCGCGACCACGTCTGCGGCCGCGCGCGCGGCCAGCTCGCCGGCCAGCATGGCGAAGTAGATGCCGCCCCCGCTGGTCGCCTTGACGTGGCCCGCAGCGTCCCCGACCACCAGCATGCCCGGCACACAGGACGGCCGGCGCGGGCCGAGCACCGGGATCCGGCCGGCCAGGCGGCGGACGATGCGGGCGCCCCGCAGGCGGCGCGCGGCCAGCGGATGCTCCGTCCGCAGCCGCTCGAGGTAGTACGCGGGCGACCGGGCGGTGAGCCGGGGATCGATGGCCACCCCCAGCCGTCCGCGGTCCCCGCCGATCGGCATCAGCCAGCCGAAGAAGCCAGGCGCCACGTCGGCGCCGAAGTAGAGCTCCGGGGTGTCGTCGGCGTCGATGCGGGCGCCCTCCACCTCGTACTGCAGGCCGTGCACGAGCCGGCGGTGCAGGCGCAGCCCGAGCTGGGCCGGCAACACGGGATGGGCCCCCTCGGCGTCGATCACCACGGCCGCCTCGATCGTCAGCCGCCCCTGCGGCCGGTCGGCCACCACGCGCAGCCGCCCGCCGGTCCGCTCGACCAGACGTGCCCTGGCGCCCGTGATCACCTCGGCGCCGGCGGCGGCCGCGCGGTCGGCCAGGAAGCGGTCGAATACGGCCCGGTCGACCACGTACGAGTCGATCGCCGCGCGCCGCACCACGGCCGTGCCGCCGTCGGGGGCGCACAGGAGCGCCGCGCGCAGCGCGGTCTGCGCGAGCGCGACCGGCAGGGCGAACCGGCGGAACGCGTGCACCGACAACTTGCCGGTGCAGTGCGTGGGGCACCCGACCTGGCGGTGCGCTTCCAGCACCACCACGCGCAGCCCGGCCAGCGCAGCGGCACGGGCCGCGCTGGCACCGCCGGGCCCGGCCCCAACCACCAGGACGTCGCAACGCACGATGGGCTCCTCGACGAGCGTGCGCCGCGGGCCGCGCCGCGGTCCCGCGAAGACGCCGGACTGTGGTACCGTAGTGAAAGAGTCTACCACACGGGCGGCGCGGTGTGCCGCGGCATCGGGGTGCCGGCGTTGCGGGCGCCACCCCGCCGCCCGGGAATACGGGTCTAGCGAGCACGAGCCGACAGCAGCGGGGAGCACTACCGACGATGCCCACACCGCGAAAGCGCGACACGCACGGCGACCGGCAGACGCTCCCCGGCGCTCGCTGGCACCGCGCGCTGCGGGCACACGGGGCGTCGACGGCCGCCGCGGCCCGCAGCACGGCACGCCGCCGCGTGGCCGCGGCGCTCGTCGTCGCCGCCATCGGCACTGCGGCGCTGTGGGGGCTGCGCGCGTCCTCCGGACCCGCCGGTCCGCAGCCACGGTTTGGCCGCGGCACCCTGGTGTTCGTCCAGGACGGACGGCGTGTGCGCCTGGCGGTCGAGATCGCCGACACGCCCGAGGCCCGCGCCCAGGGCTTGATGTACCGGCGGCACCTGGACGAGGACGCGGGGATGCTGTTCGTCTTCGACGAGGACGCCCGCTGGGGCTTTTGGATGAAGAACACGTTCATCCCGCTGTCCATCGGGTTCCTCGACCGCTCCTGGCGGCTGCTGGAGATCCTGGACATGGCGGTGGCGGCCGATCCGGAGCGCGGGCCCTGGCCGATCTACGAGCCCGCGCGTCCCTATCGGTACGCGGTGGAGGTCAACCAGGGCTACTTCGTCCGCCGGGGGATCACGCCCGGCGCGCGGGCCGAACTGGTGGTGCATAACTAGGACGCGACGGCGAGGACGACCGGAGATGAGCCTGAGATCGTCGGAGGTCGAGCAGGCCCAGCGGCTGGCCCGCAAGGAAGCCGAGATCGCCGCGCTGCGGGAGATCAGCCGCGCCATCTCCGCCGCCTTGGACCTGGAGGCGACCCTGCAGCTCATCACCCGCACGACGGCCGAGGTCATGAAGATGGACTCGTGTTCCATCTACCTGCTGGATCCGGCCGGCGAGTGGCTGGTCCTGAAGGCCACGACGGGCCTGGCGGCGGAGTCCATCGGGCGCGCGCGGCTGCGCTTCGGTGAGGGGCTGACCGGCTACGCCGCCCAGGCGCGCACGCCGGTCTACAGCAGCGACGCCGCCAGCGACCCCCGCTTCGTCTACGTCCCCGGCACGCGGGAGTACGCGTTCCGCTCGCTGCTGGCCGTCCCGCTGCAGACCGCCGGCAAGGTGCTGGGCGCCATGAACGTCCAGACCACCGCCGTCCACGAGTACGGGCCCGACGAGATCGAGCTGCTGTCGATCATCGCCGACCTGGCGGCGGGCGCCATCGAGAAGGCCACGCTCTACGACAGCATGCGCCGGCAGATCGCCGAGCTCTCCACCCTGGCGGAGGTCAGCAAGACCCTCACCGCCCCGCTGTACCTGGAGGAGATCCTGCGGCTGATCTGCGAGATGGCCGCCGGGCTGCTGGATGCCCGGCTGTGCGCCCTCATGCTGCTGGACGAACAGACGGGCGAGCTGGTGCTCGCGGCCTCCCACCGGGCGGGCGAACGCTACCAGCGCAAGCCCGCGCTGCGCGCCGGCGAGGGCATCAGCGGCCTGGTGGCCGCCACGGGCGAGCCCGTCGCGGTCCCCGACGTGCTGGACGACCCGCGCTTCGTCCACAAGGACCTGGCCCGCGCCGAGGGGCTGCGGGCCCTGCTGACCGTGCCGCTGCGCGTGCGCGATCGCGTCATCGGCGTCTTCAACTGCTACAAGGACCGCCCCTACCAGTTCAGCCGCGACGAGATCTCGCTGCTGTCCACCCTGGCGAACCAGACGGCGCTGGCCATCGAGAACGCATCGCTCGTAGTGCGCTCGGCCATCGTCCGGGAGATGCACCACCGGGTCAAGAACAACCTGCAGACCATCGCCATGCTGCTGCGCCTGCAGCTGCGCGACGGCCGCGAGGTCTCGGGGCGCGAGGTGCTCACCGAGACGATCAACCGCATCCTGAGCATCGCCGCCGTGCACGAGATCCTCTCGGTCGAGGGCTTCCGGCTCATCAACCTCCGCGACCTGCTCGAGCGCGTGACCCGCACCGTGAGCCAGACCATGGCCCGGCCGCCGCTGCAGGTGACCATCACCGTCGAGGGCGAAGACCTGTTCCTGCCCTCGCAGCAGGCGACGTCGGTGGCCCTGGCCGTCACCGAGCTGGTGCAGAACGCCATGGAGCACGCCTTCCCCGAGAGGACGACGGGCCGCATCCGCATCGTGCTGGCCCAGACCGACCGCGACTGGCTGCTGGAAGTGACCGACGACGGCGTGGGCCTGCCGGCTGGCGCCGACCCCCTGGCCACCGACAACCTGGGGCTGAAGATCGTGCGCGCCCTGGTCACCGAGGACCTGCAGGGGCGCTTCGACCTGGAGGGCGCACCCGGCGCCGGCACCCGGGCGGTGCTGACCATCCCCCGGGTACGCGAGACGGGCCCGGTGCGATGACCATGGCGCGCCCCCAGCGTCCTGCCGCCGTCGCGCACGCCTGCCGGCACGGCATCCGCCGTGCACCCGCACCGACGTGGCTATCCGCACGGAGTCGGACACCCGCACGGCAGTGCCGCACCCCCTGCTGCCCGCGCGCGCGTCCTGGCCGGGGCCGGTGGGCGCCGCGCGCATCGACCTGTCGCCGATGCCGTCGCTGCGGGTCCTGATCGCCGACGACGAGGCCCTGATCCGCATGGGCCTGCGGGCCATGCTCACTGAGGCCGGCTACCAGGTCGTCGGCGAGGCGGGCGACGGCCGGCGCACCTTGGACCTCATCCGCAAGCTGGACCCCGACCTGGTCTTCCTGGACATCAAGATGCCGCCGCCCGATGGGCTCGCCGTCGCCGAGCAGGTCATGGCCGCCTCTCCGCGCCCGATCATTCTGCTGACCGCCTACGGCGATCGCGACTACGTCGAGCGCGCGCGGGCGGCGGGCGTGATGGCCTACCTGGTCAAGCCCATCAAGGAGGCCGACCTGGTGCCCACCATCGAGCTGGCCCTCCAGCACTTCCGCACGCAGGGAGCGCTGGCCGACGAGATCCGCAGCCTCGAGGACGCCCTGCAGACGCGCAAGCTGGTGGAGCGGGCCAAGGGCGTGCTGATGGAGCGCGAGGGCCTCTCGGAGGTCGACGCGTTCCGACGCATCCAGCGGGCCAGCCGCGACGAGCGGCGGCCCATGAAGGTCATCGCGCAGGAGATCCTGGAGGGGAAGCGCTAGGGGGCGCGCCCTCGCCTCGCCGGCGCCCCACGAGGGACGCCGCACCGAACAGCCCCAGGGCCACCAGCACGATCGCCCCGCCGGCGGCCAGGTCGAGGTAGAAGGCCGCCACCAGGCCCAGCAGCACCGCGGCCAGGGCGAAGGCCACCGCGGCCACCACCGTGCCGCGGAACGACGTGGCCACCCGCATGGCCGCCAGCGCGGGGACCACCAGCAGCGCGCTCACCAGCAGGATGCCCACGACCCGCATGGACAGCACGACCACCAGCGCCGTCAGCACCGTGAGCAGGGTGTTGAGCGCGCCGACGGGCATGCCGCTGGTGCGGGCGGCCTCCTCGTCGAGCGTGACCGCGAAGAAGTCCTTGTAGAGCACCAGCACCACGGCCGCCGTCGCGGCGCCCAGCCCGGCCATCACCCGCAGGTCGGCGGGCTGCACGGTCGCGATGCTGCCGAACAGGTACCCGAACAGGTCGACGGTAAAGCCCCGGGCCAGGCTGATCAGCACGATGGCCACCGCGAGCCCGCCCGAGAGGAACACGGCGAGGGCGGCCTCCCCGGACAGGTGGCCCCGCGCGCGCAACGCCTCGATGCCGACCCCGCCCGCCACGGCCACGATCAGCGCGCCGGCCAGCGGCGGCGCGCCGGCGAACAGCCCCAGGGCCACGCCGGCCAGGGCGACGTGTGCCAGGGTGTCGGCGATCAGTGCGAGCCGCCGCAGGACCAGGAAGACCCCGATGAGCGGGCAGACGACGGCCACGATCACACCGGCCAGCAGGGCCCGCTGCATGAAGGCGTGCTGGAGCACCTCGGGCATGGGCGCTTCAGGCGACGCGCAGCGCCCCGGCGTGGTCCCCGGGGATCCTGGAGGGCGCGGCCGCGCGCCGGCGGCGCACGGCGCTAGCGGGCCAGGTGCGCGCGCAGCCGGGCCACCGCCGTGGGCAGCACGACCTCGAGCCGGTAGCCCGGGAACCGTGTGCGCAGCGCCTCGACGATGCCCTCGTCCGTCCAGCCTGCGGCCAGGCCGTCGCGCACCACCGCCTCCACCGCGTCGTGGTAGGCGGCCTGCAGGTCGATCACCTCGGCCCCGGCGACGGGACCGTGCCCCGGGACGAAGACGTCGGCGTCCAGGGCGCGCAGCGCGTCGAGCCCGCGCCGCACCTGGTCCAGCCGCGCGTGCTCGTAGTTGTAGTGGTAGCCGTTGAAGAGCAGGTCGCCCGCGATGGCCACGCGCTCGGCCGGCACGTAGACGAAGGCGTCGCCGGGCGTGTGCACCCATCCCGGGTGCCACACCTCGACCTCGAGCCCGCCGGGGTGCACCGTCAGCGTCTGCTCGAAGGTGACCAGCGGGGCCACCACCTCGGCGTCGGCGAACAGGTCGGCGAGGTCCGGACGGGCCCGCCGCTCGGCGAGCAGGGCCGGGTGTTCGGCCAGGATGCGCTCGCGGCAGGCCTGGTGGGCGATGACCGCCGCGCCCTGACGCGCGAACAGCGCGGCGCCCAGCGTGTGGTCGGTATGGTGGTGCGTCAGCACCACCGCCCGCACCGGCGCCGCCGTGTGCGCCCGCAGCGCGGCTTCGACCTGGCGGGCGTGCGCCGGCGCGATCAGCGGATCGACCAGCACCACGCTGTCGCTGCCGACGATCGCGGCGCAGTTGGTCCCGTACGCGGCCTGAATCGCGTCGTCCCCGAAGGTCCAGACGAACACACGGTCACCGATCTGGTACTCCGTCAATGCGCTCATGCCTATGGTATTCTGTGTGGAGCCATGAGTCCCTCGGCCGTCCTGCTGATGGCATACGGGACGCCGGCATCGCTGGCCGACGTGCCCGCGTACTACAGCCACATCCGCCGGGGGCGCCCGCCGACGCCCGAGCAGGTGGCGCACCTGGTGGCGCGCTACGAGGCCATCGGCGGCACCTCGCCGCTGCTGGCCATCACCCAGGAGGTCGGCGCGGCGCTGGCCGCGCGCCTGGCCCTGCCCGTGTACGTCGGCATGAAGCACTGGCACCCGTTCATCGCCGACGTGGTGGCGCAGATGCACCGCGACGGCGTCGCGCGGGCCGCGGCGATCGTCCTGGCGCCCCACTACTCGCGCATGAGCGTGGGCGTCTACCTCGCCACGGCGCAGGAGGCCGCGGCCCGATGCGGCGGGCCCGCGCTGGCGCCCGTGGAGGCGTGGCACCTGCACCCCGGGCTGGTGGCCACCCTGGCCGACCGTGTCCGGGCCGCGCAGGCCGGGCTGTCCGCCCGCGCCCACGTGCTGTTCACCGCGCACAGCCTGCCCAAGCGCATCCTCGCGTGGGGTGATCCGTACCCGGCGCAGCTCGTTGCCTCGGCGCGCGCCGTGGCGGCGGCCGCGGGCGTGGGGCGGTGGTCGTTCGCCTTCCAGAGCGCCAGCGCCACCGGCGAGCCGTGGCTGGGCCCTGACGTGCTCGAGGCCCTGCGCGACCTGCACGCCGCGGGCGTCGGCGAGGTGGTCGTCTGCCCCATCGGCTTCGTCGCCGACCACCTCGAGGTGCTCTACGACCTCGACGTCGAGGCCGCGGCCCTGGCAAGTGAGCTGGGCATGCGGCTGGTGCGCACGGCCTCGCTGAACGCCTCGCCGCCGTTCGTCGACGTGCTGGCCGACCTCGCCGCGACGGCCCTCGGCCTGCGCGACCCCGCCACCCATCGGTGACCGCGGCACCTGTGGCGCGCGCCCGACCGGTCGACACGGCACCCGGCACGCGCCAGCCGACGCCGCGGGCACCGCGCGCTCGCCCAAGCGCCTGCGGCCCCCCTCCCTCCGGCGGACGCGCCGTGGCCGGCGGTGGATGCCCGTCAGTGCACGTGGGAGACCACGCGCACGCCGGTGCGGTAGACGGCCCGCAGGGCGTCGCTCTCGAGGAATCCCGCGGGCGCGCCGTGGTAGACCAGCACCCCGTTGAGGCAGGCCAGCGTCGTCACCTCCGAGGCGATCACCCCCACGTCGTGGGACACCATGACGAGCGTCACCCCGAGGTCGCGGTGGAGGTGGCGCAGCAGCGCGTAGAACTGCGCCTGGGCGTCGGCGTCCACGCCCACGAGCGGCTCGTCCAGCACCAGCAGGTCGGGCTCGCTGGCCAGCGCACGGGCGATGAACGCCCGCTGCTGCTGGCCGGCCGAGAGCGCGCCGATGGCGCGATCGCGCAGCGCGGCCAGCCCCACCGTCTCCAGCGCCTGCACCACGGCGCGCCGGTCGGCGGGCGAGAACCGGCGCCCCACCCCGGCCCGCGCGGCCCGACCGCTGGCGACGACTTCCGCCACCGTGGCCGGGACGCGCGCCTCCAGGCCGACGACGCGCTGCGGGACGTAGCCGATCCGGCTCCACTGCCGAAACCGCGCGACCTCGGTCCCAAACAGCCGCACCGTCCCGCACTGGGGCCGCAGCAGGCCCAGCACGATCTTGACCAGGGTGGTCTTGCCCGACCCGTTGGGGCCGATGATGCCCAGGAAGTCCCCGGCGGCGACGGTCAGCGTGATGTCGTCGAGCACGCGCTGCCCGTCGTAGGCGAAGCAGACGCCCGCCACTTCCACGACGGGGGTGCCCCGCGCCGGTGGCCGCCGCCGATCCGGCGGGCCGACGGGGCCGGGGCGCTGCGGTGTGCTCACGGCGCGCACCCCAGCTCGGCGCGCAGCGTGCGCAGGTTGGAGCGCATCGCGCTGAAGTAGTCGCCGCCCGCAGGCGGCGGGCTCTCCAGCGGATCCAGCGGCACCGTGCGCGCGCCGATCTCCTGCGCCAGCGCCTCCGCCAGGCGCGACGGGCCACCCGGCTCCACGAAGATCGTCCGCACCCCGCGCGCCCGCAGCGCGCCGGCCAGCCGGGCGACCGCGCCCGGCGCCGGGTCGGCTTCCGGGGTCGCGCCGGCCCGCCCGACGTGCTCGAGCCCGTAGCGCCGGGCCAGGTAGGCGAACGCGGTATGCGAGGCCACCAGCAAGCGGCGCGCACAGCGCTCCAACCCCGCCTGGAACTCGGCGTGGAGCCGGTCGAGCTCTGCGCGGGTCCGGGCCGCACCGTCGCGGTAGACCCGCGCACCGTCGGCGTCGGCGGCGATCAACGCGAACGCGATGGCCTCCACGACCTGCTGCGCCAGGACCGGATCGAGCCAGACGTGGGGATCCCAGCCCTCCTGCCCGGGACCGCCCGGGCGACCCGCCGCCGGCAGGAGCGGCAGCCCGGCGGTGGCCCGCACCACCCCCACGCGCCGCGGCAAGGTGGGCACCACGCGGCCGACCCAGGGCTCGAACCCCGCGCCGACGTAGACGAACAGCCGCGCGCGGCCAAGCGCGACCAGGTCCTGCGGCGTGGGCTCGTAGTCGTGGGCTTCGACGCCCGCGGGCACCAGCACCCGCACCGCCACGCGCTCGGCGCCCACACGGTGCGCGAACTCCGCCAGCGGGGCGATGGTGGCCACCACCGCAAGCCGCGGGCTCCCCTGGCGCCATCCGGCGAGCCGCGCGGTGACCACCAGCGCCGCCACCAGCGCGGTCACCACGCCCACCACCGTCGCGATCTGGCGCGTCACGGGCGGTCGCCCCACGCCGTGCGCACCGACGGCGCGGCGCCTGCAGCGGACGCTGCCGTGCGCCAAACACGCGCCGCGCGCGGACGGTCACCCCACGCCGCGCACGCGGCCCCCGGTATCGCCCACGGCCGCGCGTGCGCGGTCGACGCCCCGCGCGCGGCCATCGAGCGGATCGTCGCCACCGCCCTACCCGCCGCCGGCCTGGCAGGCGGCGCAGATCCCGTAGATGCCCAGCTGGTGCCCGGTCATGCGGAACCCCGCGGGCAACAGGCGCGGGACACGGGGCACGACACACCGCCGCAGCGCCTGAAAGCGTCCGCAGCGCACGCACACGGCGTGGTCGTGGTGTTTGGCCGCGAGCCCGTAGCGGACGCCGCCGTCGGCGAGGTAGGCTGGCTCCACCAGCCCGCTGCGCACGAACAGCTCCACGGTCCGGTAGACCGTGGCCAGCCCCACCCGGTGCCCGCGCCGCCGCAACCGGCCGTGGATCTCGTCCGCCGTCAGATGGCAGCCTGCCGCCGCGAGGATCTGGAGGATCCGCGCGCGCTGACGCGTCTGCCGTGGTGTCGCTGCGGTGCCCATGCACGTCCCGCCCGGATTCACTTGAGAATGATTTTCAAATTCGTTCCCATGGTAGACCCACCGCGGTGGACCTGTCAAGAGCGGGCACGGCGGTGGGGGCGCGGCCGCGATGTGGTGCCCGGCACGGCGGTGGGGGCGCGGCCGGAATGTGGTGCAGGGCGCGCTGCCGAGGCCGCGGCGGCAGTCCGCGTGCCGAGCCCGTTCCCCGGCGACGTCTGGGCAGACCGGCACGTGCCCCGAGGGCGTTGACCGGTGGTCCGAGGCGTTCCCCGTCGTGTTGGAACCGTCGACGCAGGCTGGCGCGGCCGGCCCGGGGGAGGCAAGGGGATGCGACGGTGCGCCCAGTTGCCCGCAGGGCGCTGCGCAGGGGAAGATCGGGTCGGCGTCGGTACGCCGTGCCGGAGTCGGCGACCAACGCGTGCTCCCCGGTGGGCCGGCCGCGCCATCTCCAGCGTGCTGGTGAGGACGCGGCCCCCAAACGGGCCCCGCAAACAACGACGCGAGCGCCGGGGAAGCACTCGCGTTCGCCTGTGCTTCCTCTTCGGCAACCCGGCCGACCACCGCTCCCGGTGGTCCCGTCGGCTTTGCGTCCCCGGATCACTCCGGGTTTGCCCGTTCGGAGGTTCGCCGCGCTATGCGATTGGTGCCATGGATACTAGCGCATTCGCGCCGTTTTGGCAACGCCAGTTCGGGAGAGGTTCGTGGCGAGGCCAAGGGAACTTCCGCGTGTGGCCGTCGTGGCTCCACCGGCCGGATGCGGGCGCGCAGGTCTCCACCTCCGCCGGCGACGGCGCTTCCACAACAGGACGCAGGAGGACCCGCGGCACGCCGCCGAAGGCAACGCCCGTGCAGGATGCCGAGCGCCTGACCCGACACCTGGTGGACTGGCTGCGGGCGCGTGCCGACGAGGCCGGCGCCGTGGGCGCGGTGGTGGGGATCTCCGGCGGGGTCGACTCGGCGACCGTGGCCGCGCTGTGCCTGCGCGCCTTCCCCGACGCCACCCTGGGCGTGGTGATGCCCTGCCACTCCGACCCGCGCGACCTCGACGACGCCCGCACGGTGGCCGAGGCGCTGGGGCTGCCGGTGACGACCGTGGTGCTCGACGGGGTCTACGACGCCCTGGTGGCCGCGCTGCAGACGTCGGCCTACTACGCCGACCACCGCCTCGCGCTGGCCAACCTGAAGCCGCGCCTGCGCATGGCCACGCTCTACTACTTCGCCAACCGCCTCAACCGGCTGGTGGTCGGCACCGGCAACCGCAGCGAGCTCGCCGTCGGATACTTCACCAAGTACGGCGACGGCGGCGTGGACGTGCTGCCGCTGGGCTGCCTGACCAAGGGCGAGGTGCGGGCGCTGGCCCGGACGCTCGGCGTGCCGGAGGCGATCGTGGACCGCGTGCCCACGGCCGGGCTGTGGCCGGGCCAGACCGACGAGCACGAGCTCGGCGTGACCTACGCCGTCCTCGATCGGTACCTCCTCACGGGCGAGGCACCCGCCGACGTGCGCCAGCGCATCGAGCGGCTGCGTGCGGCCAGCGAGCACAAGCGGCGCCCCCCACCCGTCCCCGAGTTGCCCCGCTGAGCGCCGGCGCTCCGCGGGCACCACGGACCGGGCGCCGTCGGCGAGTGCCACCCCAGGGGAGGACTCCCGGGGTCTGGCGGGCGTCGCGCAGGCAACGCATGGTGCCGCGAAGCGCGCGGGGTCTCCACGGTATAATGAAAGTTACGGCCCGATGATCCGGAGACACGCGTGCTGACGGGAGTCCTGGCGCTCCTGCGGGAAGCGCCCCAGTACAACCTGGTCCGGGAGACGTTGCGTGCGGGTGCCGCTCCCGCAGTCCTTGGCCCATCGGCGACCGCGGCGGCAGCGGTGCTCGCCGCGGTCCTCACCGATCCTGCGCTCGCAGCCCGACCCGCGCTGGTGGTGACACCGTCGCAGGATGTGGCCGAGCGCCTGGCCGACGACCTGCGCGTCCTGCTGGACGGCGCCGACCTGCCCGTGCGCGTCTACCCGACGGGTTCCGGGCCGGAGACGCGTGACGAGACGACGGACGACGAGCGTGCGGCGGCAGCCGCCGCTGTGGCGGAGCGCCTTGCGATCGTCGACGCGCTGGGGCGCGGCCCGGCACACGCTGGACCCGCGGACGCAGGAACTGCAGCCGCAGGACCCCTGGAAACCGCCCCGGCGCCTTTGCGCCCCGTGGTCGCCGTGGCCTCGGTCGAGTCGGCCATCGAGCCGCTGCTGGCCCCGCCAGCGCTGCAGGCCGCCACCCTGGCGCTTGCGCCCGGCGCGTACCTCCCGCGCGACCAGTTCGTCGCCCACCTGGAGGCGGCGGGCTACACGCGGGTGAGCCTGGTGGCCGCACCCGGGGAGTTTGCGGTGCGCGGCGACGTGGTCGACGTCTTCCCGGTCGGCGCGCCCGCGCCGCTGCGCGTCGACCTGTGGGGCGACGAGGTCGAGCGGCTGCGGACCCTCGACGCCGCGACCCAGCGCGCGGGGCGCACGTTGCAGGCTGCGCGCCTCCGGCCGGCACGCCTCGCCGCACCTACCCCTGCGGTCGCAGCGGGACTGGCCGCCCATCTGGCACCGGGAGGCGTGCTGGTCCTCTACGAGCCCGCAGAGAGCGCCGCACGGGCGGCCGAGCTGGCCGGCCGCGTCGCGCGCGGCGGCGTGCCACCCCTCACCTGGACGACGGCGGTCGACGTCGCGCCCGACCGGATGCGCCTGGCCATCGCGGGGGCGCGGTGCAGCGAGGGCGCATGGGTCGAGATCCGCATCCCGGTCGGCGGCATCGACGCGTTCGGCGGACAGACCCATCTCCTGGCGCAGACGCTGCGCGGGCTCGCCGGCGAGGGGCTGCGCGTGGTGGTCGCCTCTGCCCAGGCGGCGCGCGTCGTCGACATCCTGACCGAGGCCGGGGTGGACGTGGTGCGCGCAGCCGCCCTGGAGGCACCGCCGCCCGCCGGGCGCGTCGTGGCGATCCCGGCACGGCTGCACCGCGGCTTTCGCGTGGACGCCGTCGGCCTGGCGGTGCTCACCGACAGCGAGATCGTGGGCTGGCGGCGACGGCGGGCGCGCATGCGGTACCTGCGCGACGGCGAGCGCCTGACCTCGTGGGCCGACCTGACGCCCGGCGACTACGTGGTCCACGTCCACCACGGGATCGGGCGGTACCGCGGGCTGGTGCAGGTGCCCGCCGACGGCACGGCGCGCGAGTACCTGTTGCTGGAATACGCCCAGGGCGACCGGCTCTACGTGCCCGTCGAGCAGATCCACCTGGTGCAGCGCTACATCGGCGCCGAAGGCGAGCACCCGCGGCTGCACCGGCTGGGCGGCGCCGACTGGGAGCGCGAGAAGCGGCGGGTGAAGGAGGCCGCGCGGGAGATGGCCGCGGAGTTGCTGAGCCTCTACGCCGCGCGTGCCTCCACGCCGGGGCACGCCTTCGGCCCCGACACGCCGTGGCAGCGCGAGATGGAAGCCGCCTTCCCCTACACCGAGACGCCCCACCAGCTCCGGGCCATCGAGGAGGTCAAGCGCGACATGGAGGCCCCCCGGCCCATGGACCGGCTGGTGGCGGGCGACGTGGGCTACGGGAAGACCGAGGTGGCGCTGCGCGCGGCGTTCAAGGCGGTGATGGACGGCAAGCAGGTGGCCGTGGTCGTGCCCACGACCATCCTGGCCCAGCAGCACTACGCCGTCTTCGCCGAGCGCTTCGCCAGGTTCCCCGTGACCGTGGAGCTGCTGAGCCGCTTCCGCACGCCTGCCGAGCAGAAGGAGATCCTGGCCCAGACCGCGGCGGGGGTGGTGGACGTGCTGATCGGCACCCACCGGCTGCTGGCCCGCGACGTGGTCTTCCGCGACCTGGGGCTGGTCATCATCGACGAGGAGCAGCGCTTCGGCGTGCGCCACAAAGAGCACCTCAAGATGCTGCGCAAGCACGTGGATGTCCTGACGCTGACGGCGACGCCGATCCCCCGTACGCTGCACATGGCCCTCAGCGGGTTGCGCGACCTCACGGTGATGGAGACGCCGCCCGAGGCGCGGCTGCCGATCCACACCGAGATCCGCCCCGACGACGACGGCGTGGTGGCCGAGGCGATCCGCCGCGAGCTGGCTCGGGGCGGGCAGGTCTACGTGGTCCACAACCGGGTCGAGACCATCGAGCGCGCCGCCCGCCGCATCCGCCAGCTGGTGCCCGAGGCCACGGTGGCGGTCGCCCACGGCCAGATGCCCGAAGAACGCCTGGAGGCCGTCATGCTGGACTTCCTGGGCGGGCGCTTCGCCGTGCTGGTGTGCACGACCATCGTCGAGATCGGCCTGGACATCCCCCGGGTCAACACCATCATCATCGAGGACGCACACCGGCTGGGCCTGGCGCAGCTGTACCAGCTCCGGGGCCGCGTGGGCCGGGCCGACCGTCAGGCCTACTGCTACCTGCTCTACCCGCGCCACGTGCCCCTGACCCCGGAGGCCGAGCAGCGGTTGCGCGCCATGGCCGAGTTCGTGGAGCTGGGGTCGGGGCTGGGGCTTGCGATGCGCGACCTGGAGATCCGCGGCGCGGGCAACCTGCTGGGCCCCGAGCAGCACGGCCACATCGCCGCGGTGGGCTTCGACCTCTACTGCCGGTTGCTGGACGAGGCGATCCGGGAAGCGAAGGGCGAGATCGTGGAGGAGCCCCGCGACCCGGTCCTGGAGCTGGGCGTCGACGCCCGCCTGCCGGCAACGTTCCTGCCCGACGAGAGCGAGCGCCTGCGGGTCTACCGGCGGCTGGCCGCTGCGCGCAGCCTGGACGATGTCGACGACATCGCCGCCGCGCTGGCCGAGGCGGGGCCGCTGTCCCCGCCGGTGGAGGCGCTGCTGGACGTGGTGCGGGTGCGGGTCGTGGTGCGACAGGTAGGCGTGGCCGCCATCACGCGCGAGGGCGACCAGTACGTGGTGCGCCTGGCCGCGGCCGGCCACCTGGATGGCGCCACCCAGCGACGGCTGCAGCAGGCGCTGGGCACCCGGGCGCGGGTCACCGCGGTCGGGCTTGTGGTGCGCACGGGCGGCACGACGTTCGCCGAGCAGGCGGCCAGCCTGCGCGAGGTCCTGGCGCTGCTGGGGTGGGTGGGCGCGGGCGCCACGCCGGTGCCCGCGGCCTCGCGGTAGGCGCCGCCGGGGGTGTGTGCGCGGGTCCCCGCCACGGAGCCTGCCGCCAGGACGCATTCGGGGGCGTGCGCTGGCCCCGCAGCCCCTCGTGCGGTATGCTGGACCCGCTGTCCACAAGGAGGGAGCGTGCATGACAGTCCGCAGGGTCGCGGTGGCCGTGGCAGTAGTGGTCGCGGTGGGCGCGGCCGGTGTCGGCGCCTGGTACCTGTCGACCCAGGCACGGCGGGGCGCAGCCGTGGCCGTCCGCGTGAACGGCGAGGTGATCTACTGGTCCCAGGTGGACGCCGAGGTCAGGCGCGCCGCCGCGCAGTTCGGGGTCGACCCGTCCACCCCCGAGTTCGAGAAGCAACGGGAGCAGATCACCAAGATCATCGTCGACCAGATGGTGGCCCAGCGCCTCATCATGCAGGAAGCACGCAAGCGCCACCTCACCGCGACCGACCAGGAGGTCGAGGCGCAGCTGGCCGAGATCGTCAAGCGGTTTCCCGGCAAGGCGGAGTTCGAGCAGGCGCTGGCCCGCAACCACCTCACCCTGACCGGGCTCCGGGACCTGCTGCGCGTGCAGCTGACGCAGCAGCGCGTGGCCGAGGCCGTGGCGCAGGTGACGGTGAGCGACGACGAGGTGCGCCGGCAGTTCGACAGCAACCGGCGCCTCTATGACCGGCCCGCGCAGATCCGCGTGAGCCACATCCTGGTGCGTGTCGCCGACAAGACCCAGGAGGCCGTGGCGCAGGCGAAGATCAAGGTCGTCCAGGCCCGGCTCGCGGACGGCGCCGCCTTCGACGCGCTGGCCCGGCAGTACTCCGAGGACCCGGGCAGCGCGCCCCAGGGCGGTGACCTCGGCTACGTCAGCCGGGGGACGCTGGTCAAGGAGTTCGAGGACGCGGCGTGGGCGCTGAAGCCCGGCCAGGTCAGCGGGCCCGTCCGGACCCAGTACGGCTTCCACATCATCAAGGTGACCGACGTCCGCCCGGCCGAGGCCGCGGACTTCGCCAAGGTGAAAGAGCAGATCCGCCAGGAGCTGCTGGCGTCCAAGCGGGAGAAAGCCTTCGAGGCCTGGCTGGCGCGGGTGCGCAAGGAGGCCGCGATCGAGCAGTTCCCGCGCCTCTAGGGACGATGCGGTTTCGGTTCGACGACCTCGTGGCCGTGATGGCGCGCCTGCGCAGCGACCAGGGGTGCCCCTGGGACCGCCAGCAGACCCACGCCACGCTGGGCCGCTACCTCCTGGAAGAGGCCCACGAGGCCCTGGAGGCCATCGCCCGGGACGACCCCGCCGCGTTGCGACAGGAGCTCGGGGACCTGCTGCTCCAGGTCGTCTTCCACGGCCAGCTGGGCCGCGAGGCAGGCACGTTCACGGCCGACGACGTGGTCGACGGTCTGGTGCGCAAGCTCCTCGCCCGCCACCCGCACGTCTTCGGCGACCTGCGCCTGGGCACCGCGCGCGAGGTCGAGGTGCAGTGGGAAGAGCTCAAGCGTCGCGAGGAACCCACCCGCAGCCCGGTGGACGGGATCCCGGCGACGCTCCCGGCCCTCGCGCGCGTCCAGGCGATGGTCGAGCGTCTCGCCCGGGCCGAGGGGCAAGCG
>CAZGNA010000050.1:0-16116 GCA_964526945.1 uncultured bacterium
ACCGCGGCGCAGGCGTAGATCACCGCGGCGAGCCCCGCCGCATCCGCCAGCGCCCCAAACGGCGTCGCCACCAGCGAGGCGGTGCCCGACGCCGCCAGCACCAGGCCGCCGCCCAGCCCCGTGCGGCGGGGCAGGTACTCCTGCGACATCACCAGCGTGATCGGCACCGCGCCCATCGACGCGCCCCGACGAGGAACAGCACCGCGTACATCACGGGCCCGCGCAGGGCCGGCAGGACCAGGGTGAGCAGCGCGAAGAGGATCACGGTGGCCACCAGCACGCCGCGGCGGCTCCACCGGTCGGCCAGGCGGCCGATCACCGGGCCGGCCACGATGCCCGAGACCAGCAGCAGCGACAGCGACGCCGCAGTGCGGCTGGTCCCCGCCACGTCGATCAGGTAGGCGGGGTAGAACACCGTCAGCGACTGGTGCGCGGCGGCCCGCAGCAGTACCACCGCGAAGAGCGTGCGGTAGTCGCCCCAGCGGTCGGCGCCCGCGGCGGCATCGGCTGCGGGGCGCGTCGCCGCTTGCGGCAGCACCCGCACGCTGGCGAGCCACAGCGCCACGGGCACCGGCAGGGCCCCGACCACCCACCACCGCATCGCGGCCAGGCCGAACGTCCCGGCGATCGCGCCCACCAGCGCCGGTCCCAGCGCCCACCCCACGCTGCCGCCCACGGTGAAGTAGGACATGGCGGTCGCGCGGCGCTCGCCGCCCAGCCGGTGCATCGTGCGCAGGGCCTCGGGGTGGAAGGCCGCCGAGCCGAGCGCCACGAGCCCCAGCGCCACCGCGGCCGTCACCGCGCTGGTGACGAACCCCGTGAGGCTCAGGCCGAACGCCGCCAGGGCGCCGCCGGCGGCCGCCGTCCATGGCCGCCGGTGGGCGTCGGCCAGCAGGCCGAACAGCACCTGGGCGATGGCGCCGCCCAGCGCCGAGGCCGTGACGATCACGCCCAGCACCGTGTACGACAGGTCGAGGTGCGCCCGGAAGAACTGGACCAGCGCCGGTTTGGCGCCCGCGCCGGCGTCGACCGTGGCATGGGTGAGGATCAGGGCCGTGGCGTAGAGCGCGGCCAGCCGCGCCGCGCGCCGCCCGCTGTCCTGGACGTCCGCGTCTCCGGGCGCAGTACGCATCGGGTCCGGTGAGGAAGTTCGTAGTGGCGCGCGACGACCCCTGCGGTGCTGCTGGAGACGCCGCCGCGTGGTCGACCCGCGACCGGACGGCGCGGCGGAGCACCACCGGCGGCTGCGGCGCCGCCGGAGACGTCGGGGTGTGGTCGCCACCGTGCTCCGAGGGCGCGCCGCGCGACCGGCCGCCCGAGGCGAGCGCATGGGCGGGTTGGTGCGCGCCGGACTGCTGCAGGCGAGGCCGCCGTGGCGCGGTCGATCGCACGCCGGGAACCTGGCAATGCATCGCCGGGCCGCAGCGCGAGGAGTGCGCGTGCGCCCGGCAGAACCATGCTCTGCGCGTCTGTGCGCCCACGGAGTCCGCATGACGACACCGCCACTGCACGGCCTGCTCGTGCTGGACCTCTCGACCATCGTCTCGGGGGGCACCACCACCGCGGTGCTCGCCGACTTCGGCGCCCGGGTCATCAAGGTCGAGCAACCGGGCAGCGGCGATCCGCTGCGGGCCTGGGGCCCTGTGAAAGACGGCGTCTCGCTGTGGTGGAAGGTCCTCTCGCGCAACAAGGAGTCGATCACCCTCGACCTGCGCGTCCCCCGCGGCCAGGCGTTGCTGCGGGCCCTGGCCGCGCGCGCCGACGTCCTGGTCGAGAACTTCCGGCCGGGCACCCTCGAGCGCTGGGGCCTGGGGCCCGAGGCCCTGGAGGTCCTCAACCCCCGGCTCGTGGTCGTCCGCATCTCCGGCTTCGGCCAGACCGGGCCCTACCGCGATCGGCCGGGGTTTGGCACCATCGCCGAGGCCATGAGCGGGTACGTGGCGCTGTCGGGGTTCCCCGACGGCCCGCCCCTGCTGCCGCCCATGCCGCTCGCCGACGAGGTGTGCGGCCTGCTCGGCGCCGCCGCCGCGCTGGCAGCGCTCCACCACCGCGACCACGGCGGCGGACGAGGGCAGGTCATCGACCTCAGCCTCTACGAGCCGCTGTTCCGCCTGCTGATTCCCCTCGTGCCCCAGTACGCGCTGCTGGGCGAGGTCCAGCAGCGCACCGGCAACCGCTTCCCGGGCGCGGCGCCGCGCAACCTCTACCAGGCCGGCGACGGCGCGTGGGTGGCCGTCTCGGCCACGAGCCAGCGCACGTTCGAGCGGCTGGCCCGCGCCATGGACCGGCCCGACCTCGTCACCGACCCGCGCTTTGCCACCAACGCCGCGCGCATCGCCCACATCGACGCCCTGGACGCTATCATCCAGGAGTGGATGCGCGCCCGGCCGCTGGACGAGGTCCTCCGGCGGCTCACCGACGCCGAGGCTGTCGCCGGCCCGGTGTACGACGCGCGCCGCATCCTGGAGGACCCGCACTACCGGGCGCGCGAGGACATCGTGACCGTCCCCGACGACGACCTGGGCGCCGTGCCCATGCCGGCCGTGATCCCCAAGTTCTCCCGCACGCCGGGGCAGGTGGCCTTCGCCGGCCCACCGCTGGGCGCCCACAACGATGCGGTCTACGGCGACCTGCTCGGGCTCTCCCGCGAGGAGATCGCGCGCCTGCGCGACGAAGGGGTGATCTGACGATGCGCCCTGGAGGCCCGTCCCAGGATCACAGCGGAGCTGGCGCTGCCCGCCCCCGCCGCAGCCTGCTCTTCGTGCCCGCCGATCAGCCGCTGAAGCTGCGGAAGGCGGCCACCGTCCCCTGCGACGGGGTCATCCTCGACCTGGAAGACGGCGTCGCGCCGACCCGCAAGGCCGAGGCGCGCGCCGGCGTCCGCGAGGCCCTGCGGGACCTGCCGCTGGCCCCGCGCGAGCGGCTGGTGCGCATCAACGCGCTGGCCTCGCCCTGGGGGTACGACGACCTGGTCGCGCTGCGCGCTGCCGACCCGTTGCCGGACGTGGTCGTCATCCCCAAGGTCAGGGGCCCCGACGACGTGCTGGCCGTCGCCCGCGCCCTCGAGGGCACCGGGGTCGGCCTGCTCCCGCACGTCGAGACCGCGCAAGGGCTGCTGCGCGCCGTCGAGATCGCCACCTGCTGCCCGGCGGTGATCGGCCTGTTCTTCGGGGCCGGCGACCTGCTGGTCGAAACCGGCGGGCAGCGGACGCCCGCGTCGTTGCTCTACCCGCGGTCGGTGATCGCTGTCGCCGCAGCCGCCGCCGGCGTCGTCGCCATCGACACCCCGTGGTTCCGCCTGGGCGACCTGGTGGGCCTCGAGGACGACGCCCGCGACGCCGCCGACCTGGGCTTCGCCGGCAAGGCTGCCATCCACCCCGAGCAGGTCGAGGTCCTCAACCGCGTCTTCACGCCGTCGCCCGAGCGCGTGGCCTGGGCGAAGCGGGTGCTGGAGGCGGCCGCGCGGGAGACCGTCGGCGCCTGGGTGGTCGACGGCGAGATGGCCGACGCGATGACCGTCCGCGTGGCCCGGCGCATCGTGGCGACGGCGCGGGCGCTGAGGGTGGGCGAGGACGAGGACGGGGGCGGCCCGGGCGCAGACGAGGAGGGATAGGGCACGCTGCGCCCAAGACCTGACCGACACCCCCGCAGGGGGCAGACAGCGCGGGCGGGGCGCCCTGTGGGGTGCCCGGCCCCCGGATGCACCCGACGCCGCCGCGCGAGGGAACTGCGCAATGGCTGACGCTTCGGCAGCACCGGTGATGTTCCGCGCCAACACGGCCCGCGACGGCACCTACCGCGCCCCCAACCCGTTGCGCCTGGTCGGGGCGCGCTGGGCGTTCGAGACCCACGGCAACGTGTTCTCCGCGCCGGCGGTCGCCGGCGACGTCGTGTGCTTCGGCGGCCGGGACCGCCACGTCTACGCCATCGACTTCGCGGCGGGCCGGGTGCGCTGGCGGCGCACGCTGCCGCAGGGCACGTCGTCGTCCCCTGCGGTGGTCGCAGACACGGTGTACATCGGGGGCGAGGACGGCGGCTGCTACGCCTTCGACCTCGTCACCGGCGACGTCCGCTGGCGGTTCGAGGCGGGGTTGCCGATCGCGTCGTCGCCCGCCGTGGCAGACGACGTCGTCTACGTCGGCAGCGGGGGGGCTCGCCCCGGCCAGCGCGGCGGGTGCCTGTACGCGCTCGCGCGGGCCACCGGGCACGAGCGCTGGCGCGTGCGCGCCAGCGGCGGCTTCTACTCGTCGCCCGCCGTGGCACGTGGGGTGGTCGTCTGCGGCAGCCGCGACGGGCGCGTCTACGCCGTCGACGCCGCGTCGGGCCACGTGCGCTGGACGTTTGCGACCGGCGGGGAGGTGCTGTCGACGCCCGCCATCGGGGTGAGCCCCACGCGCGACACCGAGGTCGTGTACGTCGGCAGCAACGACGGCCGGCTCTACGCGCTGACCCTGGCCACGGGCGAGCGGCTGTGGACCTGCGAGACCGCGCGCGCCCTGCTGGACGCCTCGCCGGCCGTGGCCGCCGGCGTCGTGGTGCTCGGCGGCAAGGATGGCGTCCTGCGGGTCCTCGACGCCGACACGGGGGCAGAACGCTGGCGGGTGCGCCGGACCACCGACACCGAACCCCACACCTTCAGCGCACCCACCGTGGCCGGCGACGTCCTGCTGGTGGGGTGCTCCGACGGGACGTTCACCGCGTGGGCGTTGCACACCGGCCGCCAGCTCTGGGCGTTCACCGCGCCGACGTCGGTCTGGACCTCGGCCTGCGTGGTCGGCAACGCCGTGTGCGTCGGCAGCGGCTCGGACTGCCGGGTCTACCTCCTGTCGACGGCAGAGCCCGACCGACCGCGCCAGGCGCGCTGCGCCCGGGACGCCGCGACCTTCGTGGCGCTGATGCGCGACCTGGCGCCCGCCCTCGCCCTCGACTACTCGGCGGACAGCGTCGCGGCCCTCGAGCGCTTCATCGGCGAGCGCTTCGACCCGCCGGGCGCGCGCAGCGGGGACGATCGGTTCGCCTATGGCCTCGGCTGCTACCTTGGCGAGGTCATCGTGCGTACGCTCGGCGGCGCCTGGGATCCCGCCGGGGAGCCGTGCGTGCGGAACGTGGGCGGCATCGAGACGCTCTTCCCCCTCGACCGCGCACGCCGACGGCTGGCGGAGGGGCCGGCGGCGTCGCTGGTGGCGTTCCTGGCCGCGGTGACGCGGTACGCCACGGGGAAGTCCCGGTAGCCGCGGACGCTGCGCGGGCTGCGATGCGCACCATCACCACCACGACCATCACCCGGGCCATCGCCGACCTGTGCATCGAGATCAACCACCGGATGCAGCCCGACATGCTGGCAGCCCTGGCGCGGGCGCGCGACGCCGAGGTCTCGCCGGTCGGCCGACGGGTGCTGGAACAGCTGCTGGAGAACGCGCGGGTGGCGCGGGAGCAGTGGTACCCGCTCTGCCAGGACACCGGCCAGGCGGTGGTCTTCGTCGACCTGGGCCAGGACGTGCGGGTGGTCGGCGGCAGCCTGGCCGACGCGATCCAGGAGGGGGTGCGCCGGGGCTACGCCGAGGGCTACCTGCGCCGCTCGGTGGTGCGCGACCCGCTGCGCCGCGAGAACACGGGCGACAACACGCCGGCGATCGTGTACTTCGACATCGTGCCCGGCGACCGGGTACGCATTGGGGTCATCGCCAAGGGCGCGGGCTGCGACAACGCGAGCCGTCTCGCCATGCTGACGCCCGCGGCGGGGCGCCAGGGCATGGAGGCGTTCGTCGTGGAGACCATCGAGCAGGCAGGACCCAACGCCAGCCCGCCGGTGGTGGTGGGCGTGGGCCTGGGCGGGACCTTCGAGAAGGCGGCGCTGCTGGCCAAACGGGCGCTGCTGCGGCCGGTGGGGCAGCCCTCGCCCGACCCGGAGCTGGCGGCGCTGGAGACCCGCCTGCTGGAACGCATCAACGCCCTGGGCATCGGTCCGGCAGGGTTCGGGGGCAGCGTGACGGCGCTGGCGGTGCACGTGGAGGGGCACGCCACCCACATCGCGAGCTTCCCGGTGGCGGTCAACCTGGACTGCCACTCGCACCGGGCCAAGACGATCGAGCTGTGAAGGCGCTGACGCCGTGAGCGGCGAGCAGATCTTCGCAGGCCACCACGCCACCTTCGCGCTGACCACGCCGCTGGGCGACGACGACGTGGCGCGTCTGCACGCTGGCGACCACGTGCACCTCTCTGGCGTCGTCTACACCGCGCGCGACGCCGCCCACGAGCGCCTGGCGGCCCTGCTGGCCCGCGGCGAGACGCTGCCGGTGGACCTGCGGGGCCAGGTCATCTACTACTGCGGACCGACCCCGCCGCGCCCGGGGCGGCCGATCGGTGCCGCGGGGCCCACCACGGCCACGCGCATGGATCCCTACACCCCGGCGCTGCTGGTGGCCGGCCTGCGGGGCATGATCGGGAAAGGCCGCCGGGGGCCTGAGGTGCGCGCGGCGCTCGTCCGCTATCGCGCGGTCTACTTCGCGGCGGTGGAAGGCACCGCAGCACTGCTCGGACAGCGGGTGCGCGCGGCCGCGGTGGTGGCCTTCCCCGACCTCGGGCCGGAGGCGATCTACCGGCTGGAGGTCGAGGCCTTCCCGGTGGTCGTCGCCAACGACATCTACGGGCAGGACGTCTACGAGCTGGGGCGGCGCCAGTACCTCCGGCAGGGAGCATGATCCCGCCGATGGGGCCGCCCCCGTGCCCGCTGCCGTGCGCCGCGCCCGCATCCTGCCATGCGGCTCACGGGCCGACCAACAGCACCCGGAGCAGCCCGTGCCCGCTGCCGTGCGCCGCGCCCGCATCCTGCCACGGCCCGCGGGCCACGTGCCCGCGCCGGGCATGCCGCCGGTGGACCCGGCGATCCCACCACGCGTCCGTGGCGCGCCCGCCCGCATGACCGCGGTGGCGCTGGCGCTCATCCTGGCGGCGGCCGCGATCCACGCGGTCTGGAACCTGCTGGCCAAGCGCGCGGGCGGCGGCGCGCCGTTCGTGTGGCTGTTCACGCTGCTGTCGGGCGTGCTCTACACGCCGGCGGTGGCGGTGCTGCTGGTCGTCCAGCGCGCGGCGGTGAGCGCCACGGGCGTGGCCTTCATGGCAGGGTCGGCACTGCTGCACGTCGTGTACTTCGTGAGCCTGCAGCGGGGCTACCAGACAGGGGACCCGTCCCTGGTCTATCCCCTGGCGCGCGGCACCGGGCCGCTGCTCGCGACGCTGGCCGCGATGGCCGTGCTGGGCGAGCGCCCGACACCCCTGGCACTGGTCGGCGCGGCGCTCATCGTCGGCGGGGTGTTCGTGCTCACGGGCGGGACGCGCGTGCTGGCCCGCGCCGGCACCAACCCGTGGGCGGTGCGCTACGGCCTGCTCACCGGTGCCACCATCGCCGCCTACACGTTGTGGGACAAGTACGGCGTGGCGCAGGTGGGCGTACCGCCGCTGGTGTACGACTGGGGCTCGAACCTGGGCTGCGCGGCGCTGCTGGCGCCGGTGGCGCTGGCGCGGTGGCACGAGGTGCGCGGGCACTGGGCGGCGCATCGCATGGAGATCGTGGGGATCGCGCTGCTGGCGCCGCTGGCCTACTTCCTGGTGCTGACCGCCATGGTGTTCACGCCGGTGAGCTACGTGGCACCAGCGCGCGAGATCAGCATCCTGGTGGCCACGGTGCTGGGCACCAGGGTGCTGGCCGAAGGCGACGCGCCGCGGCGGCTGGCCGCGGCGGGGAGCATGGTGGCGGGCCTGATCGCGCTGGCCCTGGGGTGACCGCTGGCGCCCGAAGGCCATCGGGCCCGTGCCTGCCGCCCTGGACTCGCCGGGGGGCACACGGTCCTGCCGCGGTGTGGACGTCCCTCAGCGCGCCGCGTCCTCCGCGTACTCGTAGAGGAACCGCGCCACCGACCGGGCGAACAGCCGCATCCCGTCCAGCGTGGCGTACTCGTTGGGGCTGTGGGGCCGGCCGCCGTGGCCCAGGCCGCCCATGGCAAACGGCTGGCCCAACACCTCGCGGAACAGGTAGAACGGCGCCGACCCCGCGATGTGGGGCCAGATCTCGGGTTCGAAGCCCAGCGCCCGGATGGCGCGGACCAGCGCCTGGACGACCGGCGCGCGCACGCTGGTCTTGGCCGGCGGGTACCCGTCGTAGAAGTGCACCTCCAGGTCGCCGCGGCCGATGCGCTCGAGGTGCGCACGGATTCGCTGGCGCACGCGCTCGGGCTGCATGTTGGGCACCAGGCGCACGTCCATCTTCACGCGCACCTCGTGGGGCAGCAGGGTCTTGGTACCTGGCCCCGTATAGCCGCCCCAGATGCCGTCGATGTTCAGCGTGGGATCGTAGAGGTAGCGGCGCAGCAGGTCGGCGCCGCTCAGGTCGTACTTGAACCGCTCGGCGTCCCACATCCACAGCTCGGTGGCCGGGTCGAAGGTGCGGGCCAGGGCCGCCAGCAACTCCTCGTCCTCGGCGCTCGGTGGGGCCACGTCGTCGTAGAAGCCCTCGATCTGGATCTGCTCGTCGTCGTCCATCATGGTGGCCAGCGCGCGCAGCAGCCGCCAGACCGGGCTGCCGATCCAGACCGCGTTGCTGCCGTGCACCCCGCGGGTGCGCGGACCGCCCCACGCGCCGCCCCGGCAGGCGATCTCGAAGTACTGGATGCCCTTGACGCCCAGCCACAGCATCGGCTTGCCGTGGCGGTCCTGGTTGTAGAAGGCGAAGTAGGTGGCGTCGGCGCCCAGGCGGTCCCGGGCGGCATGGACGAACTGCGGCAGGTGGGGGCTGCCGAGCTCCTCCTCCCCCTCCACCACGAACTTGACGTTCACCGGCAGACGCCCGCGCACGGTCTGGATGGCCTCGAGCACGAAGAACAGCCCGGCGAGCGGCCCTTTGGTGTTGTAGACGCCGCGGGCCACGACGCCGGGCCCCAGCTCGGGCAGGTCCACCACCCCGCCGGCGAAGGGCGGCACCAGCCACTGCTCGCCCTCCACGGGCTGGACGTCGTACATGCCGTAGAGGAGCAGGGTCTCGGGCACCCCGGCCTCCACCGCGCCGTAGACCACCGGCCAGCCGTCGGTGGGCACGAGCTCGGCCCTTCCGCCCAGGCGGCGAATGCTGTCGGCCACCAGCTCGGCCATCTCGCGCATGCCGGTGCCCTCGCCGCTGATGCTGGGCTGGCGGACGAACTGCTGGACGCGCGCCAGGTGGGCGTCGAAGTGGGCGTCGAGGTAGCGCAGGATGTCGTCCACGGGGTTCCCTCCCTGACCGGGCCGCAGGACACGCGCGGGGGCGGCGCGCGCCCGGCGCGCCGCCCCCCCAGCACGCCGGCTGTGCTACTGCACCGAGGCGATCCAGATGTACGGCTGGAAGTCGTAGATGCCCGACTGGTTGGGCAGGACGTTGCTCATGCGTTTGGCCACCACGGTGCGGGCGTTGGGATAGTACAGCACCAGGATGGGCAGCTCGTCGGCGAACACCTCCTGGAACCGGAAGTAGATCTGGCGGCGCCTGGTCGGGTCGGCGGTCGCCTTCCCCTCGTCGAGCAGCTGGTCGAGCTGGGGGATGGAGTGGTGCGTGAGGTTGTAGATCGCCCCGGTCCGGAACTGCGAGGAGACGTCCGGATCCAGGGTGCCGCCCCACCCCACCAGGGCCAGGTCGTAGTTGGCCTGCCGCAGGGCCGCGATGTGCGTGGGGAAGTCGGACTTCTGGATCTCCACCCGCATGCCGACGGCCACCAGGTTCTCCCGGATGATGTCCCCCGACCGCTCGCGGATCACGTTGCCGGTGGGGACGCGCAGGACGAGCGTGCGGCCGAAGTCCCACCCCGCCTCCTGCAGCAGGGCCCGCGCCCGCGCCGGGTCGTAGGGCCAGGGCTTCACGTTCTTGTTGAGGTAGGGGCTCATGGGCACGATCGGCCCCTCCACCAGCGTGGCCTCGCCCCGCAGCAGCTGGTTGATGATCAGGGGACGGTTCACGGCGTGGGCGATGGCGCGTCGGATCCGCTTGTCCTGGAGGTAGGGCCGCTGGAAGTTGTAGAGCAGGTACTGGTACGCCGGCGCAGCGAACGAAACCGCCCGCACGTGCGGCATCTGCTTGACCCGGTCCCAGTCCTCGATCAGCACCTCGCCGATCCCCAGGCCCGCGCTGAGGTCGAGCTCGCCCCGCTCGATCTGGGCCAGCATGACCGCGGGCGGGATGATCCGGATGAACAGCCGCCGGTACTTCGGGGCGCCCAGGTGGAAGTTCTCGTTGGCCAGCAGCTCGATGAACTGATCGGTCTTGTACTGCACGAACTTGAACGGGCCGTTGCCCACCGTGGGCGCCATCATGAACGGATGGCGGTTCAACTGGTCGGGCGGCACGTCGCCCAGCACGTGTCGGGGCAGCATGGGCACCCCGGTGCCGAGCTGCTCGAAGAACAGGTTGGGGTCTACCGGCGCCTTGGTCTTGATCTCGAGCTTGTTGGGCCCGAGGATCCGCACGCCCAGCTGCGCGCCCGGCGCGCGCTTGCCCCGGGCGTCGGTGCCGGCGATGGTGGCGATGTCGGTGCCCCGGTTGGTCTCGGTGCGCGGGTCGCTGATGGTGTTGAGGGTGAACAGCACGTCGTCGGCCGTCACGGGCTTGCCGTCGTGCCAGGCCGCGCGGGGGTGCAGCGTGAAGGTGAACGTCTGGTTGTCGGGGGCCGCCTCCCATCGGCTGGCCAGCGCCGGGTAGAACTTGAGCTGGTCCTGATCGATCCGCGCCTCGAGCAGGCGCAGGAACATGAACCGGATGGGGTAGAACCCGTACCAGCTGTCGGTGTTGATGGGGTTGAAGTTGTTGGGCGGGCTCCACATCCCCGAGACGACCACGAGCTCCGACCGCGGGCCTCCCAGCCCGCCGGCGGGCAGCAGCAACGCCACCACCAGCCCCAGCACGACCGAGACTGTCAGCCGTGCGCGTCTGCGCTCCATCGGTCATTCCCCCCTTTGTGTGGGTCGTAGCACCCTACGCGGTCAGCATGCCGATCTCCTGCGGGCCCGTCGGGACCCAACGCGCCCGGGGGGGGGGCGGCCCGCCCCGAGGTGAGCGCCCGGGTCGGACCACGGGCCCTCGCCTACAGCCGCACCGCCAGCACCTCCTCCCGGCGCCATCCCTCCAGGTGCAGGCCGGGGTGAGCGGCGTGCCCTCCATGGCCGCCAGGGCCGCCAGGCGCAGGTCGGGGGTGAACCCCGCGCGCGCTCCACGGCCACCAGGGTCGCGCCATCCCTACAGGCGTAGGCCCGGGGGTAGCCCGTCTGGCGAACGCCTCGCCCGTCGTCCGCGCCATCCCTACAGGCGTAGGCCGGGGTCGAGGGCGTCCCGCAGGCCGTCGCCCACGAAGTTGATGGCCAGCACCGAGATCAGGATCATGAAGCCCGGCGGCAGCCACAGCCACGGCATCCGCTCGAGTACCGTCAGCGACTGGGCGTCGGTGAGCATGTTCCCCCACGACGGGGTCGGCGGCTGCACCCCCAGCCCCAGGAACGACAGCGCGGCCTCCACCAGGATGGCGTTGGCCGTGCCGAACGTGGCCGCCACCAGCACCGGCGCCATGGCGTTGGGGAGCAGGTGGCGGATCACGACGAGCCGGTCGTCCGCCCCGCAGGCCCGGGCCGCCAGCACGAACTCCTGCTGGCGCAGCGTCAGGACCTGGCCGCGCACCAGGCGCGCCACCGGCGGCCAGCCCAGCAGGCCCAGCACCACGATCACGTTCCACAGGCTGGGGCGCCCGACGACGCTGACGGCGAACAGGATGATGATGAGCGGCGGGAACGAGAGCACCACGTCCATCACGCGGCTGAGCAGCAGGTCCACCGTGCCGCCGGCGTAGCCCGCGATGGCGCCCACCGCGGTGCCGATGACGACGTACATCCCCACCGCCAGCACGCCCACCGCGAGGGAGACCCGCGCCGCGTAGATCAGCCGGCTGAGGACGTCGCGCCCCACGCTGTCGGTGCCCAGCGGATGGCGGGCCGAGGGCGCCGCCTGGAACGCGGTGGCGTCGATCGCCGTGGGACTGTGCGGCGCCAGGACGGGCGCGGCCAGGGCCATCACCGCCACGGCGGTGAACACCGCCAGGCCGGCGACCGCCATGCGGTGGCGCAGGAAGCGACGGAGCGCCAGGTGCCAGAACCCCTGGGCCCGCGGCGCCTGCCGGGAGGCGGCAGCCAGCGACCGGACCTTGGACAGCGTATCGGCCATGGCGCCTCAGTCGTAGTGAATGCGCGGGTCGATGTAGGCGTAGGCGAGGTCGGCCAGCAGGTTGCCGGCGGCCACCAGCAGCGCGGTGATCAGCGTGATGCCCATCAGCACCGGGTAGTCGCGCTGGTTGATGGCCTCGATGGTGAGCCGCCCCATCCCCGGCCACTCGAAGATCTGTTCGGTGATCACGGCGCCGGCCAGCAGGGCCGGCAGCTGCAGGCCGGCCAGGGTGACGACCGGAATCAGCGCGTTGCGCAGCGCATGCCGGCGCAGCACCAGCCCCTCGGCCAGCCCCTTGGCACGCGCGGTGCGCACGTAGTCCTGCCCCAGCACCTCCAGCATGCTGGACCGCACGTAGCGCATGAGCGCGCCGGCGCCGGCCACGGCCAGCACCGAGGCGGGCAGCACCAGGTGCCAGAGCAGGTCCAGCACGCCGCCCTCCCCGCCCAGGGTCATCGTGCCGCCGGTGGGCAGCCACCGCAGCCGCAGCGCGAACACGTAGATGCCCGCCAGGCCCAGGAAGAACGTGGGCAGGCTGATGCCCAGGAACGCCAGGAACGTGGCCAGGTAGTCGATCCAGGTGTAGCGCCGCACCGCCACCAGGACGCCCGTGGGCACGGCGATGAGGTAGGACAGCGCCAGCGCCGTGCCGGTCAGCAGGAGCGTGGGCCCGAGGCGCTCACCGATTCGCCGGGCCACGGGCGCGCCGCTGCTGAACGAGTAGCCCAGGTTGCCCTGCAGCAGCTCGCCGAGCCACTTGACGTAGCGCACGTAGACGGGCTGGTCGAGGCCCAGCGCGCGGCGTTTGATCTCGATGTCGGCCTCGCTCATGCTGGGGTTGATGAGCATGGTCACGGGGTCCCCGGGCGTGAGCGACATGATGAGGTAGCTCAACACCGTGATCCCCAGCAGGATCGGCAGGGTGACGAGCGCGCGGCGGGCCAGGTAGCGCTGCACGGCGCGGGGCCTCCGTCAGTCGGCAACCACGATCTTCCCGTCGCGCATGTCCACCACGCGGGCCAGGGCCTCGATGGGCACGCCCAGAGGCTCCAGCAGCGTGCGGCCGCCCTCGAAGGTCTTCTCGATGACCACCCCGATCCCCACCAGATGCGCCCGCGCCGCCTGCACGATGCGCGCCAGCCCCTGGATCGTCTGCCCCGTGGCCAGGAAGTCGTCGACGATCAGCACGCGGTCGCCAGGCGCCAGGAACTCGGGCGAGACGATCAGCTCGACGTGCAGGCCCTTGGTGTGGGAGGGCGCCAGGGTCAGGTAGACCTCGTGCGGCATCGTCGCCGGCCGCTGCTTGCGGGCGTAGATCACGGGCACGCCCAGGACGAGGGCGGTGCAGAACGCCGGCGCGATGCCCGAGATCTCGGCGGTGAGCACCTTGGTGGCACCAGCGGCGGCGAAGCGGCGCGCCAGCTCCTGGCCGCAGGCGTGCATGAGGACGGGGTCGACCTGGTGGTTGATGAAGCCGTCGACTTTGAGGATGCCGCGCCCGAGGTTGCGGCCCTCGGTCCGGATCCGGTGTTTCAACGCCTCCATCGGTGCCTCTCCGGCTCCCCCATCGGCCCGTCGTCCAGCGCGACGATCGGCCATCCTCCGGCCGACCATTGCTCCGAGCGCCCATTGCTCTGGCCGACCATTGCTCTGACCGACCATCGCTCCGGGCGACCGCCGCGACGGCCGGCCATCGCTCTGGCCGACCATCGCTCCGGGCGACCGCGACGGCCGGCCACCTCACGATCGGTCATTGCTGCAGCCGACCTCTCATCGCCCGGCCGCGTAGGACCCGGCCGCGCAGGACCCGGCCGCGCGGGCCCCATGCGGTCTCCTTTCCGCCGGGCACCCCGGGATTCGCCGCGGCCCGCTCCGCTCCCTACGCCGCGGCGCTCCAGCTGTTCCTGCGGTGACGACCGCCGCCTCTACGGGGACTGCCGGGGCGACTGCCAGAGGAGGCGCCCGCCCACGATCGTCGCCCGAACCCGCAGACTGGCATCCAGCACGACCAGGTCCGCGGGCGCGCCCGGGACCAGACCGGGGGGACGCCCCAACAGTGCCCCCGGCGTGACGGAGGCCATGCGCAACGCGTCGGCCAGGTCGACGCCAAGCGCGCACACGTGCCGCACGGCCGCGTCCATGGTGAGCACGCTGCCGGCCAGCGTCCCGTCGGGCAGGCGCGGCGCGCCGTCACGCACGACGACCGCGCGGTCGCCCAGCGTGGCCGTACCGCCCGCCGTGCCTGCCGCCGCGACCGCGTCGGTCACGAGCACCACGCGCGCCGGCGTCTTGGCCGCGATCACGTGAGCGAGCACCGCCGGGTGCAGGTGCACCAGGTCGGCGATGACCGTGCAGGTGACCTCGGGATGCGCCAGGGCCGCCCCCACCACACCGGGCTCGCGATGGTGCAGCGGCCGCATCGCGTTGAACAGGTGGGTCGCCAGCCGCGCGCCCCGCTCGAAGGCCGCCCAGGCCTGGGCGAACGTCGCGTCGGTATGCCCCACCGCGACGAGGACCCCGCGGCGTGCGAGGAAGTCGATGACCTCCAGCGCGCCACCGAGTTCCGGGGCCAGCGTGACCAAGCGCACGACCCCCCGAAACTCGTCGAGCAGGCGGCCGATGAACGAGATGGAAGGGGGCTGGAGATGCTCGACGGGATGCGCGCCAGGGCGCGCGCGTGACAGGAAGGGGCCCTCGAGGTGCACGCCCGCGACGCGCGGCGCGCACGCGGGGTCGTGCATGCGTGCGGCGAAGAACGCCAGGGCCCGCTGCAGCTGGTCGTGCGGCGCCGAGACGAGGGTCGGCAGGTAGGCGACGGTGCCCGTGCGCAGCAGGTGCGCAGAGGCGGCAGCGAACCCCTCCGGTGTGGGGTGCAGAAAGTCGCAGCCGGCAGCGCCGTTGACCTGAAGGTCGACGAACCCGGGCGCCACCAGGTCCTCGGAAGCATCGAGCGCCGGCCCGGGCCGGTCGCCCTCAGTGACGGCGGCGATCCGGTCGTCCTCGATCTCCACGATCCCGGGGCCGCTCAACCCGTCGGGCCGCAGCAGGCGCCCGGCCCGGATGGCCCAGCGGCGGCCAGCAGGGGAAACGCACCGGCGCCCAGCCGGGCCAGTCCATCGGTCCCCGGCTTGGACCGCCCACCCGCCCCCGACCCCGGGATCCCTGCGGGTGTTCACGGCGCCACCAGGGCGCTCACTTCCCTGGGCGGCGACGGCGGCCGCTGGTACGACCGCCCGCAGGCGTGCACGACGCCACCGGGGCGGTCACGGCGTGGCCCGGGGCAGCGTGACCGGCAGGCGCCCGCGGGCCGGACGGCGCCCCAGCAGCACCTGCGCCGCAGCGTCGATGCTGAACGGGTCTGGGCCGTAGGTGGCCACGCAGGCCGCGTCGGGCGGCGCGGCAGCCAGCTCGTAGGGATCGCCGGCGGCCACGACCACCAGGCGGTCGCCGACGCGACGGTGCAACGCCCGCCATGCTTCGACAGCGCGGGCCTCGGGCGTCCCGCGCCCCCACGTGACCGCGACCACCCGGTCGAACGCGGACAGGTCGCGGGCGTCTGGCGGCCGCTCGACCGCGTCCGCGCCGTGGCGACGCAGGGCAGCATCGACCTCGGGCCAGAACCCGTCGACAGGCTCCGTCGGGCCTGAGCGCCCCCCAAGCGCCACGACGGCGACCCTCCCGCGGAGCGGCAGCCTGCGTGCGGGATCACGGACCAGCGTGACCGCGGCCTCGGCGATGCGCCGGGCGACGTCCAGGTGGGCTGGCGTGCCGACGTGCGCGGCGAGGTCCGGAGACCCGGGAGCGCCCGCGGGTACTCCTGTGCCCGCCGTGCCGGCGCCCCAGCGCTGCGCCGCGTCGGCCAGGCGCGCCCCCGCGGCCGCAAGCCG
>CAZGNA010000051.1:0-15975 GCA_964526945.1 uncultured bacterium
TCGGTCCTCCGGGCCGCGCGGTCTTGTGCCAGCGGACGCAGCGGGCACGGCGTCCGCGGTCTGGGGCGGGCCGGGCGTTTCCTCCTCGCCACCTGCACCCTCGCCGACCGCTGCAGCGGGCTGCGCGCCGCCCTCCTCCTCGTCGGCCTGGGCCTCCAGCGGCAGGCCGGCCACCGCGCCAGTGCCCTGCCCTGCTGCGCGCCGGCGCACGACGACGCGCACCAGGTCGCGCTCGGCGGTGGCCTTCAGGCGCGCCAGCAACACGTCGACGTGCGCGGCCAGGATCTGCAGCACCGAGGTCTCGGTGAACAATGGGATGCCCGGCTCGATGGCGATCTGGTAGGTGACCTCGGTCTCGCCGTCGACCTCCTGCAGCGTCAGGCTCCCCGACAGCCGCAGCAGTTCGCCCCGCACCTGGCGGAACTCGAGCCGGGTAGGCGCCCGCAGCGTCACCCGCTGCACCGAGGTCACGGGCAGCCCGCCCAGGAACCCGCGGAACTCCACCAGCGCCGTGCTCCCCGACCGCTCCAGCACGTCGGCGGCCATCCACAGCGAGGAGTACCGCGGGAGGGACTCGAGCCGGGCCAGCAACTGCCAGACGCGGTGCACCGGCGCCCGGATCCGGCGGTGTCCCTCGACGCCGACCTCGCGCGACACGGCGGCTACCCGACCCCAGCGACCACGGCCCGCCGGCCGACAGCGCCCAGTCTGCGCCCGCGCACGCCGCCTCGCCTACCGCGCCGGAGACGCCGCCCGCACCTCGGCGATCAGCTCGACCACGCGGTCATAGCGGCCAAACGACGGCACGAGGTAGACGCCCGCCACGCGCGGACGCAGCGCGGCCAGCAGCTCGCGCGCCAGGCGCATGCCGGCCTCGCGCCCGTCCTTCGCCTGCCGCATGTGCGCGCGGATCGCCTCGGGGACGACCATGCCCGGCAGCTCGTTGTGGAGGAACTCGGCGTGGCGGGCGCTGTGCAGCGGCAGCACGCCCACCAGCATCGGCACCGGGGGGGCTCCCACGCGGGCCAGGAACCGGTCCAGGGTCTCGGGCTCGAAGATGGGCATGGTGCAGACGAAGTCGGCGCCCGCGGCGAGCTTGCGGTCCAGCGCCCGCAGCTCGCGGTCGAGATCCCGTGCGGCCATGTTGAGCGCGACCCCGACCAGGAAGCTGGTGGGCGTGCCGATCGAGTTGCCGGCAACGTCCTGGCCGCTGTTGAACCCTTTGATCAGGCGCACCAGGCCCGAGGGCTGCACGTCGGCGACGGCCGTGGCGCGGGGATAGTCGCCGGTCTGCGGGAGATCGCCCCGCAGGACCAGCAGCGTGCGGATGCCCAGCGCGTGGACGGCCAGCAGGTCGGACTGCAGGCGGACCAGGTTGCGGTCGCGGGTGGTGAAGTGCAGGATGGTCTCGACGCCGACCTCACGCTCGATGCGGGCGGCCATGGCCCAGGGGCTCATGCGCAACCGGGCCATGGGGTTGTCGGCCACGTCGATGGCGTCCACGCCGGCCGCACGCAGCTGCCGGCAGTGCTCCAGGGCCTCGGCGTCGTACGCGCCGCGGGGCGGCGTCACCTCCACCGTCACGACGAACCGCTTGCCCAGCCGCTGCGCGAGCGAGCTCCGGGGCTCCGGTGGGGGCGCCGGCGGCGGGGGCGGCGCGGGGCGTACGGTCGCCCGCGGACGCGGGCCCGCCGCCCGGCCGCGGATGGCCTCGCCCATGGCCGCGATGTGCTCCGGCGTGGTCCCGCAGCAGCCCCCCACGATCGCCACGCCCAGCTCGACCAGCGCTCGCGCGTGCTCGGCCATGTAGGCCGGCGAGGCCACGTACGCCAGGCGTCCGCCGACGACCGCGGGCAGGCCCGCGTTGGGCATCGCGGCCAGCGGCGTGTGGGCCACGGCGGCCATGCGCTCGAGGACCTCGACGATGCCGTACGGCCCCACGCTGCAGTTGGCACCCAGGGCCGTCACGCCCAGGGCCTCGAGCCGGGCGACGACCTCCTCGGGCGTGTGCCCGAGCAGCGTCCGGCCATCGGGCCCGAAGGTCATCTCGGCGACGATGGGCAGGTCGGTGACGGCCTGTGCGGCCCGCACCGCGGTCTCCAGCTCCCGCAGGTCGGCGAACGTCTCGAGCACCAGCACGTCGGCCCCGGCCTGGGCCAGCGCCTGCGCCTGCGCGCTGAAGATCTCGGCCGCCTCCTCGACGGTCACCGTCCCCAGAGGCGCCAGCGGCCGGCCCAGGGGCCCCATCGACCCCGCCACCCACACCGGACGGCCGGCCGTCCCGGCGGCGGCCCGGGCGAGGGCCACCCCCGCGGCGTTGATCTCGGCGGCGCGGTCGGCGAGCCCGTGGGCTGCCAGCTTCACCCGGTTGGCGCCGAACGTATTGGTCTCCAGGAGCTCGGCGCCCGCATCGACGTAGGCCCGGTGGATCGCGCCCACCAGCGCGGGATCGGTGAGGTTGACGGCGTCGAAGCACTGGTCGAAGGGCACCCCGCGGGCGTAGAGCATCGTGCCCATGGCGCCGTCGGCCAGCAGGGGGCCCTGCGCCAGGCGCGCCCGAAACGCCGACGCCGTCATCCGCCGCCTCCCAGGCGCCGCAGGACCTCCCGGGCGATGATGGCGCGCTGCACCTCGCTGGTTCCCTCGCCGATCTCGGTGAGCTTGACGTCGCGGTAGAACCGTTCGACCGGGTAGTCCTTGATCAACCCGTACCCGCCGTGGATCTGCACCGCCCTGGCGGTGGCGCGCGCCGCGGCCTCGGACGCGAACAGTTTGGCCATGGACGCCTCGGCGCGATGTGGCGCGCCGCGGTCGGCCAGGGCCGCCGCGTGTTCGGTCAGCAGCCAGGCCGCGTCGAGCTCGGTCGCCATGTCGGCCAGCATGAACTGAATGGCCTGCAGCTCCGCGATGGGCTTCCCGTAGGCCTTGCGCTGCTTCGCGTACTCCAGGCTGGCGTCCAGCGCGGCGCGGCCCAGGCCCACCGCCATGGCCGCGATGCCGATGCGCCCCCGGTCGAGCACCTCCATCGCCTGCCGGTAGCCGTCGCCCTCGGCCCCGATGAGCGCGTCCTCGGGCAGCGCGCAGTCGACGAAGCGCACTTCGGCGGTGTCGCTGCTGCGCACGCCCAGCTTGTCCTCCTTGCGTCCAATCTCGAGGCCGGGCGTCCCGCGCTCCACGACGAAGGCGCTGATGCCCCGGCGGCCGCGGTCGGGGTCGGTCACGGCCATGACGACGTAGACCCCCGCCAGGCTCCCGTTGGTGACGAACACCTTGGTGCCGTTGAGCACCCACCGGTCGCCCACCCGGCGGGCGCGGGTCTGGATGGCCGCCGCGTCGCTCCCGGCCCCGGGCTCGGTCAGGCACCACGAGCCCAGCATCGCGCCGCTGGCAAGGCCCGGCAGGTAGCGCCGCTTCTGCGCCTCGCTGGCGTGCAACACGAGGTGGCCGCAGCACAGCGAGTTGTGGGCGGCCACCGACAGCGCCACGCCGGCGTCGCCCCAGGCCAGGGCCTCGATGGCGGCGATGACCGCGCCGAGGGGAAGGCCTGCCCCGCCGTAGACGGCCGGCACCATCATCCCCAGCAGCCCCAGGTCCGCCAGCTGCGGGAGCACCTCGGTGGGGAACCGGCCCTCGCGGTCCCAGGCGGCAGCCTGCGGCCGCAGCACGTCGCGGGCAAACGCCCGCACGGTCTGCGCGATCAGCCGCTGCTCGTCGGTGGCAAGGCCCGGTCCAGGCGCGCCCACGCTCGCACTCCCCTCTGGCGCGCCCTCTACCCCTTGATGACCCCGACGGGCCGCAGGCGCGCCACCCGCCGGCTCAGCCCGGCAGCGTGGCAGACCGCCACGACGTCGGCCACGTCCTTGTAGGCCGGCGAGGCCTCCTCGGCCAGCAAGTGCGGGTCCTGGGCGCGCACGACGATCCCCTGCCGGCGCAGTTCGTCGGCGATGTTGCGGCCTGCCAGCTGGCGCACCGCCGCCTTGCGCCCCAGCACGCGCCCGGCCCCGTGGCAGGTGGATCCGAACGCCTCCTGCATCGCGCCCGGGGCACCCACCAGCACGAACGAGTACCGGCCCATGTCGCCGGGGATGAGCACCGGCTGGCCAATGGCACGGTAGCGGGCTGGTACCTCCGGGTGGCCTGGGGGGAAGGCCCGCGTGGCGCCCTTGCGGTGCACACACACGCGCCGGCGCTGGCCCTCGACCTCGTACTCCTCGAGCTTGGCGATGTTGTGCGCCACGTCGTAGACCAGCCGCATGCCCAGGGCCTCCCATGGCTTCCCGAAGACCTGCTGGAAGCTCTCCCGGGCCCAGTGCGTCATGAGCTGGCGGTTGGCCCACGCGAAGTTGGCCGCGGCGCACATCGCCCCGAAGTACCGCTGGCCTTCGGGCGAGCGCAGCGGCACGCAGGCCAGCTGCCGGTCCACCAGCCGGATGTTGTACTGTCGGTTGGCCCGCTCGGCGACCCACAGGTAGTCGGTGCACACCTGGTGGCCCAGCCCCCGCGAGCCCGAGTGGATGAAGATCACCACCTGACCGGGCTCCTCCAACCCCATCACGCGCGCTGCGACAGGGTCGAAGATCTGGTCGACCACCTGCACCTCGAGGAAGTGGTTGCCCGACCCCAGCGTGCCGATCTGCCCGCGGCCCCGCTGCTTGGCCTCGACGCTGACCTGGGCGGGGTCGGCCTGGGGCAGCGCACCGCCCGCCTCGATGACCTCGAGGTCGTCGGGCGTGCCGTAGCCCTTGGCCACAGCCCACCGGGCGCCGCGCGCCAGCACATCGTCGATCTCCTGCATGCTCACCTTCACCTTGCCGCCCACGCCGACACCCGACGGCACCGTGCGGAACAGCGTGTCCACTAGCTCGTCCAGGCGCGGGCGCACGTCGTCCTCGGTGAGGTCGGTGCGGATCAGCCGGACCCCGCAGTTGATGTCGTAGCCCACCCCGCCGGGCGAGATCACCCCGTCCTCCTCGTCGAAGGCCGCGACGCCGCCCACGGGGAAGCCGTAGCCCCAGTGCACGTCGGGCATGGCCAGGGACCGCCACACGATCCCCGGCAGCGTGGCCACGTTCGCCACCTGCTCGAAGGCCTGCTCCTCGCCCATCTGCCGGAGCATGCGCTCGCTGGCGAAGATGAGGCCCGGCACCCGCATGCCCGGCTTGTAGCTGGTGGGGATCTCCCAGCGGTAGTCGTCGAGCTTCCGGAGGATGCGGGTCCACGCCGTGGCCGTCGATACCTGGCTCGAGGTCTCCTGTGCGCTCATCTGCCGCCCTCCGTGTCGTCTCCGACAAAAAGGCCCCGCGCGGGCAACGCCCCGGGGCCCCGAGCGGACAGCCGGTGCCTGCGGGCTAGAAGGGCACCGCCTCCACGGCGCGCAGCTCCGGGATCTCCTGCTTGAGCATCCGCTCGATCCCGGCCTGCAGGGTCATCATGGAGTACATGCACCCCACGCAGGCGCCCGCCAGCCGGATCTGCACGATCCCGTCGTCGGTGATGTCCACGAGTTCGATGTCGCCGCCGTCACCCTGCACGTAGGGGCGGATCGCGTCGAGCACGCGCTCCACCCGCGTGCGCAGGCTCTGGTCGTGGTCGGAGGTCTGCACCCCAGCGCTCATGGACGTCCTCCTCGCCTCAGCCCTGCGCCGCGTCGTCGCAGGGATCGGGCTCACCGGCCTCGTCGCGGTGGCGGAACGAGTGGCCGCAGCCGCAGGTCTCGACGGCGTTCGGATTGTGCACCGTGAAGCCCTCGCCCGCGATCGACCGCACGTAGTCGATCTGGGCGCCGTCGAGGAGCCGGCGGCTCTCCGGGTCCACCAGGACTTCGACCCCGTGCTGGGCCACCACCTGATCGTCGGGCCGGCGCTCGCGGTCGAACGCCATCCCGTAGCTGAACCCGTGGCAGCCGCCGCGGGTGATGAAGAGGCGCAACCGCAACTGGGGATCGTCCTGCTGTCGCAGGAGCTCCTGCAGCTTCTCGGCCGCCTGCGCCGTGATGGTGATCATGTGCGCCTCCTGCCCCTCGGGCCCCGTGCTCTCCCTGGCATTGTAGCCCGCCGGTGCGGCGGGTGCAAGCGCGAGGCCGGACGCGGCGCGTCGCGCACCGCGTCCACCGGACAGAGGAACCCGAACGGGGCACCGTCGGCGCGGAACTGGTGGGGCGTTCCGGCGGGAATGAAGACGAAGTCGAACGGCCGCACCCGCACGACGCGGCGGCCCATGCGCACGCGGCCGCGGCCCCGCAGCACCACGATGGCGTGCGCGTGGGTGTGGCGCTCCCACGACGAGTACCCGCCAGGGGCGATCTCGAAGTAGCGCAGCTCGAACGCCGTCCCCGCACGCGGGCCGCCCAGCAGCACGAACCGCTCCACGTCCCGCCACGCCAGCGGCCCGCCGGTCTGCTCCTTGTAGGCGGCGGCGGGCACCCCCCGCCAGCGGAACGTGCGCGGGTCGAAGCGCGCCACACCGGGTCGGGCGGCGACGACGAACGGCACCTCGCACGCGCTCCCCGTCCCGGGCCCGGGCGTCACGGCTGGACCACCACCTTGAGCGCCGCTGCCCTGCGCAGCAACGCGTAGCCGGCTGCCGCCTCGGCCAACGGCAGCCGGTGGGTCACGAGCGCCCGCACCGGCAGCCCGGTCGTCAACAGCGCCAGGGCCTCCCGGGTGTCCGGTGGTCCTGCCGAGTAACTGGCCACGAGGCTCACCTCCCGGAAGAAGAGGTCATGGGGTGCCACCGCCCAGTGGACCTCCGGTGGCGTGGGCGCAAACAGCAGCACGGTGCCGCCCGGCGCCGCGCACGCCACGCCGGCGTCCAGCGCGTCGATGGCCCCGGGCCCGACGATCACCGCGTCGGCGCCCTCCCCGCCGGTCGCTGCACGCACGGCCTCGGGGAGGACGTCCTGGGTCACATCCAGCACGACGTCGGCGAAGGGCCGGGCGACGGCGACGCGGCCGGCCAGGCGATCGGCGCCGATCAGCACCTCCGGCTCCAGCCGGCGGGCTGCCAGCAGGTGCAGCAACCCCATCACGCCCAGGCCCAGCACCAACACGCGGGCGCCCGGCCGCACCCGCGCCCGTCGCAACGACTTGACCACGCACGCCAGCGGTTCGATGAACGTCGCCGTGACGTCGTCGAGGCCGGCGGGCACCACGTGCGCATCGGTGGCGAGCGCCGCCGCCTGGGCCACCGCATAGGTGGCCAGACCGCCCGGCAGCAGCCGGCGTGGCCCCCACGCCGCGCAGTGCACGTGGTCGCCGCGCCGGCAGGCGGCGCAGGCAAGACACGCCGCGTGGTGGTGGACGAACAGGCGCGTGCCCGGGGCGATCGCCGCGTCGGGGCCTGCCTCGACGACGACCCCCACGGCCTCGTGACCGAGGACGACCGGCGCCTTGCGCGCCATGTACCAGTCCATCGTCTCGCCGGGGCACAGTCCGCACGCTGTGATGCGCAGCAGGACATCGCCCGGGCCCAGCGCCGGGAGCGGGACCTCCTCCAGGCGCAGGTCGTCGGGCGCTCGCCAGACCACGGCCAGGGTCGTCGTGGGCTGCACCGCGCTCACGGCGCGCCGTCGGGCAGCACGGCGATCTTGGGACCGGCCCCGTGATCGAGCTCGTCGAAGATCTCGCGGATCGCGCTGAGGGGCCGCCAGGACGCGATCAGCGGCTTTGGGCGGATCTTCCCCGCCGCCAGCAGGTCCAGGGCCTGCCGGACGTCGGCCGTCGTGTAGTGGAACGCGCCGATCAGGTCCACTTCGCTGTAGTGCAGCCGCGCGGCGTCGAACGTCGGACGGCTGCCACCGGCCAGACCGCCGAAGAGCAGCACGCGTCCACCGGGCGCCACCCACCCCGGCGCAGCCTCCCACACGGCCTGCGCCCCGGTGGCTTCGACCAGCACCTCCGGACCCTCGGGCCCGCACAGCGCGCGCAACGCCTCGCCCACGTCGTCGACCCCCGATGCGTCGAGCACACCGGTGGCCCCGCAGGCCCGGGCTCGCGCAAGCCCCTCCGGTCGGCGGCCGATGGCCACCACGTCGAGCCCACGGCCCGCCGCCACCTGCACGAACAGCAGGCCGATCGGCCCGACGCCGACCACCGCCACCGGGCCGGTGACCGCGCCCAGGCGGCGCCAGCCGTGGACGACGCACGCCAGGGGCTCCAGGCACGCGGCCTCGGCGTAGCCAAGTCCGCCGGGCTTGGGGAACAGGTGCCGCGCGACCACACGCGCGGGCAGGCGAATCGCGTCGGCGTACGCGCCCAGGGCGACAGCGTCGAAGAGACGGGCGCACAGGTTCTCGCGGCCGCGCTGGCAGGGGGCGCACGCACCGCAGGGCGCCGTGGGCACGAAGACCACGGCCTGGCCGGGCACGACGTGGCGCACCCCCTCGCCGACCGCCGCGACGTCGCCGGCGGCCTCATGGCCGAAGGGGCCGAACGGCAGACGGGGATGCCCGCGGCGAAAGGTCTTGAGGTCGGTCCCGCAGGTCAGCGCCGCGCGCACGCGCACGACGACTTCGCCCGGGCCCGGCACGGGGATCGGCACCTCGGCGAGATCCAGGGCGCGCGGCCCGCGCAAGATCGCCTGTCGCATGGCGTCCGGCCCGTGACGCCCGGGCTCTCCTGACCGCCCGGCCGTCTGGCCGCCGACCCGGTTACCGCCGTCCGTCGCCCGTCTCGACCGGCAACTGGCGGTTCTGCCAGGCCACGATGCCGCCGGCCAGGTTGTACGCGCGGGCGTACCCGGCCTGGCGCAGCAGTTCGGTCACCTTCGCGCTGCGCGCGCCGGTGGCGCACTGCACCACCACCGGGCGGTTGGGGTCGATCTCGGAGGTGCGCTGCAGCACCTCGCCCATGGGAATCAGCACGGCGCCCGGGATCCGCACCATCGCCCACTCCCACGGCTCGCGCACGTCGATCAGCTGCGCGCCCTCCGCCACCAGGCGGTAGGCCTCCTCGGGATCGACGGCCGGCACTCCCTCCTCGGTCGCCGCAGGCGCGTGCTGGCGCCCCGGCAGGCCGCAGAACTGCTCGTAGTCGATCAGCGCGGTGATCGTGGGGTGGTCGCCGCACGCCGGGCAGGCAGGGTTGCGCGTCCACCGCAGCGTCCGCACCTCGCCCTGCAACGCATCGAAGAGCAGCAGCCGGTTGGCCAGGGTCTCGCCGACCCCCAGCAGGATCTTGATGGCCTCGATGGCCTGCAGCGTCCCCATGTAGCCGGCCACGGCGCCCACGATGCCGCCCTCGGCGCACGACGGCACCGACCCCGGCGGTGGGGGGGTCGGGAACAGGCACCGGTAGCAGCCCCGCCCGGGCAGGAAGACCGTGGCCTGGCCTTCCCACTTCAGAATGCTGGCGTCCACCAGGGGCTTGCGCAGCAGGACGCACGCGTCGTTGACCAGGTAGCGCGTGGGGAAGTTGTCGCTGCCGTTGACGACCACGTCGTAGTCTCGGACGATCTCCAGGGCGTTCTCCGAGGTGAGGGTGGTCTGGTACGGCACGACCGTGACGTCGGGGTTGACGTCCTCCAGGGTCCGCTGCGCCGACTGCGTCTTGGGCCGACCGACGTCGTGCGTGAAGTGGAGGATCTGCCGGTGCAGGTTCGACAGGTCCACGCGATCGCCGTCGACGATGCCCAGCGTCCCCACCCCGGCCGCCGCCAGGTAGAGCGCCGACGGCGACCCCAGCCCGCCGGCGCCCACGACCAGCACCTTGCTGTCCAGCAGCTTGCGCTGCCCCGCCACCCCCAGCTCCTCGAGGATGATCTGCCGCGAGTAGCGGGTCAGCTGCTCCTTGGTCAACAGCGGCGTGGCGCCGCGCTGCGTCTGGACCGCCATGCTCCTCCCCCGTCGTTCCCGACGACCGCCCGGCCACCCCTATTCCCGGGCGGCGACGCCCCGGCGTGCGGGGCGCGTCCGGACCGGGCGACGTCCGGGTCGTCCCGCGCCAGCAACGCGCTGCCGGCGCACCGGTGGCGCACGACCACACCGGGTTCGTCCTAACACTGGCACGGGTGGGAATTCGTGTCAAGAAACGGGTACAATGGGGCACGACCACCTCGGGGCAGCGGTCGGCACAGGACCCGAGGAAGCGGAGGCGTGCATGGACGAGACGCAGGCCCACGAGCTCTACGACGTCACCATCATCGGTGCCGGGCCCACCGGCCTCTTCGCCGCCTACTACGCCGGGTTCCGCGGCTTCCGGACCAAGCTGATCGACAGCCAGCCCGATCTGGGCGGCCAGATCACCGCGCTCTACCCGGACAAGTACATCTACGACGTGGCCGGCTTCCCCAAGATCCTGGGGAAGGACCTGGTGGCGAACCTCGTGGAGCAGGCGATGCAGTACGGACCCACCGTCTGCCTGAACGAGGAGGTCCGCACGCTGCAGCGGGGGCCCGATGGGATCATCGAGCTCGGGACCACCCTGGGTCGTCACCGGAGCCGGGTGGTGATCATCACGGCGGGCATCGGCGCCTTCACCCCCAAGACCTACCGGCGTCCCGAACTCGACCGCTACGAGGGCCGCGGGCTCTACTTCGCCGTGCGGCGCAAGGAGGAGTTCCGCGACAAGACCCTCCTGGTGGTCGGGGGCGGCGACTCGGCCCTGGACTGGGCGCTGAACCTGCTCCCCTACGCCAGGAGCATCACGCTCATCCACCGCCGCGACGGCTTCCGCGCCCACGCCGACAGCGTGAGGAAGCTGTTCGAGTCGCCGATCACCGTCAAGCTGTTCTACGAGCTGCGGGCACTGCGGGGCGACCCGCACGTCGAGGAGGCGGTGATCGTCAACAACCGCACCGGGCAGGAAGAAGTGCTGCGGGTTGACGCCGTGCTGGCGTTCCTCGGGCTGGTCTCCAACCTGGGGCCCATCGCCCAGTGGGGGCTGCAGCTGGAGGGCGACGCCATCGTCGTCAACACCAAGATGGAGACCAACCTGCCGGGCGTGTACGCGGCCGGCGACATCACCACGTTCCCGGGGAAGCTGAAGTTGATCGCCACGGGGTTTGGCGAGGCGGCCACGGCGGTGAACAACGCCGCGGCCTACCTCGACCCGCACGCCTCGGTGTTCCCCGGCCACTCCTCGGCCATCATGGAGAAGAAGGAGAAGGAACTGGCCCGCCAGCCCCGCTGATGCGCCGGGCCCGGGCGGCGCGCCTGGGGACGCGGCGCGCGTCCCGTTAGCGATCCGCCGCCAGGTACGTGCGCACGTCCGCCATGAGGCGGTTGACCGTGTGGCACCGCGCAGGCGGGGCGGCAAGCATCTTTGCTGCAGACTGGACGTACCTCGACGACACCAACTCCGCCCGACCGTGCACGATCATCGCCTGGACGGATTCTGGCGTGACTTCCAGGTGAAATTGCAACCGATGACGGCGCGCCCAAGCTGAAAGGCCTGGTGGTCACACGCCTCGCTGCGCGCGAGTGAGGCCGCGCCCGACGGGAGGTCAACGGTCTCACCTCCTCCCCCACCCGCGCGTCGCCCTGCACCCGCACCTAGCCGTGGGAGGGCGTGCCGAGGCGTCCTCGTACCGGTCGGCTGGGAGCGCTTGTCAGGCCGTCTGCGGCACTGGGGGTCATCTGAACGTGGCCGCGACAAAGCGTCGGAAGGCCTGGCCGGTGGGTCGCAGCGTGCCGTCGCTGTTGACCAACGCCCGCGCCTTCGGTGCATCGACGCTGAACCACACCGCGATGGGCAGGTTCAACTCGACTACTTTGCCCATGATGGCCGTCGTCTGGTTGGGATCGTCGTTGTGCTGGCCGATCTCGTTCGTAAGGGCCGGCAGGCCCGTCTGTGCTCTCAGAAACGCCACCGCGTCCCCCAGCGCACGGGGATCGGCGATGTACCAGTGGAAGTTCACGTAGTCCGCACCGGCGGCACGGTAGGAGGAGAGAAGCGCTTTGCCCTTGCGAATCTGCTCGAACGCCCTGGGAGAGTTCAGTTGCCGGCGCCCCTCCAGTCCAAGAGCCCTGGCGGCGAAGTCATGGGCGGCTGCGGCTTGTCCACTGGACAGGTAATGGTCATACACCAGGAGGGCCACCAGCGCGCTGACCAGCCCTCCGTTGGTACAGGGGATACCCTGCTGGTGCGCCACCTCGCAGGCGGCTCTTAGCTCGACGGCGTACTCCTCCGGTGTGCCCGTGTAGAACAGGGCCGAGTTCTCCTCGTTCTCCACCACAAGCACCGCCGGGCGGTATGCGTCCAGCACCTGGCGCAAGGTGCGTCGATAGGCGGCCAGGTCCCTGGGCGGGGAGGTGGCTTGCCCCCGGCCGTTGTTGCGGACGGTGAGGACGAGGCGCAACCCGGCTTTCAGGGCGATCGCGCACTCCGGGCAGGTTCCGTCCCACTGATCCAGAAAGATCGAAGCGGGACGGAAGTACGCGGCTCCCAGTTCGTGCGCCACCTGCATGCCCTGGGGCGCGCGGACGAGCCGAGACGGTAGCATCACGCCGAATGGGTTCCGACCTGTGGGTCGGGGCGCACTGAGACTCCCAGGAGCCCAGGCACGCACCACGGAAAGCAGGACGACTGCCAACATCACAACGAGCTTCATGGCTCGTTCCGTGGGCGGCCGCACGACTTGCGCTCCGCCTGCGCCGCGAAGCGCAGGAGGAGCGGCGTCAGGCGCAAGCACGCGTTGGGCGGTGTTGCCGTGCCCCTGCTCATGGCTTCGGATGCGCGGCGAAGAAGTCCCACAGGACCCCACTGGCATGTAGCTCCTGCGTGGGCACGTCGCCGCCCCTCCATGCTGGTTCACCTCCAGGCCAGGCATGCCCACCACCGATCACGGTGATCAGCCGCACGGTGGCATGCTGGTCGCACGGGCTGTAAATGGTATGGCGGATGTTGCCCGTTTGCGTGATCCGCGCCGTGGGGACACACCCGTTTCGCCGAACCCAGAATGCGATGGTCTCGCCCACGGAGGTAAACCTCACGCCAGAAGGTCCGACTCCCACACCGCCGTGGTAGGGCACATGTGCGTCCCGATCCCCGTGTATATGGAGCACTGGCACGGGCCGGCCGGGCGCGCAGGACTCAATAGTCTGTGTCCCGGCCACCGGTCCGATTGCCGCAATGCGGTCGGATAGTTCGCACGCCAAGCGGTAGGCCATGAGGGCGCCGTTGGAAATCCCTGTCGCGTAAATACGCCGACGGTCCACGTTGACGACCCTCTCCACATCATCCAGCAATGCGTTCACGAAACCCACATCGTCGACGTTTCGTTCTGCTGCATATCCGCAACAGCGACCGCCATTCCACGTGAGCAACCGGTCGCTGAACCTCCCCGTGCCGTTCGGATAGACCACGACGAAGCCTTTCGCGTCGGATACGGTATTCATCCTGGTGGTCTGCTGTACGGTGTGGGCATTGCTCAGGCCGCCATGAAAAACCAGAACGACGGCAGTGGGGACCGTTGGATGATACTCCGGCGGGATGTGTACAACATAGGAACGAGCACGGTTGCCATGGTTGAGGGTTCTGATGGTGTCGCGCGCAACCGAAGGTTGCGCGTTCGCCGGCCTCAGGGGAGCGTTGTCGGCGCCCTGGACGAGCACCATGGCCGCAACCAAGACGGCAGTGCGCTGCTCCCTCTTCACCGACGGTCCTCCCGGACGAGGGCGCCTCGGCCACCCCGGCGCTCCGGACGTGACACCACCATGGCCATGCTCACGTCCCGCTCCGTCCCGCAGGCCACACCTCCACGCCCTCCTGCAGCATCCGTATCCCAGACCGGCTGGATCTGGTGGAGCTCCTCCTCGCTGAGCACGTGGGCTTGCAGACCCCGCAGGGCCAGGGTCTTCACGGTGAGGGCGAACGCGTCGTCCCGGGGATGGCCCGCGGAGACCGCCAGCACGTCGATGTCACTGAAGACCGTGTAGTTTCCTCTCGTATAGGAGCCGAACAGGACCACCCGTCGGAGGGGGAAGTCGCCCGTGGAGGGCCGGCAGGCGCCGGCGCAGGAGCACTCCGACCTCGTCCCGGCTATGCCGAGGCGAGAAGATCTTCGCAGAAGGCCAGGACCCCGCAGCGCCAGGAGGAACACCTGAACCTAGTCGGCTGCCGGCACCGCCCTCAGGCGCGCCCGGTAGGCACGCACGGCCTGCGCCTGGACGTCGGCACGGTACGAGGAACGCACCAGCGGCCCGGCCTCGACGTAACGGAACCCGCGGCGCAGGCCTTCCTCGCGCAGCCAGGCGAACTCCTCGGGCGTGTAGTACCGGTCGATGGGATGAAACTCCGGGCCCGGGCGCAGGTACTGGCCCAGCGTGAGCACGTCCACGTCGACGGCCCGCAGGTCGTCCATCGTCGCGAGGACCTCATCGACCGTCTCGCCCATGCCCAGGATGATGCTGCTCTTGGTGAACGAGGTGTAGCCCCACTCCTTGACGCGGCGCAGCAGCTCCAGCGACCGGTCGTAGTCGCCGCCCGGGCGCACGATCGCGAAGATGCGCCGCGGGGCCTCGATGTTGTGCCCCAGGATCTCGGGGTTGGCGTCCAGCACCACGCGCAGCGCCTCGGGGTCGCCCTTGAAGTCGGGCACGAGCACCTCGACGGTGCAGGCCGGCACGCGCCGGTGGATCTGCCGGATCGTCTCGGCGTAGATCGCCGCGCCGCCGTCGGCCAGGTCGTCGCGGGTGACCGAGGTGACGACGGCGTGGCGCAGGCCCATGGCCGCCACCGCTGCGGCCAGGCGGGCCGGTTCCGCGCGGTCGAGCTCGGTGGGCAGCCCGTGGGCCACGGCGCAGTAGCCGCAGCGGCGCGTGCAGACGTTCCCCAGGATCAGGAAGGTGGCGGTGCGCCGGCCCCAGCACTCGCCGATGTTGGGGCAGCGGGCCTCCTCGCAGACGGTGTGCATCTGCTGTGCGCGCATGATGCCCACCAGCTCGGCGTAGTCGGGGCCCCCCGGCAGGCGGACCTTCAGCCACGCGGGGCGGGGGACGGCGTCAACCGGCATCGCGGAACCCCTCCAGCCAGCTCTTCAGGTACTGGAGGAACTGCATGCACACCGCGCCGTCGAAGACGCGGTGGTCGAACGCGAGCCCCAGGTGCATGATGGGGCGGATGGCGATGGCGTCGTCCCGCACCACCGGCCGTTTGACGATGGCATCGGTGGCCAGGATCGCCGCCTGGCCCGGGACGATGATCGGCATCGACCAGATCGAGCCGAAGACCCCGGGGTTGGTGATGGTGAAGGTGCCGCCCTGGATGTCGTCCAGCGTGAGCTGGCCCGCGCGCGCCCGCCGGGTCAGGTCGTCGAGGGCGGCGGCGATGCCCCGCAGGCTGAGGCGGTCGGCCCCATGCAGCACCGGCACCACGAGCCCGTCCTCCACGGCGATGCCCACCCCGATGTTGATCGCCCCGCGCAGCAGAATGCCGTCCTCGGTCCAGGTGGCGTTCACCACCGGGTGGGCGCGCAGGGCGTCGGTGGCGGCCTTGATGAAGAAGGCCGTGTAGGTCAGCGGGATCCCCTCGCGCCGCCAGGCGTCCTTGTGGGCCTCGCGCCACGCCACCACGGCGCTCATGTCCACCTCGATCACGCCGTAGGCGTGCGGGATCTCGCGCTTGCTCTGGGCCATGCGCTGGGCGATGGTCCGGCGGATCGGCGTGAGCTTGAGCAACCGGTCCTGGGGAGCGGCGGGCGCGACGCCGGCGGCAGCATCTGGCGCGGGTGCCGACGGCGCTGGTGGGGGCGTCGGGACCCCAGGGGCCGGCGGTCCGGCAGGACCCGGCGCTGCCGCAAGGACCTCCGGGGCTGCGGGGCCCGGCGGCGCTGCAGGCGTAGGACCGACTCCGGGGGGTGCCACGCCGCCTGCGGCCCGCTGGGCCACGTAGCGCAGGACGTCGTCCTTGGTCACCCGACCGCCGGCGCCGGAGCCGGGCAGGGTTTCCAGCACGCTGAGGGGTATGCCGTGCTCGCGGGCCAGGCGTTGCACCAGCGGGGACAGACGGGCGGCGCCGCGCTCGCGCGGCATCTGGGCCG
>CAZGNA010000052.1:0-15953 GCA_964526945.1 uncultured bacterium
CACCTGCCGCCAGCACCGCACCCACGCTCGCCGCCAGCAGCAGCCCGCCGTCTCCCGTCCGCCGGCGCGGCAGCACCTGGGCGAGCCCCACCTCGGTGGCGCGGCGGACCTCCGCTTCCGCGAGCAGCAGCGCCAGCAGCCCGCGTCGCGGATCGCCCTGCTCCACGCCGTGGCGCGCGCGTGCCAGCCAGTCGGCGGCGGACGCGATGCGCACGGCCTGCGTGGCGCGTCGGTCGTCCATGCCCATCCCCCCGGGACGCACCCGTCTTCCCACCTCTAGTATCCAGGGACGCGCTGCGGTCGGTGCACGCCGTGCAGGCCCAGCATGGCACGCAGCCGCCCGACCGCCTGCTTCTGCAACCGGTAGAAGTGCGACAGGCTGATGTGCAGGTCGCGGGCGAGCTGCCGCGGTTCCCCCGCGCCGATCACGGCAGCCAGCACGAGCCGCTCACGCGGTGGCAACTGGGCCAGCACCCGCGCCGCCGCCTGCGCCAGCGCGCGGTCCTCGACGTCCTCCAGCGCCGATGTGGCGGACGCATCGACCAGTCGCCACAGCGCCGCCACGTCCTCCCCTGCGAGCTGGTCGAGGGAGAGGGCCGGCCGCGCGCGGTCCAGCGCGTTCAACGCGCGACCCCGGATCCGGTACGCGGCGAACGTGGGGAACCGCACGCCCCGCTCCGGGTCGAAGCGCTCCACCGCCTCGATCAGGCCCACCAGCCCTTCCTGGATCAGGTCCATCACCAGGGGCTCGGGCGGCCGCAGGCGCATGACGATCTTGAAGACCAGGGGCTGGTAGGCCTCGATGAGGCGCTGGCGCGCGGCGCGTTCGCCCCGGCGACGGTAGGCACGCCACAGGGCCGCCTCCTCGGCGGGAGCCAGCAACGCCACCTGTTGCAGCTCGTGCAGGTAGTCGGCCAGCATGCGCGCACCGCCCGGCCATCCTGCCGGTCGGAAGAGGTTTCGGTCCGCCGCTGCGAACTCCTGGTCGGACCGTCAGAACCGCACGGTGTACCACAGCAGCGCTTCGCGGCTCCCGTCGGAGCCGACCCGCGCGGTCACCCGCCATCCGGGCGCGAAGCGGTACTCCAGCCCCCAGAGGTAGCGCGTCTGCTCCGCAAACGTCGCCTCCAGGGTGACGTACCAGCGGCCCGCCAGCAGCTTGCCGGCCCGCAGCGCCAGCGGGCCCTGGAAGTCGTACTCCAGCGCCAGCTCGCTCAAGCCCAGGGCGCGGCCCACCGTGCCGGTGGCACCGCCGAACAGGCGGCGGCTGATGGCCGCCCGCAGCGCGCCCTCCAGATCGCCTTCCAGCAGGCGTGCCATGCCGGCCTGGCGTCCCAGCAGGGCCACGATCTCCTGGCGGGACATCTCCGGGTCGGACCGCAGATCCAGCGTCAGCCCCTCTGGCGGCACGCCGCGCACCGCCAGCGTCACGTGGGTCGCGCCGATCTGCGTCTCGGCCGTGGCCGTCACGTGCGGCAGGAGGCCCAGGTGTGGCTGGAACACCGCTGTGGCCTCGATCAGGTCGAACGTCGTGCCCAGGGCGACCAGCTTGCCCTCCCGGGCGCCGATCGTGCCGTCGAGGGTGGGGGCGCGCAGGGTGCCGCCGAGCAGCACGGCACCACCGGGCTGCAGATCGAACCGCAAGCCGCCGGCCTGCACGGCCAGGTCGCGGCCGACCTCGAGCCGCACGGCCCGAAAGACCAGGGGCGCGGCCGCCGGTGCGCCGGGCGGCCCTGCAGCCACCGCCACCGTACCGCTGGCGAGCGTGACCTGCCCGCTCGCGGTCGGCGGGCGGCGCGGATCGCCCAGCGTGCCCCACAGACGCAGCTGGCCGGTCGCCAGCGCGTCCACGACCGGAGGCACCGCGAGCCGCAGGTCGCGGCCCTGCACGACCAGCGGCGCGTCCTCGCCGACCGCCAGGATCAGGCCTCCGCCGGGGGACGGTACCAGGCGCAGCGCGCCCTGCACCTCCGCGGTGCCGCTGCCCAGGCGCGCCGACGCCTCCGCCAGCTGGATCGTGGTGCCGTCGAACCGCGCATCGAGGCGGATCGCCTCGATCGGGGTGCGCAGGCCGCGCACCCGCACCCGGCCGTCACGCACGCGCAGCCCTCCGGTCACCTCCGGCGCGGCGACGGTCCCACCGACCCGCACCTCGCCCTCGACCGCGCCGGTGGCTTCCTCCACGCGGTCGGTGAGCAGCCGCAGCAGGCCCATGTTGGCGTCTGCCAGCCAGAACCGAAACTCCATGGGCCGCTGTGCGTCGAACCGCAGCAGGGCGGGGTTGAACGGGATCGCGCCCGCAGCCCGCAACCGGTGGCCGTCCTGCACGAGGAACGCCTGCGGGACCTGGAGCAGCCCGTCCCGGTAGTAGGCGTTGGCGACCAGCCGGTCGAAGGTGGCACCCTCGACGCCCCCGCCGGTGATCTCCTGGGAGAACCCGATCTCGGGTGCCGCGAGCGGCCCGTCGAGCTGCACCGTGAAGTCCCACCGCCCCCGCAGCGGGCGGCGCAGCCCGAGCAGGGGCCGCAGCAGGTCCAGGGACAGCCCGGCGCCGGTCACCTCCAGGGCGCTGGCGCCGCGCAGGTGCAACCGTCCCTGCATCGCCACGGTCCCCTGGGCCGGCCGCAGCAGAAAGCGGTCGATCGTCACCACGCCGTCGCGCAGCGTCAGGTCTACCGAGCCGTCTGTGAGCCGGTGGTCCCCGATGTGGCCCTCGTCGATCGTGACATTGAACCGCGCGTCGGGGTTCCCCAGCGCGCCCTGCACCTCGGCGGTCCCGGTGATCGTGGCGTCGACCGGTGCGCCGACCCGCACGTTGCCCAGTCCGAGCAACGTCGTGAGCCGACCGTGCGCCACGTCGGCCGTCAACCCGATCGTGGACTCCGGCCCGAAGGCGATCGCGCCGTCCAGGCGGTAGGTCTCGGCAGCGCGACGCAGGCGCAGGGGCGCCAGGCGCAGGGCGCGCCCGCTCCAGCCCACCGCTCCCTCCGCATCGTCGAAGCGGATGCCGTTGATCGACAGATCGCCGGACTGCACCGCAACGGTCATCTCCGGGGCATCGGGGCGCCCGCGCAGGGTCCCGGTGAGGTCCACGTGACCATCCAGCCGACTGCCCGCCAGGCGCGGGAGGGCCAGGTCGCGCAGCGCGAGGTTCCGCGCCGACAGGGTCAGGTCGACCCCCCTGCGCCGATCGACGGTCCCTGCGAGTTCCAGGCGGGAGGAACGCCGGGTCAGCCATGCCTGGTCCAGCTCGAGGCGCGTGCCGTCCCAGCGGAAGGTCCCTTCCGCGCGGTCCACCGCCTGCCCGTGCACCACGGCCTCGCGCAGGACGAGGCGGCCCTCTGCTGCAGGACGCTCGGCAGCACCGGTAAGGCGCACCTGGCCGTCGACGCGACCGCGCATCTCCACCGGTGCCCCCCACAGTCGCGCGAGCACGTCGGCCGGCGCCCGCTCGGCTCCGATGGTGAGGTCCAGGCGCGCGGGAGACGCCCAGGTGACGGTGCCGTCGATTTGGTACCGTGCCCGGCCGGCCCGGGCGTCCACCTGCTCCAGCCTGATCTGACCGGGGCGCACGTGCACGCGTCCGCTCGCCTCGTCCACCTCGAGCCCGAGCACCCGCCCCCGGCGCACCAGCGCGTCGCCGGCGATCTCCCAGGCTGCCAGTGTCCCGTCCACGCGGCCGGAGAACGCCGCCGTGCCGGCGATGGCCGCGGGCAGGCGCAGACCCGGCAACGACGCGAGCTCCAGCCCGTCGGCGACCGCCCGCAGCGCCAGCCTGCCGTCGGGGCCCAGCAGGCCGTGCCCGAGCGCCCACGCGGGCCCGGTGCCCGCGGCCGCGTGCTCGAGGTAGAGCGTGCCGCCCTGGTAGCGGACGACGCCGCGCAGCGCGTCGATCGCGGCGTCGATCCCGCCGCCCTGCACGCGCGCCGCGTCCACCCGCGCCCTCGCCGCCACGTCCAGTCCTCCAGGACGTCCCAGCGCGACGATCTGCCCGCTGATCCGTCCGCGGGTCACCGGCAGGGGCCGCGACACCCACCGGCCGAGCGCGCCGGCATCAGCATCGTCGAGGCGCGCCGCCACCTGGAACTGCGGCGCGTCCAGCCGCCACCATGCCTCGCCCCGCACGGCGCCGCCGGCGACGGCTGCTGTCGCCTCGCGCACGGTCACCAGGGATCCGTAGGTCTCGAACGTTCCCGACGCCCGGGCGAACGTCCGCCGGGCCACCTCGCCCGTCGCCGTATCGACCCGACCGGCCAGGCGCGGCGCGCTGGCCGGCCCCACGATGCGGACGCTGCCAGCCGCCACCCCGCGCACCTGCACCCCGGCGCGCGGGAAGACCACGCGCCGCACCGTCCCGAGGTCGGCACGCGGGGAGCGCACGGCCACGTCGAGGTACGGCTCGCCGGTGAAGCTCACCTCGCCGCGCGCCGACAGCGGCGTGCCGTTCAGCGTGCCCCGCAGGTCGTCGAACGCCACGCGCCGGTTCTGCACCGCGAGCACGCCGGCGACGCCCTGCAACACCGCGCCCCTGGCGGGGACGCGGGCTGCGCCGTCGCGCACCGTGACGCGACCCCACACGTCCGTGGCGCTCCCGCGGCCGGCCGGTGCCCGCACGATCTGGAGGGTGGCATCGAACGTCCCGCCGGTGATGCGGAGCGCGCGTGTGCCGAGCACGTAGCCGCCCCAGGCTGCCAGGTCGCCGCCGTGCACGTCGAGGGTGAGGTCCAGGTGCCCGCTGGCGGGCAGGTGGACGCCCGTCAGCCGCCCGGCCGTCCGGCGCCCGTCGCGCACCTCGACGAACGAGACGCGCAGGCGCACCCGGGATCCCGCGGAGACGTCGACCGTGGCGTTGACGTCGTCGAAGCGCGCCCCGAAGACGTGCGGCCGCAGCGGGTACCGGTCGGTGAGCCGCACGGTCCCGTGCAGCACGATGAGCCGCCCGCGAAACGCCGGCCCGTCACCGGGCCGCCCCGCCAGCTGCCCCAGGCCGTCCAGGTTCCAGCGCCCGGCGGCGTCGCGCGCGAGCGCGAGGACCGGTTCCTCCAGCAGGAGCTCCACGATGCTGGACGCGGGGCTGCGGCGGTGCCAGAGGGCGCGGAGCAGCACGCCGACATCGAGCCGCACCGTCACGCGCCGTGCGACGAGCAGCGGCGTGTCGCCGGCAGCGGCTCCTCCCGCCAGGGTCACGTCTTCCAGCACGATGCCGCGCCAGGGATCGCCCCTGATCCGCCCGATGCGCACGGACTGGCCGATCAGCGTCGACGCGGCCACGACGGCCGCCTCGCGGGCGCGCTGCGGCAGCGCTGCCGCGGTCCAGGCGAGCAGGCCGGCCCCGCTCAGGAGCACGACGAGGGCTGCGGCGATGAGGGGCGAGGATGGCCGTCGCATGGTGGACCGCGTTGCTCCTGTCAGCCCTCCCGGGTCTGGGGTGCTCCGGACGCTTGCCAGATCCTACCCGCGACCGTCGTGCCGGGGCGCGCCACGGGCGCAGAGGCCCGCTACGGGCCGTCCACGGCGGTCGCCAGCTGCACGCGGCCGCGCACGACCCATGGCGTCGGCACGCGCACCTTCGCCGTGCGCGGCGCAACCCCGCCGGTGCTGTCGGGGAACCGCGCCGGGCCGGGCACCAGCTCCACCACCACGTCGGTGTTGCGGTCGCGATCGGCGAACGCGGCCAGTTGCTCGGCCGCCGACGTCCCCGCGATCTCGACCGGCTCGCTCAAGAGCGCCGCGGGCAGCCCACCCTCGGGGACCGGACGCCCACCGGCGCGGACCAGCACCGTGGCCGGGCCGGTCGGGAACTGCGCGGGCACCGCCAGGTCCACCTCGCGCACCACGGGCTCGCCCTGGAACGGTCGAAGCGTGATACGTACGGTGGCGCCGCCACCCCGGCGCAGCCGCGGCCGGCTGAGGTCGGCCTCGACCACGGCCGCGGTCTGCCTGGCCTTCGTGACCTCGGCCTCCACGGTCACGTCCACGGGGGCGGTGCGCACGAACTCGTTGGCGAACAACAGCCGCAGCGCCTCAGGCAACTCCAGCATGGCGGCCGACCCGATGTCCCGCGGGTGGTAGAAGACGTTCTCCCGGACGATCGGGGCCTCCAGCCCGCGGCCACGCAGGCTCAGCCGCACGCGTGCCGTGCCCTCCCCGACGCGGTCGAGCGCCCGGTCGACGACGTCCAGCGCCGAGACCAGCACGAGCACCGGCCCCAGCTGCGGATCCGCCACCACCTGGGTCCCCAACGTCGCCCGGTGCCCCCGGTCGCCGTCTCGCACCGACACCCGCACGCCGACTATGGGCGGCAACCGGCCGACGACGCCGCCCACGCCGGCCCGCCGGTCCTGCGTGACGACGCCCACCGGCGCGCCCGCCGAGCCGATCTTAAAGGGGAACGACGCGCTCTGCACCACGCCGTGGATCACCGCCGACGTCAGCAGGTAGGCGCTCTCGCCGCGGTTGAGGACCGGGTGCCCGAACGCCAGGATCCGGTCGCCGTCGCGGTAGGTCAGGGTGCCGATGGCGACCACGTTGAGGTCGCCGCGGATCAACTGCACGCCGACCGCGCTCCCCGGCTCCAGCACCGGTCGGACGTCGGTCGATCCGCCGGCTGCCCCCTGCACCGGCTGGACCCCCGCAGGCCCCAGGGCCTCCTCCAGCAGGGCCGCGGCGCGCGTGCTCATGCCCGAGACCAGGAGCGGCCGCGCGAGCGGTGCCATCACCGCCAGGTCACTCCCCGCAGGCTCCCGGCGGGCCGCAGCGGTCGAAGTCACCGCCACGCGCGCGATGCGCCGGCCGCCGAGGTGCACCGGCGCCGGGAGCGTCCACGGGCCCGACGACGCCGCAGCGGACGTCCGCCGGTCGCGCGATGAGGGCAGCGCGCCCCGCATGGCCTCGATGGGCGTGACCAGGCCCAGCGTGTGGTCGGCGAACGTCCACCCGAAGCCGATCGCGCCCGCCAGCCTGCCGCCGAAGTACACCGGGCTGCCGCTCATGCCCGCGGCGATCCCGCCGGTCCGTGCGATCAGCGGTCCCGAGGCCCGGACCAGGATCAGGTCACCCGCGGGTCCCGCGCCCGGCACCACCGCCAGCGCCTCCACGTCGAAGGTCTCCACCGTGACCCCGCGGACGACGGTGCGCGCCACACCCCGCATGCCCGGCCGGATGGCCGCCAGCGGCAGCCAGCCGGCGGGGGCCGGCGCCGGGGCGGCCGGCGTGGTCAGCGCGGTGCCCAGCAGCGCCGCCAGCGCGAGCATCGTCCACCGCCTCATGGTCCTCTCTCCCCCGCTCGTGCACGGTCAGCTCGTCTTTCGACGCCCCGCCTCCTGCCGCGCCCGCGCCATCCTCGGGCGCAGCCAGCCCTACCGCACAAGGATCGGGATCGACGCCGACCCCTGGATCACCCACTCCGTCCGATCGAAGCGGGCCGCCGGGACGTCGAACTTGGTGAACTCCAGCTGCGTGGCGGGTAGCCCGAACGGCAGGATGCGCACCAGGATGTCGGTGTTGCGGCCGAACTCCGCGAACAGCCGCAGCGCCTCCTCCAGGGAACTCACGCCCCAGGGGACCGGCTCGGCCTGCAACGCCCCCGACAGCCGGGCCTCCACCGGCACCCCGGGTTCGTCCACGCCCGCGGACCGCACGACGACCACCGCGGGGCCCCGCGGGAAGTCGGCGGGGACGGGTACCTCGATCACGCGCGTGACCGGCCGCTCGGCCAGGTAGGGGTGCAGGCGCACGCGGACGCGCAGCGTCCCCCCGGGGCTCACCTCGCGCGAGGCGGCTGCGACGTCCACGATCGAGGCGGACTGCCGCCGTCGGGTCAGCGAGATCTCGACGGTCAGGTCGTAGGGTTCGAGCCGGCGCAGCTCGTTGTAGAAGGCGAGCTCCATGGCGTCCAGCACGTCGAGCACCGACGCGGTGGCGATGTCCCGCGTGCTGTAGAACATGTTCTCGCGCACGATGGGCCGGTCCAGGCCCCGCGCGCGCAGGGTCAGCCGGACCGTCGCGGTCCCCTCACCGGCCGCCTGATTGCGCGCTCGCTCCACCGCCGACAGCGCCACCAGGGGCGCCAGCGCCCGGGCCATGTCGCGCCGGCGCACCATCTGCGCGCCAAGCTGCACGCGGGCGCCGCTGTCGACGTCGGTCACCACCACCCGCAGGTTGAACAGGCGCGGCAACACGCCCAGGGTGGCGGCGATGCCGGTGCCGCGGTCCTGCTCGACGACGCCGATCACCTCACCCAGGTTGCCCACCTTGAACGGCCGCTCCAGCGTGTTGACCACGGCGATGACCTCGGCGGCGGTCAGGACGTACTCGACGTCGCCCAGGTTCGCCCAGGGGTGGCCGCAGGCGACGATGCGGTCGCCCACCCGTACGGTGACCGTGCAGATCCCCCCGAACTCGACGTCGCCCCGCACTTCCTCCACGCCGACCGTGCTGCCCGCCACCACGGGCTGCGCGGCGAACGTCCCCTTGCCCGCGTAGCCCTGGAGGATCTCCAGTCCCTGGGGCCGGACGATGTCGGCCAGCAACCGGGCAGCGCGGGGGCTCAGACCCAGCGCGTAGGCGGCCACGGCCGGCGCGGCGACGGCCAGGCCGGGCTGCCGGCCCGCCAGCCGCCCGGCTTCCCGCGCCGGCGCCACGAGCACGCGGTCGTAGAACCGGCCGTCGACCACGAACGGCCGCGAGGCGCGGTACAGCGTGGCGCCGCGGGGATGCCGGGCCGGGCGCTCGAGGAGCGTCAGCATGTCGGCGATGGGCGTGGCCAGCGCGATGTCGCGGCGCGGGGTCTGCCAGATGAACGAGGCGGACAGGGCACCGACGAGCCGGCCGTTGATGTACAGGGGGCTGCCGCTCATGCCCGCCGCGCTCCCGCCCGTGCGCTGGACCAGCGGTCCGCTCATGCGAAAGAGGATCATGCGGTCGGACGTGATGGGCCCGCCGGCTCCCCGGAGGATGTCGAGGACCTCGAACTGGAACTCGTCGACGCGCTGGCCGGCGATGACGGTCTTGCCGACCCCGCGCATGCCGGGCCGCACCTGCTCGATGGGCAGGATGGGCGGCAGCGTCGGGGCGGCGTTCGCCACCGGCGCGCCGGGAAGCGTCAGCAGCACGACCAGCACCAGGATGCTCGGACGGACGTTCACACCTCGCCCCCTCTCCACCCACGGAGCCCGATGCTGCCCTGCAGATCCTCGCAACGGAACGGACGGCCGGCCGACCACCGGTGGGATGCGCGGCCGACGGGGCACTGCCTACCGGGGCTCCAGCCGCGCGACGACGGCGCCGAGTTCCCGAATCTCCATCCCGGGGCGGACCAGCACCTCCACCACCCGGCCGTCCACGGGCGCGCGGGCCGCCACCGCCCGGCCGATCTGCGTGCGCACGTACACCAGAGGATCGCCCTCGCTCACCTGGTCGCCGACCTGGGCCAGCCCCTCGGCGAGCACCTCACCGCGCAGCGTGGCCCGGACGTCCACCAGCCGGGGGGCGGCATCGACCAAGGTGCCCGGCACGATCCCGGTGCCGAGCACGACCACGGTGACCGCGAGCGCGAGCCACGACCTCGCCGACGTCGTCATGCGTCTCCCGTCCGCGGCGGCCGATGCCACACGGACCGCCGCAGCGCGCAACGCGTGTTCGATTATAGCATACGGCGGTGCGGGCTTCGTGGTTCACGGGACGAACTCGTCCGGCCGCGCCGGTACCCGTCCGAACGCGAAGCGCAGGGCATCGACGATGCGGCGGGCGGCCTGCCCGTCACCGTAGGGGTTGCGCGCCCGGGCCATGGCGGCGCGCGCCGCCGGGTCGGCCAGCAGCCGGCTGGCGCGCTCCACGATCCGCGCCCGCGCGGTGCCCACGAGCTCCACCGTGCCGGCGGCGACGCCCTCGGGGCGCTCGGTGACCTCGCGCAGCACCAGCACCGGCGTGCCCAGCGCCGGCGCCTCTTCCTGCACGCCGCCGGAGTCCGTGAGGATCAGGTACGCGTCCGCCATCAACCGGACGAACGGGGCGTAGTCGGGCGGCTCGATGAGGTGTGCGCGCGGATGCCCGGCCAGGACCTCCGCGGCGACGCGGCGGACCGCGGGGTTGCGGTGCACCGAGAAGACCACCGCGACGTCGGGGAAGCGTTCCAGCAGGTCGAGCAGGGCCAGGTAGATCTGCCGGAGCGGCTCCCCCCAGTTCTCCCGCCGGTGCGTCGTGACCAGCAGCATCCGGTACCCGTCCAGCGCCGGCAGGCCGGGCGGCCACGGCAGGTCGGGGCGGCGGCGCACCTCCAGCAGCGCGTCGATCACGGTGTTCCCGGTGACCACGATCCGGTCGGGCGGGACGCCTTCGCGCAGCAGGTTGTCCCGGGCCTGCGGGGTCGGCGCGAAGTGCAGGTCCGCCAGCACCGTCGTCAGCCGGCGGTTCATCTCCTCGGGGAAGGGCTGGTACTTGTCGTGGGTGCGCAGGCCGGCCTCCACGTGGCCGACGGGCACGCGGTGGTAGAACGCGGCCAGTGCCCCCAGGAACGTCGAGGACGCGTCGCCCTGCACCAGCACCATGGCCGGGCGCAGCTCGCGGAGCACGGGATCCAGCCCGGCGACGGCCCGGGCGGTGATGTCGAACAGCGACTGCTCCGGCCGCATGATGTCCAGGTCCCGGTCGGGGACGATGCCAAAGAGGCGGAGCACCTGGTCGAGCATCTCGCGGTGCTGGGCGGTGACGACCACCTGGGGGACGAAGTCGTCGCTGGCGCGCAGGCGCGCGATCACGGGCGCCAGCTTCACCGCCTCGGGGCGGGTGCCGAAGATGGTCATGATGGGCAGGCGTGCGCCCATCAACGCGCCAGCAGCCGCATCTGCCGGATGCCGACGACGAGGACGACGGTGACGATGCCCAGGGTGACCACCGCGGTGGTGCGGTTGATGTCGGCCAGCGCCAGCGCGCCCAGGCCCAGCGCTGCGCTGACCAGGTAGAGGAGCACCACGGTCTGTCGCTGCGTCAGCCCGCGGTCGAGCAGCTGGTGGTGCAGGTGACCGCGGTCCGGCAGGTAGATCGGCCGCCCGGTGCGGGCGCGCCGCACGATGGCGAACGCCGCGTCGGCGATGGGCACGCCCAGGGCCAGGATCGGGACCAGCAGCGAGATGGCCGTGTACGACTTGTACAGCCCCATCACCGCCAGGCTCCCCAGCACGTAGCCCAGGAACATCGAGCCCGAGTCGCCCATGAAGATCCGGGCCGGGTTGAAGTTGTGGCGCAGGAACCCCAGGGCCGCGCCCACCAGCCCGGCGGCCAACGACGTGGCCACGACGTCCCGCTTGTGGGCCGCCACCAGCAACAGCGTCGTGCCGGCGATGGCCACGATGCCGGCGGCGAGCCCGTCGACGCCGTCGATGAAGTTGATGACGTTCACCACGGCCACGACCCACACCACGGTGAACACCGCGCCCCAGGCCCCGATCGCCACGGTCCGGCCCGTCAGCGGGTGCGTCACGAACTGCGTGGCCAACCCAAAGGGGATCAGCACCGCGGCGGCCGCGACCATGGCCGCGAACTTCAGCGCCGGGTGCAGGCCCCGCAGGTCGTCGTAGATGCCGACGGCCAGCAGGAACGTGCCCCCCAGCATGATGCCCACCAGGGCCCGATCGGTGCGCAGGACGATGGGAATCCGCAGGAACACGCCCCCTTCGCCCTGGACCAGCTCGATCGGCCGCGTCAGCACCATGGCCAGCAGCGCGGCGGCCACGAAGCCCAGGTAGATCGCGACCCCGCCCAGCCGCGGCGTCGGCCGGACGTTGATCCGGCGCCCCCCCGGGTAGTCGATGGCGCCCACCCGTCGCGCCAGGCGGCGGACCCCGGGCGTCAGGGCGTTGGTGACGAGCAGGGCCACCAGGGCCAGGAGGAGGGGGACGGCCATCAGACCATGCGCAGGGGGACGGGCTGCGGGAGCGCGGCGAAGGGACTGAACAGCTCGCTGACCGAGCGGTCCTCGTGGATCCGGCGGATCGCCTCGGCCAGGATTGGGGCGATGGAGACCACCCGGATGCGGTCCAGCCGTTTGGTCGCCGAGACCGGCACCGTGTTGGTCACCACCAGCTCCTGGATCGGGCTCTGGGCGATGCGCTGCGCCGCCGGGCCCGACAGGAGCGCGTGGGCGCAGCACGCGTAGACGCTCTCCACGCCCCGCGCCACCAGCGCCTGGGCCGCCATGGTCAGCGTCCCCGCGGTGTCCACGATGTCATCGACCAGGATCGCCGTCCGCCGGTAGACCTTGCCGATGACATGGGTCACTTCCTTGACCTGGTTGGGGCGGTCCCGCCGCTTGTCGATGATGGCGATCGGGGCCCCCAGCTCCGCGGCGAACTCGCGCGCCCGGGCCACCCCGCCGATGTCGGGCGAGACCACCACCACGTTGCGCAACCCCTTGGCGCGGACGTACTGGGCCAGCAGCAGGCGCGAGGGCAGGTGGTCCAGGGGAATGTCGAAGAAGCCCCACAGCTGGCCGGCGTGGAGGTCCACGGCCAGGATGCGCTGGGCCCCGGCCGCCACCAGCAGGTTCGCCACGAGCTTGGCCGTGATGGGCTCCCGGGGCTTCGTCTTGCGATCCTGGCGCGCGTAGCCGAAGTAGGGGATCACCGCCGTCACGCGGGCGGCCGAGGCCCGGCGCAGCGCGTCCAGGATCACCAGCAACTCCAGCAGGTGCTCGTTGACCGGCGGCGACGTGGGCTGGATCACGAACACGTCCTCGCCGCGCACGCTCTCGGCGATGCGCACGCTCACCTCGCCGTCGGCGAACCGGAACACCTCCATCTCGCCCAGCGGGACGTCCAACAGCTCGGCGACTTCCTCGGCCAGCGCCGGGTTGGCCGATCCGCTGAAGACCTTGAGCCGCACGTCCCTCACCGGGGCTCCACCGACGCCGCATCGGCATCGGCGGGCTCGGGACGGGCCGCCGCCACGTCGGCGTCGGACCGGCGGCGGATCACGCGGGCCGGAACCCCCACGGCGACGCCCCGGGGCGGCACGTCGCGCCGCACCACCGCGCCGGCGCCGGTGACCGCCTCACGCCCGATCCGCACCGGCGCCACCAGCATCGTGTCGCTCCCGATGAACGCGCCGTCCTCGATGACCGTCACGTGCTTGGCGCGGCCGTCGAAGTTGCAGGTGATGGTGCCGGCGCCGATGTTGACCCGCGCCCCGACCAGCGCGTCGCCCAGGTAGCTCATGTGGTGGACCTTGGTGCCGTCGCCCACGGTGCTGTTCTTCATCTCGGCGAAGTTGCCGACCTCGACGCCGCGCCCCAGGCGCACGCCCGGCCGCAGGTGGCTGTAGGGCCCCACGCGGCTGTCGTCGCCCACGCGGCTCTGCACGATGGTCGAGGCCACCACCGTGACCCGGTCGCCGAGCTCCGCGTCCACCAGCCGGGCATAGGGCCCGATGTGGCAGCCCTCGCCCACCACCGTGGCCCCTTCCAGGCTCGAGCCGGGGTAGATGACGGTGTCGCGTCCCACCCGCACGCCGGCGTGCACGTAGGTCGTCGCCGGGTCGATCACCGTGACGCCCGCGTCCATGAGCCCCTCGAGCAGCTGCGCGCGCAGCGCCGCTTCGGCCTCGGCCAGGTCCCGCCGGCTGTTGATGCCCAGCGTCTCGCGGCTGGAGGCCGCCACCACCGCAGCCACCGTCCTGCCGGCGCGCAGCAGCAGGTCCACGGCGTCGGTGAGGTAGTACTCGCCCTGGGCGTTGGCCGGCTGCAGGGCCCGCAGCGCCTCGCGCAGCGCCGCCGCCTCGAAGGCGTAGGTGCCGGCGTTGACCTCGCGGACCTCGCGCTCGTGGGGCGCGGCGTCGGTCTCCTCGACGATGCGCAGCACGTTGCCGCGCGCGTCGCGGAGCACCCGGCCGTACCCCGTGGGGTCGTCGCGGACGTCGGTCAGGATCGTGGCCGCCGCGCCCTGCTGGCGGTGGTGGGCGAGCAGCGTCTCCAGCGTCTCGGGCCGCAGCAGCGGCACGTCACCGTAGAGCACCAGCACGGTGCCGGCGAACCCTTCGAGCAAGGGCAGCGCGCGCTGGACGGCATGCCCGGTGCCCAGCGGCTCCTCCTGATGCACGTAGCGCACGCTGTCGCCCAGCGCTGCCCGCACCTGGTCGGCGCCGTGGCCGACCACCACAATGGGCGACGGCACGCCGACCTGGGCCAGCGTCTCGAGCACGTAGGCGATCATGGGACGCCCGCACAGCCGGTGCAACACCTTGGGCAGGGCCGAGCGCATCCGCTTGCCCTTGCCCGCAGCGAGCACGATGGCTTCGACCTGTGACATCGACGGCCCCGACGCTGCGTGCATCTCGACCCGACGGTTCCCCTGAAGGATTCTTGGCGACACGAAGGATTCCTCCGGTTGTGGCGCCGCGCACCGGTGCCCGCGCCCACCGTCGACGCGCCGACGTCCGGCGCGGCTCACCGCGGCCCCAGCAGCTGCTTGACCAGCTCGCGCGCGTCGTAGTAGACGCGGTGGCGCACCACCAGCCCGTCCTGGATCTCCCAGAAGGCAGCGAAGCCGTGCCGGTAGGTGCGGGGCGACGTCACCGGGACCCGACCCGGGATCTTCAGGTGGATCGTCCGGTGACGCCCGGCCACCACGCCCTCTGCGGCAACCACAGCCCCTGCCGCCACCACGTGCCCGAGGGTGACCGTCTCGTCCCAGTCGGCGAAGAACTGCTCGTAGGCCCGGCGGATGGCGGCCTTGCCCTGGACCGGCGGGCTGGCGGGGTACTCGAGCACGGCCGCGTCGGCATAGGTGGCCATCAGGGCGTCGAGGTCGTGGCGATTGAGGGCGTCGACCTGCCGGCGGATCAACGCGTCGCCGGCCGACGCCACGGGCGTGGCTGGGGGCGATGTCGGCGCCGCGGGCCCACCCGACGGCGCGCCGGCGCCGGTGGGGCGGGAGGAAGAGCGCGGGGGGCGGGATGAAGGGCGGAGCGTCATTGGCGGCGAAAATTGCTTCCCCCGCGCCGCTGGGGCCCAGTCGACGTCGCCGTTGCGTGCTCCGGTCTCAGGGGAAACGCCGAGCCGCCCGTCTGCACGATCTTGCCACGTGGCTGCGGGGACAGGACTCGAACCTGTACCTGGACGTTCAAAGCGTCCCGGCCTCCCCTTAGCCGACCCCGCAGAACGTTCCCAACGCGCCGATCCACCCGGCGATGCGGTGGTTCAACGCGGTGCTCCGTCGGCCCCACATCCGTATCGTACCATAAATACCCGTTGCCAGTGTGCCCCCTCTTTGGCCACGGGTTGTGGCGCTTCAGGTACACGCGCAGCTCCGCAGACGGTACGCCCAGCACCGCCGACCGGTACCTGAGCGCGGCGGCGACATCGGCGCTCTGGTGAATTTGCACAGCGTACACGAGGTCATCGCCGGGTACGCCGCAGCACTCGTGCAACCAGCGGCGGACCACCGGCAGCATCGCAGCATCCATGTTGGCGAACATCACCTGCTCTCCCGACCTCCATGCTTTGGGGTTCGACCCCTCCGCCCAGTACAGCGCGGTACCCAAGAGCCATAGCGCGTCGCCCGACGCAATGCGCTGCAGACCTCGTGTGTCGCCTCGGCTACCGTGCGCGCGCCCCGTTCACGTCGCTCGCGGCGCCTGGCGTCCCAGCCCCGGCGAGCGGCGGCCAGCCGCTTCTCCGTCAGGCGTTGTCGTTGTGGGGTCGACAGCCCAGCTGCCCGGAGCCACCGCGAGCGTGTCGATTTCGCCACGGGCACCTGCCGGCGGATCTCGTCGTACGACAGGCCCTCTGCCCGTAGGGTGATGGCTCGAAGTCTCTCTGCCCGCTTGGCCATGATTGCGTGCCCCGTGCATCACGGGATTCCACACGATAGATCGTCCTGGTGCGGGGACATGTGCTGGGAGGGACGGTATGCGAGCACCAGGCAAAGTGCACATGGCATGGGCCGCGTCGGCGTGACGGT
>CAZGNA010000053.1:0-15795 GCA_964526945.1 uncultured bacterium
GCAGCCGGCCGTTGCCTTGACATCTCCAGGATGTGCCCGATAGACTACGCCTGGTCCGCAGGTGGCCTGCGCGGTCCCCGGCGTTCCTGATGCAGAGCATGAAGACCTTCGTTGCGCGCGACGCGGAACTGGAGCGCACCTGGTATCTCGTCGATGCCGACGGCCAGGTGCTGGGGCGGCTGGCCGCCCGGGTGGCCACGCTGCTGCGTGGCAAGCACAAGCCCACGTTCAGCCCGCACCAGGACGGCGGGGACTTCGTGGTGGTGATCAACGCTGCGAAGGTGCGCCTGACGGGCCGCAAGCTGCAGCAGAAGCGGCTGTACCGCCACTCCGGGTACCCTGGCGGGCTCAAGGAGATCCCCTACGAGGTGCTGCTGCAGAAGGCGCCCGAGCGGATCATCGTCGAGGCCGTCAAGGGGATGCTGCCCAAGAACCGGATCGCCAGCCGGCTGCTCCGGCATCTGAAAGTGTACCGCGGGCCCGACCACCCGCACGCGGCCCAGCGGCCCGTGCCGCTGTCCCGCGGGTAACCTGCCCCACAGCGCGCCGGGGCGCTGGCGGCCCATGCAGGGCGGGGAGAAGACGGAGGAGGAGTCGTGACGACACAGGTCCTGGCGCTCACCTCAGGGGCCCGGAAGGAAGCGGTGGCCCGGGTGTGGCTGCTCCCTGGCACAGGGCGGATCCTCGTGAACGGCCGGCCCATGGAGCAGTACTTTCCGACCATTCCGCTGCAGGTCATGGTGCGCGAGCCGCTCGTGGCGGCCAACGTCGAGGGACGCGTCGACGTCCACGCCACCGTGACCGGCGGCGGTATCTCGGGGCAGGCCGGCGCCGTCCGCCACGGCATCGCCCGCGCGCTCGTGCGCATGGACGCGGGCCTGCGCGCGGCCCTGCGCCAGGCGGGCCTGCTGACCCGCGATGCGCGCATCAAGGAACGCAAGAAGTACGGCCACAAGCGCGCCCGCAAGGCCTTCCAGTACAGCAAGCGCTGACCCCGCTACGGGTTGCGCGGAATGGCGGTCGCCCGTGCCTGAGCCTGTACTCGGCCACGGCGGACCTCCACCTCGACGGTGACGCCGCCGTCGGCCGGCCGGATTGCGAACGCCACCACGCCCGAGCCGACCGTGCGGGCACCGCGCCTGGTAGCCTGTCCCTGCCTGTCGGTCGCGTAGACCACGCGCAGCACCTCGCCGCGCTCCTGGCGGAAGACGTAGACGATCCAGCCGGCGTGGGCGTCGGGACCGGCCACCGGCATCACCGCCAGCACCGCCTCCCCATCGTCGCCCGGCATCTGCGGGCGCAGGACGACGCCCGGCGTCCGGCTGGCGTTGCGCACGTCCCGCGCCACCAGGTCGGCCAGGACCGCGGCGTGTGCGTGGGCCTCCTGCAGGTCCAGGCCACGGCGCCACGTGCCGAGGCTGGCGACCAGCAGCGAGCCCACCAACACGCCCACGGCTGCGGTCAGCGCCACGGCGACGACGATTTCGACCAGCGTCAGGCCGCCGCCGGGTGCGCGACTGGCCCGCGGCGGCTGCGGGCGCTGCCACCGCGGGCGGGCGGCGGAGGCCCGGGTGTCCATCGCCACCTGCGTCCGCGCGGGACGATCGCACCGGGTACGGCGGGACCGGTACGGCGCCAGCGGTGTCCGCATCACTGGCCCACGAAGTCGCAGGCCATCGAGACGTGACGCAGGGTGCGCAACGTCACGGTTCGCTCGCGCCGGGCCTGGGTCCAGGTGACGTGCACGGTGAGTTCCCACAGCCGCGGGCCCACCCGCTGGGCCGTGGTCTGCCGATGGAAGCGCAGCCCCCGCACCTCTACGTCGGGGGGGATGCGCGCCTGGAACGACGACCCGCAGGGTGAGGCCGCGAGCGTCGCCAGCGCCTCCTCGGCCAGGCCGGTGGCGGTATGCAGGCCGGGCGCCAGGGCCGCCGCCCGCCAGGCCACGGCAAAGGCGGAGAACACCAACACCGCGGCCACGCCCAGCAGCATGGTGGCTACCAGCACCTCGAGCAGGGTCATGCCCTGGGAACCCGCGCGTGCGTGCACTGGCGACCCTCCCAGACCAAGAGTTGCGCCTCCGCCCGAAAACTCCTCGTCTCGCCTCCGGCGTCCTCTGCGCGAGGCAGCGCCACCTGTCGCCCCCGCACGCTCCGGGCGTCGGGGAGTCTGCGCCGAAGAGGGCCGCCCGCAGGGCGCCGCCGCCCGCCGGTGGCAGGGCGTGGTCCTCGGTCGCCGCGGGGGAGGACTAACCATCCGAGCGCGCGGGCACGGTCAGGGTGATGTCCGCTCGCGGCTGGCCGCCCCCCACGGCGCCGCGTGTTTTCCAGGTGCCCGCCGGCCGGCGGCCTGAGACGGCCGCCGGCTGCGCCGTGGCCTGTCCGCCGGCTGTGGGCCCGGCGGCCGGTATAGTATCATGCTGGCATGATGCGCTCGTCGGCGTGTCCGCTCCCATGACCCTGCGCGGCCGCGACTACCTCTCGGTCGACGACCTCAGCCCCAGCGAGCTGCGCGCCGTGCTGCGGTTTGGCGCAGATCTCAAGGCGCGCTTCCAGGCCGGTGACCGTCCGCCCCTGCTGGCGGGCAAGACCCTGGCCATGGTGTTCGAGAAACCCTCGCTGCGCACGCGCGTGAGCTTCGAGGCCGGGATGTTCCAGCTGGGCGGGACGGCGATCTACCTGGGGCCGCAGGACATCCAGCTGGGCGTGCGCGAGTCGGTGGCCGACGCGGCCCGCAACCTCGAGCGGTTCGCCGACGCGATCCTGGCCCGCACCTTCGCCCACGCCACCGTGGTGGAGCTGGCCGCAAGCGCCCGCTGCCCGGTCATCAACGGCCTGTCCGACCACGAGCACCCCTGCCAGACGCTGGGCGACCTGCTCACCATCGGGGAACGCTTCGGGGGATGGGAGGGCGTGCGGGTGGCCTGGATCGGCGACGGGAACAACGTGTGTCACTCGCTGCTGCTGGGCGCGGCCAAGCTGGGGATGTCCGTGCGCGTGGCCACCCCGCGCGGGTACGCGCCGGCCGAGGCGGTCGTGCAGCGGGCGCGCGCCATCGCCGGGGCCACGGGGGCTACCATCGAGCTGCTGACCGATCCCGCCGCAGCGGTCGCCGACGCCGACGTCGTCTACACCGACGTGTGGACGAGCATGGGCCAGGAGGCCGAACGGGACGCACGGGCGCGGGTCTTCCGCGCCTACCAGGTCAACGCGGCGTTGCTGCGCGGGGCGAAGCCCACGGCCGTGGTGATGCACTGCCTGCCGGCCCACCGGGGCGAGGAGATCACCGACGACGTCCTCGACGGGCCGCAGTCCATCGTCTACGATCAGGCTGAGAACCGCCTGCACGCGCAGAAGGCGCTGCTGGCCCTGCTGCTGGCGTGAGCCGACGATGCCCCAGGTGCACGCGCGCGACCTGCTCGACATCGCCATCGTCACGCTGCTCGTCTACCAGGTGCTCTGGCTGATCCGCGGCACCCGCGCGGTCCAGCTGGCGATGGGGATGGCCGTGCTCTTCGCCGCCTACGTCGCCAGCCGGGTGCTGCAGCTGACCACCCTGCAGTGGATCCTCTCCTACCTGGGGGTGGTGATCCCCATCGCGATGCTGGTGATCTTCCAGCCCGAGCTGCGGCGCATGCTGGAGCAGCTGGGGCGCGGAGGCGTGTTCGCCGCGCGCTTTGGCGGCGAGCTGGGGCGCGAGGAGACGATCCGCCTGGTCAACGACGTGGCGCGGGCGTGCCGGGTGCTGTCGGGGCGGCGCACCGGCGCCCTCATGGTGCTGGAGCGCCGCACCGGCCTCAACGACGTGGTCGAGTCGGGCATCAAGCTCGACGCGCAGGTCTCGGTGCAGCTCCTCATCACGCTCTTCTTCCCCAACACCCCCCTGCACGACGGCGCCGCCGTCATCCGCGGCAACCGGCTGGTCGCCGCAGGTTGTCTCCTCCCCCTCTCGGAGAACCCCCACCTGAGCCGGACGCTGGGCACCCGCCACCGCGCCGCGCTCGGCATCAGCGAAGCCACCGACGCCGTGGCGGTGGTGGTGTCGGAGGAGACCGGCGTGATCTCGCTGGCGCGGGACGGCCAGCTCACGCGCGGGCTCTCCGAGGAGGAACTGAAGGTGGCGCTGCTGGGGTTGCTGGCCCAGCCCGCCCCCCGCGCGCCGGCCCTGTGGCCGTGGCGACGCGCGTCCCGCTCGGCATGAGGCACTGGCGGGCGGCCGTCTTCTCCGAGCGCATGCGGCTGCTGGCCCTGTCGCTGGTCATCGCCGTGACCATGTGGTACTACGTCGGCACGACGCTGGGGCCGGCGGCGCAGGCGCCGCTGCGGGTCGTACTGGTGCGCAACGTCGACGTGGTGGTCTCCGGGCTGGCTCCCGGATGGACGGCGGCCGTCGTCCCCGCCCGGGTCGACGTCGAGCTCCGTGGGCCGGAGCCGTTGCTGGTGCTGCGGGTGGCCGACGTCCGAGCCATCGCCGAGGTGGGCGCGCTCGGGCCCGGCGTGCACCAGGTGGCGCTGCGGGTACAGATCCCCGACGGCGTGACCATGGTGCGGGTCACGCCGCCGGTCGTCCAGGTCACGCTGACGCGGCCCTGACCCATGGCGCGGCTGTTCGGGACCGACGGGATCCGCGGCGTGGCCAACGCCGACCTGACGCCGGAGCTGGCCTTTCGCGTGGGCCGAGCGGCCGGCGCGGTGCTCGGCGGCCAGGTGCCCGTGGTCATCGGCCGCGACACCAGGGTCTCGGGGCCGATGCTGGAGGCCGCGCTCGCGGCGGGCCTGTGTTCGGTCGGCGTGTCTGTGGCGCTGGCGGGGATCCTGCCCACCCCGGCGGTGGCGTACCTGGCCCGCGCCCAGCAGCGCAGCGGCGTGGTCGTCTCGGCATCCCACAACCCCGTGGAGGACAACGGCATCAAGCTGTTCGGCGCCGACGGCTTCAAGCTGCCCGACGCGGTGGAAGAGCGCATCGAGGCCTGGGTGGCGCGTGACGACCTGCCGCGGCCCACGGGCATGGAGCTGGGGACGGTGGTACCGCTGCCCGACGCGGAGGATCGCTACCTGCGCTACCTGCTGGGCCTGGCGGGCGGCCGGCTCGACGGTGTGCGCGTGGTCGTCGACTGCGCCTATGGAGCCGCTGTGCGCGTGGCGCCGCAGCTGTGGCAGGCGCTGGGCGCCATTGTCATCCCGCTCCACGCGGTGCCCGACGGGGCGCGCATCAACGTGGGGTGCGGCTCGACCCACCTGGCGCCGCTCCAGGCCGCCGTGCGCGCGCATGGTGCCGACGTGGGCTTCGCGCACGACGGCGACGCCGACCGCGTCCTGGCCGTGGACGAGCGCGGGGAGGTCGTGGACGGCGACGCCCTCATGGGGATCTGCGCGCTGGACCGCTGCGCGCGCGGTCTGCTGCCGGGTGCCGTGGTCGTCGCCACGGTGATGAGCAATGCCGGGCTGGAGGACGCCCTCCACGCAGCCGGGGTGCGGCTGGAACGCACGCGCGTGGGCGACCGCTACGTGCTCGAACGCATGCGCGAGCTCGGCGCCGTGCTGGGCGGCGAGCAGAGCGGCCACCTGGTGTTCCTGGACCGCGCCACGACCGGCGACGGGCTCGTGACCGCCCTGGAGGTCGTCAACGTGATGCTGCGCACCGGCCGGCGGCTGTCGGAGCTGCGGGCAGCGATTCCGCGCTACCCGCAGGTCCTGGTCAACGTGCGCGTGCGCCGGCGCGACGGCGTGCTGGAGGCCCCGGAGGTGGCGGCGGTGATCCGGGCCGCGCAGGGGCGGTTGCGCGACGGCGGCCGCATCCTCGTGCGGCCGTCGGGGACCGAGCCGGTGATCCGCATCATGGTGGAGGCGACGCGACAGGACCTGGCGGAAGCGCTCGCCGCCGAGGTGGCCGACGTTGTGGCGCGCACCGCGGGGGGGACGGCGTGACCGCGGTCGCCCGGAGCGCGCCCGCGCCGCCGCGGCACGTGCTGTTGGGCACCGGCGTGCACGCGGTGACGCTCACCGAGGCGCTGGCCTGGATCGACGCCGCCATCGCCCGCCGGCAGCCCGTCTACGTGGTGACGCTGAATGGCGCCATGCTCGTCCAGGCCGCGCGGGACGCGGCGCTGCGGGCGCTCGTCAACGGCGCAGGCCTCGTCACCGCCGACGGGGTGGGCGTGCTGCTGGCCGCGCGCATCCTCGGCGTGCGGCTCGCGCAGCGGGTGGCGGGAATCGACCTGGCGCTGGCGCTGTGCGAGCGCGCCGCGCACACCGGGTGGCGGGTCTTCCTGCTGGGGGCCGCACCGGGGGTGGCGGCCGAGGCGGCGGCGGCCCTGCGCGCGCGGTTTCCCGGGTTGGTGGTCGCCGGCGTCTGGCACGGGTTCTTCACGCCGGCGGAAGAGCCCGCCGTGGTGGCGGCGATCCGCGGGGCGGCGCCAGACGTGTTGCTGGTGGCCATGGGCGCGCCCAGGCAGGAAGCGTGGATCGGCCGCTGGCACCAGGTGCTTGGCGTGCCCGTCTCCATGGGCGTCGGGGGCGCGCTGGACGTGATCGCGGGACGCCTGCCCCGTGCCCCGCGGTGGATGCAACGCCTGGGGCTGGAGTGGCTGTACCGGACCCTGCGCGAGCCGCGGCGCTGGCAGGTCGTGCGGACCATCCCGCCGCTGTTCTGGCTGGCCGTGCGTGAGCGGTGGCGGCGCCGGTAGGCCCCTCCCGTTGCGTGGGACGGTGTGGCCCGCCGCGCGCCGGTCGCTGTTCCGGACGCGGGCAGGAGCCCCCGGGCGTCACCGCGAATGCGACGACTGTCCCGGCGTGCCGCACGGGGTGCGGCACGCCGCAGGAGAAACGGAGAAGGGGAGGAGGTGAGCGAGGCTCGTCGCGTGCCGCAAGCGCCTGAACCCGACGCCCGTCGGGTTGACGAGGGAGGGGAACTCGGAGCGTTCGGCGGGTGACCCTAGGCCCGGTCCGGGCCTGCACCACCTCAGCGCATCGCCTCGCGCCTGAGGCAAGGCCGCCTACAAACCCCGGAGGCGACTCCGGCCCAAAGGGCGGACCAGGACACGCCAGGCACGTCTTCGCTACCCGGTCTCACGGGCACATAGAGGAGTGTCGCCGGTTGCCGGCCAGACCGGGCACCCCGGGTTTACCGCTGGAGGGTGCACACATGTGCGGCATCATGGGGTATGTGGGCACACGTCCGGCGCTGCCGATCCTCCTGGACGGCCTGCGCCGGCTGGAGTACCGCGGCTACGACTCCGCAGGCGTGGCCGTGCTCGAGAACGGGCACATCGCGATCCGCAAGACGGCGGGCAAGCTGCAGCGGCTCGAACGGGTAATCGCCGGCGCTCCCCTGGGCGGCTCGGTGGGCATCGGGCACACACGGTGGGCCACCCACGGGCAACCCACCGACGCCAACGCCCACCCGCACAGCGACTGCACCGGCCGCTGCGTGGTCATCCACAACGGGATCATCGAGAACTACCTGTCGCTGCGCGAGGCGCTCCAGGCGCAGGGGCACCGGTTCGCCTCCGACACCGACACCGAGGTCCTGGCGCACCTGATCGAGGCCGCTTACGCCGCGCTGCCACCCGGCACCCCCGGACGGTTCGAGGTGGCCGTGCGCCACGCGGTCCGCCAGGCGCGTGGGGCCTACGCCATCGTGGTGATGCTGGCCGACGAGCCCGACCGGATCGTCGCCGTGCGCATGATCAGCCCGCTCATCGTGGGCATCGGCCAGGGCGAGATGTGGCTGGCGTCCGACATCCCCGCGCTGCTCCCCTACACGCGCGACGTCCTGGTGGTCAGCGACGGCGAGATGGCCGTCATCGAGCCGCATCGCGTGCGCCTGCTGGACCTGGAGGGCCGGCCGGTCGACCGCCGTCCCCAGCACGTCACGTGGGACGCCGAGATGGCCGAGAAGGGCGGGTACCCGCACTTCATGCTCAAGGAGATCTACGAGCAACCCCGGGCGTTGCAGGACACGATGATGGGCCGCCTGGACCTGGACGACCGGGTCGAGCTGGACGGCGTGGCCTTCCCCGACGGCTTCGTCGAGCGGCTCGAGGGGATCTGGCTCACCGCCTGCGGCACCGCGTACCACGCCGGGCTGGTGGGCCGCCGGCTCATCGAGCAGCTGGCGCGCATTCGGGTGGAGCCCGACCTGGCCTCGGAACTCCGCTACCGCGACCCCCTCATCCAGGGGACGACGCTGGCGGTGGCCATCAGCCAGTCGGGTGAGACGGCCGATACGCTGGCGGCCGCGCGGGAGGCTCGGGCTCGCGGTGCCCGGCTGCTGGCCGTGACCAACGTGGTGGGCAGCACGCTGGCCCGCGAGGCCGACGACGTGCTCTACGTCCGCGCCGGTCCCGAGATCGCCGTGGCGTCCACCAAGGCCTACGTGACCATGCTGGTGGCGATGCAGCTGCTGGCCCTCGACCTCGGCCTGCGCCGCGGTGTGCTGGCCCGCGACGTGGCGCGGCGGCTCGTGGCCGGCCTGCGCCGCCTGCCCCAGCTCGCCCAGGAGGTGCTCCAGCGCGCCGACGCCGTGGCGGCGCTGGCGGCGCGACTGGCCCACGTCGAGCATGCGTTCTTCATCGGGCGGGGCCTCGACTACGCCGTGGCCATGGAGGGTTCGCTCAAGCTCAAGGAGATCTCCTACCTGCACAGCGAGGCGCTGGCCGCGGGCGAGTTGAAGCATGGCACGCTGGCGCTGGTGACGCCGGAGACGCCGGTGTTCGCTCTGGTCACCCAGCGGGCGGTCTACGAGAAAACCCTGGGCAACATCCAGGAAGTCCGCGCACGGGGCGCGGAGGTCGTCGCCGTCGCCTACGACGACGACGGCGAGATCGCCAAGCACGCGCACACGGTCCTGCGCATCCCGCCCGTGGACGACCTGCTGGCGCCGGTGCTGGCCATCATCCCCCTACAGCTGTTCGCCTACCACGTGGCGGTGCTGCGCGGCCACGACATCGACCAGCCGCGCAACCTGGCCAAGAGCGTGACGGTGGAGTAGGGGGCATCGGCCCGCCGGTAGGGGCTCCTGCCCTGTGGCGCGAAGCCCTCGATGGGGGTGAGGAGCATGACGATCGACGCCGACCTGCTGCAGATCCTGGCCTGTCCGGTGGACCATGCCCCCGTCGTCCTGGAGGGCGATCGGATCGTGTGCACGCAGTGCGGCCGGCGCTATCCCATTCGCGACGGCATCCCGCACATGCTCGAAGAGGAGGCCGAGCTGCCGCGATGATCGTCGGGGTGGGGGTCGACGTGGTGGAGGTGGCCCGCATCCAGCGGGCCATCGCGCGGTGGGGCGATGGGTTCGTGCGCCGGATCTACACGCCGCGGGAGCTGGAGCGGGCCGCCGCGCCCGCGGTGCTGGGCCCCCGGCTGGCCGCCCGGTTCGCGGCGAAGGAGGCCGTGATGAAGGCCCTCGGCTGCGGCTGGCGTGAGCTCACCTGGCGCGAGATCGAGATCACCCACGACCCGCAGGGGCGGCCCGTGGTGCGCCTGCATGGCGCGGCGCAACGGATCGCCGCGGCCCGCGGGGTCGTCGAGGTGCACGTGGCGCTCTCACACACCCGCGAGCACGCCATCGCCAACGCCGTGGCGGTCGGCGCCGGGTAGACACGGCGGCACGGGACTCAAGAACACAGGAAGAGGGGCGCTCGCTTTCTCCGACTTTTCACCGTCTTCGGCTGCGCCGCCGGGCCGTACCGCCATCGAGCTGATCTCGGGAGTTACCCCCCAAGAAGACTGTCAGGCTCTCTGGCTCCACGTACGCAGCGTTTGACTCGGCTACTTCGCCGTTAGGCTTGCGCCCCTCTGCCAGCGAACCTAGCACGAGGTTCCGGAGATCGTCAAGCCCCAACGATTGTTCCCATCTTGTGGATTGTGTGGGTTCGGGCGCTGGGGGATGATGGAGAGGAAAGGGCGGCCTGCAGCCAGAAGCCACGGCTATTGGACGCTCCGCGACGAACGATGCGCGCACCCACCAGCCAGCAGATGGCGACCCTGGACCGTCGCACCGCCGACGAGTTCGGCCTGCCCACGCTCCTGCTCATGGAGGCGGCGGGCCGACGGGTGGCCGACGCGGCGTGCCGGCTCGTCGGCGGCGGCACGCCGTCGGTGGTCGTCATCGCCGGCAAGGGCAACAACGGCGGCGATGGGCTGGTGGCCGCACGGGTGCTCGCGGGACTCGGCTGGCAGGTGCGCGTCTTCCTGGTCGCCCGGGACGCCGAGGTCACAGGCGATGCAGCCGTCAACCTGCACGCCGCGCGTCATGCGGGCGTCGAGGTGACCAACCTCGACAGCACCGGCGTGCGCGGGCTGGCCCCGGTCCTGGCGGCGGCAGACCTGATCATCGACGGTCTGTTCGGCACCGGCTTTCGGGGGCCCGCGGTCGGCTTGGCCGCTGCGGCGATCGAGGCGATGAACGCCTCCCGCCGGCCCGTGCTGGCCATCGACATCCCCTCAGGGGTGCACGGTGACACCGGCCAGGTCGACGGGCCCGCGGTCCGAGCCCGCGCCACGGTGACGATGGGCTTGCCCAAGCTGGGACTGGTGCTCCTGCCGGGAGCCGAGTACGCGGGGCGCATCTGGGTGGCCAGCGTCGGGCATCCTCGCCGCCTGCTCGAGAGCCCGGAGATCACCACCCATCTGGTGACGCGCGCCATGGTGGACGCGGCGATCCCCCCTCGCCCCGCCCAGGCCCACAAGGGACAGTTCGGCAGGGTGTTGATCGTGGCCGGCGCCGTGGGGTACACCGGCGCGCCCTCGCTGGCGGCGACGGGCGCGCTGCGGGCCGGTGCGGGCCTGGTGCGGCTGGCGGTCCCGGCGGGTATCTACCCGATCGTGGCCACGGCCGTGATCGAAGGCATGCCGGTGCCCCTCGCCGACGAGGAAGGGGCCCTGGCGTCCTCGGCGTGGGAGCAGATCGCGGCACTGGCCGCCGACGCCGACGTGGTCGCCGCTGGACCGGGGCTGTCACGCATGCCAGGACCCCGGCAGGTCGTGAGGCAGCTGCTGGCGGGTAGCCGACGGCCCCTGGTACTTGACGCCGACGCCCTCAACTGCCTGGCCGACGAGGCGGACGTGCTGCGGGGCGCCCAGGTGCCGGTCGTGCTCACGCCCCACCCCGGCGAGCTGGCGCGGCTGACCGGCACCACGACCGAGGCGATCCAACGCGATCGCCCGGCAGCGGCGCGTGAGGCCGCTGCGCGGTTCCGCGCGGTGGTCGTGCTGAAGGGGGCGCGCACGATCGTGGCCTCGCCCGAGGGCGAGGCGTTCGTAGTGCCCACGGGGAATCCGGGGATGGCCGCAGGGGGGATGGGCGACGTCCTGACCGGCGCGATCGCCGCGCTGATCGGGCAGGGGCTGGCACCGCTGACCGCGGCATGGGTGGGCGCCTACCTCCACGGGCTGGCAGGAGACCTGACCGCCAGGGCCCGCGGGCCGGCCGGGCTGCTGGCCCGCGACGTGGCTGCTGCCCTGCCCCACGCGCTGGCGGCCGTCCGGCGAGGCGACGTGGAAGAGGCCGTGCAAAGCGAGCCATGGTGATGCGGGTGGCGTTTCAGGGCGAGCCAGGCGCCTACAGCGAGGTCGCGGCGCTGGAGCAGTTCGGCGCCATCGCACCCGTGCCGTGTCGCTCCCTGGCCGACGTGTTCGACGCCGTCGAGGGTGGGGCTGCCGACCGGGGGATCGTGCCCGTGGAGAACTCCCAGGCCGGCAGCATCAACGAGACCTACGACCTGCTGGTCCGCCGCAGCCTGCACATCGTCGGCGAGCGCAACCTGCGCATCGAGCACTGCCTGCTGGCCCTCCCCGAGGACACGCTGGAGACGATCCGCACCGTCTGCTCGCACCCCCAGGCCCTGGCGCAGTGCGACGCGTACCTGAGCCGCATGGGCTGGGAGGTCGTGGCCACCTACGACACCGCGGGCAGCGCGAAGCTCGTGGCCACCGAGCGGCGACGCGGGGTGGCCGCGATCGCGAGCCGTCGCGCCGCCGAGCTCTACGGGCTGCGCATCCTGGCCGAGCACATCGAGACCAACCCCGTGAACTACACGCGGTTCCTGGCCCTGGCGCTGACGCCGGCCCCCCCGGCCGCCCGCGCCAAGACGTCGGTGGTGTTCACGACGGCCAACGTGCCGGGTGCGCTCTACCGCGCGCTGGGTACGTTCGCCACGCGCAACATCAACCTCACCAAACTCGAGTCGCGCCCGCGGCGCGACCGGCCCTGGGAGTACTTGTTCTACGTGGACTTCGAGGCGCACAAGGACTCGCCCGAGGGGCGTGCGGCGCTCGCCGAGCTCGCTGGGGTCACGGCGTTCCTGCGCGTGCTCGGTTCGTACCCGCGCGCCGACGAGTGACGGCCGCGGTGGGACGCTGGCCGCGCCTGCTGCCGCTGGGCGACCGCGGGCTGCTCGTCGAGTTTGGGGCCGAGGTCTCGCCGGAGGTCAACGCGCTGGTGCGGGGTGCCGAGCCGCTCCTGGCCCGTCTGCCGGGGGTCTGCGAGACCGTGCCGGCGTTTCGGTCGCTCCTGCTCGTCTACGATCCCTTCCGTACGACCTTCGATCGCCTGGCCGAGCATACGGAGGTCGTGGCCCGCGGCGTGCGCCCGGCGCCTGAGGAGGGTGGCGAGCTTTTCGAGGTCCCCGTGGCCTATGGCGGGGGGTGGGGACCGGACCTGGACGCGGTGGCTGCCGCGCTGGGCCTGTCCCCGGCCGACGTGGTCGCACTGCACACCGGGACGATCTACCGCGTCTACATGCTGGGGTTTGCACCGGGGTTCCCCTACCTTGGCCTCCTGCCCGAGGCGCTGCGCCTCCCGCGTCGCGCCACCCCCCGCACGCGCGTCCCCGCGGGCAGTGTGGCCATCGCCGACGCGTTCACGGGCATCTACCCGCAGGACACGGCTGGCGGCTGGCATCTCTTGGGACGCACCCCCCTGCGGCTGTTCGACCCGTCCGGGAAGACCCCGTTTCTGCTGGCACCAGGCGACAGGGTGCGGTTCGTGGCCTGCCCGACCATCGAGGCGGGCCCGGCAGAGGAGCCACCGCCGTTTACGCCCCGGCGGCCCATGTTCGAGGTGCTGGAGCCCGGCTTGATGACCACGCTGCAGGACGCCGGCCGCACGGGGTGGCGGCGCTTCGGGGTGCCGATCTCCGGTCCGATGGACCGCACGGCGCATGCCGCGGCCAACCTCGCCGTGGGCAACGCACCGGGTGAGGCGGCGTTGGAGATGACCTTCCCGGGCCCGAAACTGCGCGCGGTGGCGGACGCCGTCATCGCCGTGGTGGGTGCGGATCTGGGCGCGCGCCTCAACCAGACGGACCTGGATCCCGGGCAGCCGGTCAGGGTTCGGCGCGGCGACCTGTTCACGCTGACCGCCCCGCGCAGCGGCCAGTGGCTCTACCTGGCGGTCGCAGGAGGCCTGGACGGCCCCGAGGTGCTGGGCAGCCGGGCCACGTGGACGCGCGGTGGCCCGCGCGGCCCGCTCGGTCGGCCGGTACGGGCAGGAGACCTCCTGGGTGTGCGAGAAGGACCCGCCGGCCCGCGGCGGGCCCGGCCCGTACCCACCATCGCCCGGGGACGCCGCACGTTGACCGTACGGGTGGTGCTGGGGCCGCAGGCCGACGCGTTCACGCCCGAGGGGCTGGCCGCGCTCCTGGGCGGGACGTTCGAGGTGACCGTGCAGCGGGACCGCAGCGGCGCGCGCCTGCGCGGCGTGCCGGTACGTCATCGGGTGGGTGCCGACATCGCGTCCGATGGCCTGCTGCCCGGGGCCATCCAGGTGCCGGCCGATGGCGGGCCCGTCGTGATCTTCGCCGATGGGCCCACCACGGGCGGGTACACGAAGGCCGCGGCGGTGGTCAGCGTCGACGTGGATGCCCTGGCGCAACTCGTCCCCGGCGACCGCGTGCGCTTCCAGGCTGTGACGGTGGCGCAGGCGCACGCCCTGCTGCGCGCCGCCGAGGAGGAGACCGGGTGCAGCTAGGACGCCTGCCACGGCTGCGGCTGGCGACCCTGCCCACGCCGCTGGAGGAGATGCCGACGCTGTCGGCGTACCTGGGCGGGCCGCGTCTGCTGGTGAAGCGCGACGACATGACCGGCCTGGCGTTCGGCGGCAACAAGGTCCGCAAGCTCGAGTACCTGCTGGGCGAGGCGGTCGATCGGGGCTGCGATGTGGTGGTGACGGTGGGTGCCGCCCAGTCCAACCACGCCCGGGCAACGGCCGCTGCCGCGCGGCGCCTGGGGCTCGACGCCGTCCTCGTCCTCGCCGGCGACGAGCCCCTGGAGCGGCAGGGCAACCTGCTGCTGGACACCATCTTCGGCGCCGACATCCGCGTGGTGGACACGGACGACGACTACGTGCTGATGGGTGTGGTGGAAGACATCGCCCGCGACCTGCAGCGGCGCGGGCGCGCGCCGTACGTGATTCCCCCTGGGGGGAGCGCGGCGCTGGGGGCCGCGGCGTACGCCAACGCGGGTCTGGAGCTCCTCGACCAGCTCAACACCCGCGGGATCCACGCCGATGCCATCGTCCACGCCACGGGCACCGGGGGCACCCAGGCGGGCCTGTACACGGCGTGCCGGTTGATGCAGACCCGGATGGAGATCGTCGGGGTGAGCGCCGGTCCATCGCGGGACGTCGCGACCGCGCGGGTGCGCAGCCTGGTCGAGGAACTGTGCGGGCTGCTGGGTATTGACTGGCGGCCGCACCCGGATGATATCGTCGTAACGGACGAGTACGTCGGCGAACGGTACGCCGTCGCGACTCCCGAGGGGCTGGATGCCATCCGCCTGGTCGCCCGCACGGAGGGCCTGCTGCTCGACCCCGTCTACACCGGCAAGGCGATGGCGGGGTTGATCGACCAGGTGCGGCGCGGCCGGTTTCGCCCGGACCAGAACGTCGTCTTCTGGCACACCGGCGGCCAGCCCGCGCTTTTCGCGTACGCCACCGCCCTCGGCGAGGGATGACCGTGACACCTCCCGGCGACGGACGTGGGAGCCGTGCCGCAGCCCGGGTGGCCACAGGGCGTCGTGCGGCACCCCGGGCGCTGGGCCGCGCGCTGGCGGTGGGCCTGGCGCTGCTGGCGGCAACGGTGACGCCGGCCGGCGCCGACGAGGCGTTGCTGGCGCGCGCCTTCGGCAGTTTCCTGCGGCGCGCCGACGAGCTGCGCATCGAGGCCATTCCCGACCTGTACGAGGGTGGGTACGCCCGCATCACCGTGGTGGGCCGCGGCGTGCACCTGCACCAGGGGCCTCGCGTCGACGAGGTGATGGTGCGCCTGGTGGGCGCGAGCCTGGACCCGGCAGCGCTGCGCGAGGGCCGGTTGCGGGTCTTGGACTACCGCGGCAGCGCGCTGCGCGTGCGCGTGCTGCTGCGCAGCCTCCAGGATCACTTCAACGGTGGCGGCGGCGTCGGCGACATCCGGCTGTGGGCCGAGGGCGGCTACCTGTACGGGACCGGCACGGTGCAGTTCCGCGGCCAGCCCACGCGGCTGCGCATGAAGGGGTTCTTCGCCGTGGCCGGCACCACCGAGGTGTACTTCTACTTCGAGACGCTGCACGCCAACGGGCTGCCGCTGCCGACCGCGGTGATCCGCGATCTGGAGCGCAGCCTGAACCCCATCCTCCACCAGCGGGAGTGGCCGGTGCAGTTCCCGCTGCGCACGCTGCGGCTCGATGCGCACGCGCTGCTGCTGAGCAGCGACGCCGATCCGGCCGCGCCGTGCCCGACGTGTGGGGGCGGGCCGCAGGTGACCTATGAGCCCTGACCGTCCCCGCATCGTGGTCACCACCCGGCGGCCGCCTGCCG
>CAZGNA010000054.1:0-15681 GCA_964526945.1 uncultured bacterium
CAGCTTCTCGAAGTTCTCGTGGACCTTCCACGGGCCCACGTCGAACCGCTGGCCGCCCGCAGCCCCCACGGCGCCCAGCAGCATCATGACCAGGGCCATAGCCCGGATGGTCTGGAAGCCCAGCTCCTGCTGGGCCATGTGGTACGCCATGATGGCCACCGGGCGGTAGGGCACGCGCTGGCCGTCCACCACCACTGTGGCGCCGATGTGGGCGTTCTCCGCCAGCTCCCGGGCCACCCGCTGGATCTGCTCTGCGGGCAGGCCGCACACCTCCGCGGCCCACTGCGGCGTGGACTGTGCGATGTGCTCCTTGAAGACCTGGAAGGCGGGCCTCACCTTCGTGCCCCCCACGGGGAACTCGCCTTCCAGCGCAGGATCCACGCCGGGGGCGTCGTAGGCCTTGGGGCCGTTGGTCTTCCGGTCCCACACCTGCTCCTTGCCGTCCCGCCGGAGGAAGAAGCCATCTTCCTGCACCAGGAAAGGGGCGTTGGTGTGCTGCACGAGGTATTCGCGGTCCACCGCCCCCAACCGGATCAACTCGTGACAGAACGCCAGAGCCAGGGCCAGGTCGGTCCCGGGCCGGAGGGGGAGCCACTCGTCCGCGAAGGGTCCGCCTCCCCGTCGGCGCGGATCGATGAGGACGACCTTGCACCCACGCTCCCGGGCCTGCAAGAGCTGCTGCGGCCACGTGATCCAGCACAGCTGGTTTCCGCCCGCGTTGGTCAGATTCCAACCCCAGGCCAGCAGGTAGCGGGTGTACCGGAAGTCCGGGTGCAGCACCCCGCTGATCCCCACGGTGTACTCGCAGGCGCGGTAGCCTGCGTCGGAGCAGAACGTCCCGTGGCCGAGCCGGCTCGCCCCCACGGCCTTCACGAAGGCGTTGTCGTAGAAGGCGGGGGCCTTGCCCCGTCCCTTCTGCCACAACACCAGCCTGGGGTTCTTTGCGCGCACCTCCCGGATCCGGTCCGCCACCAGCCGCAACGCCTCGTCCCACGTGGCCCGTCGCCACTGCCCGGGAAGGCCCTTCTCGTTGGTGCGGATGAGGGGGGCCTTTACGCGGTGGGGGTCGTACAGGGCGGTGATCTGCGCCACCCCCTTGGGACACAGGGTGCCCCGGTTGCGCGGGTGCGCGGGGTTGCCCACGAGTTTCACCACCCGGTCGCCGATGCGCCGCGCCAGGACCCCGCAGTCCTGCTTGCCGATCCAGCACGTGCTGGGCACCCATTCCTCCGCGGGTTGTGCCCCCGGTGCTAGCGCGGCCTTCAGCGTCTCGAGTTCTCCGAAGAGGACGCGATTGGCGAGCAGACTGCCGGTGGCGGCGGCGGATGTCTTGAGGAAGCTCCGGCGGGTGACCTGCATCCTCCACCTCCCAGCGGGGACTTCAGGCCCCTCGCGCCCTACGCTACGTGTGCGCCCGTGGGCCCGGGAATCGGGTCCGCGCCCGATTTTCGCAACTGTTCGCGAATCGGCGCTCTACCCGGCGGACCTGTCGACCGTCCTGTCGTGAAGGGAGCACCCCGGTGCGGCAGCAGCTCGATCTGCGTGTTCCCACCGGGCAGGCGCGAGAACGCGGCGGCACTCCTCGTCGCCGGTGACGCTGCTGCCGTCGGGGTGCACGCGGGAGCCACCGGCTCCTCACTGCTCGCCTCCGATCCCGTCGTGGCCCACGCCCCGGGGCCGCTTTCCAGCGTAGCGGGCAGTCGGAAGCCGTCCATACAGCGTGGACCCGATGCAGGGCTCGGTAGGGGCGCGGGGCGATCAGCCCGGGAGCGTCAGGACGAACCGCGCACCCCCCTCGGGCCGGTTGGCCGCCTCCAACCGGCCGCCCAGGGCCGCGGTCAGGCGTTGGGCGATGGCGAGCCCCAGCCCGGCGCCGGGCTGCCTGCTGCGAGCGCGGTCGGCCTTGTAGAAACGGTCGAAGATGTGGGGCAGGTCTTCGGGCGGGATGCCCGGACCGGTGTCTTCCACCACCAGGGTGGCGAGCCCCCGATGCGCGGTGAGCCCCACCGTGACCTGGCCGCCCGCAGGAGTGAACTTGAGGGCGTTGTCCAGCAGGTTCCCCAGGATCTGCGTCAGGCGTTCCGGGTCGGTGCGTGCCGTCACGTCGCCGGCGGGGAGACGCTGGTGCAGGGTGATCCGGCGCTCCGCCGCGCGCGGTTGGAAGGAGGCCACGACGTCGCGCACGACCCGCGCCAGGTCCACGGGGACCAGGTGCAGGTGCACACCGCCGGCCTCGATGGCCGAGAGGTCTAGCAGGTGGTCCACCAGCGTGCGGAGCCGGTCGACTTCGCGTTCGATGGCCCGCAGCAGGGTCTCCTCCGACCCAGTGGCGGGGGTGACGACGGCCCGCAGGGCTTCCACCGCCACGGCCAGGTTGGCCACCGGGGTGCGCAGCTCGTGGGAGGCATCGGCCACGAAGTCACGGCGCAGGCCATCGAGCCGCTGGAGCTCGGCCGCCATGTAGTTCAACGCACGGGCGAGATCGCCGAGCTCGTCCGCCGTGTGCACGGGCACCCGCACGCTGAGGTCGCCGGCCGCCAGTCGGGCCGTGGCCGCCCGCATCTCCTGAATCGGTCCTGCCAGGCGCTGCGCCAGCAGCAGGCTGACGATCACCGCCCACAGCAGGGTGCCCAGGACCGTCCAGGCGATGAACGCCCGGATGTGCCGAAGCTGTGCGGCGAGCTCGACGAGCGGCAGCGCCACGTGCACCGCGCCCACGATGCCCGCAGGTGCGCGGATCGGTACAGCACCGTAGACCACGAACATCCCGTCGACCCGCGCAACGCCCGCGGTCTCCTGCCCGTCCAGCGCCAGGGCCAGCCCCTCGCGGCGCACGGGGCGTGCCAGCCGGAGGCGCGGGTCCGGCGCGTCGTCGACGAGCACGGCGCCGGAGCGGTGCACGATGACGACGGCCGGACGGCCGGGATAGTGGGTACCTGCGAACTCTGCCCGGGCACGGGCAGCGTCCCCGGCGGCCACGGCCGGGCCCACGTGCACGGCGATCAGCCGCGCCTGTGCCAGCAGCCCGGTCTCGACCTGCGCCAGGTACCGGGCTTCCGAGTCCCGGGCCAGGTGGACGCCGAGGAACGCCAGCGCCGGCAGGACGACCACGAGGTACGTGGCGACCAGCCGCCAGCGGATGCGGCGGAACACGGCTACTGGAAACGGTACCCGACGCCGTGCACGGTGACGAGGTGCTCCGGCCGGGCGGGATCACGCTCGATCTTCTCGCGCAGCCAGCGGATGTGCACGTCGAGCGTGCGGACGTCGCCGGCGTAGTCTTCGCCCCACACGCGGTCCAGCAGGTAGTCCCGTCCCAGCACACGCCCGGGGTGGGTCAGGAACACCCGCAGCAGCTCGAAGGCCCTGGGCGCCAGCTGGACCTCGCGTCCCCGCACCCGGACCACCCGGGCCGCTACGTCCATGGTCACCTCGCCGACCTGCAGGGTGGTGTCCTCCGCCGCCTCGGCGTACTGCTGCGCCCGGCGGAGCTGCGCCCGGATCCTGGCCAGCAGCTCGCGCGGCGCGAACGGTTTGGTGACGTAGTCGTCGGCGCCGACCTCCAGGCCGGTGACCTTGTCGCCCTCGGTGGCCCGCGCGGTGAGCATGATGATGGGGACGGTGCTGAACAGACGGATGCGCCGGCACACCTCGGTCCCGTCGAGGCCCGGCAGCGCCAGGTCCAGCAGGACCAGGTCGGGCCGCGTGGTCCGGGCGGCGTCGACCGCATCGGGCCCGTCCCGGGCCACGACCACCTGATAGCCTTCCCGCGCGAGCAGCGCCCGCAGGGCGGCGACCATCGTCTCCTCGTCTTCCACGATGAGGATCTTCATCTCCGGACGATCATCAGCCGCACCGTCCCCCACGGTGCCAGGTCTTCGACGGTGTCGAGCTCCAGCCCGGCGGTGGTCACGGTGTCCACCGTGCGCCGGTTGATGTGCGGGCCCAGGAGGCGGACGACGAGCGGGTCCAGCCAGTCCATGATCCGTCCCACGACCGGATGGTCGGCGCGCATGTGCTCCAGCAGGTAGATGTGGCCGCCGGGCCGGACCACCCGCCGCAGCTCGCGCAACCCCTGCACCGGGTCGGGCACCGAGCAGAAGACGAAGGTGGCGATGGCGGCGTCGAACGCGGCGTCGGGGAACGCCAGGGCCTGCACGTCCATGAGGGAGAAGTGGACGTCCCGTCCCAGCCGGACGGCCCGCCTGGCCGCCCGCGCGAGCATCTTCGGGCTGACGTCGATGGCTGTCACCGTCGCCTGCGGCGGATAGTAGGGGATGTTCTTGCCGGTCCCCACGCCCACCTCGAGCACGCGACCGGCGGGGACGCGGCGCCACAAGCGGGCCCGCCAGCTCGCAACGCGTGTGCGCTCCGGCACCCACTCGAGCAGGTCGTAGAGGGGTGCGAGGCGATCGTAGCGGGCGCGGGTGGCGTCAACCGACTCGGGCATCGTCGCGCAGGCCTCGTGTTCGCGCACCGTGGCGCACGCCTCGTATTCGACCACCGTGGCGCACGCTTCGCGCTCGAGCACCGTGGCGCAGCCCTCGTGTCGCCTCCCCATCCGCCTGGTCTCCGTTACGTACGTTCGCCCTGTGTTCTGCCAGGCCCCTGCGGGCGGCGGGCGTCTGCGGGCAGGCCGTGCGCCATCCCGGTCACGCAGGGGGTGGGGACGGCACGGCCGTCGCGAGGTCAGCGGCGTACCCGTGGGGCTCTTGCGTTCCTGCACGCGCCACCGCCCGGTGTACCGCGTGGGACGACGGGGCGACGAGGATGGTGAGACGCACGCCCGGACGTTACTCCCCGGACAGGGTCCAGCGCAGCGAACGTACGGTCACGCCGCCCAGGTCGCGCACGACCAGCTCGAGGGTTTTCGCCTGCGCCTCGACAGACCGGCCCGCTGCATCGGTCTTCGGGAACACCAGACCGCCCGACCGGTGGTGCGCGCTCTCCGCCGTGGCGATCCACCGGATCGGGCTCACCTGCTGGCCGCGGTCGTTGCGCAGGGTGACGTGCGTGACCACATCGTACCTGCTGAGGTCGCCCGCGTGGGTGTCGAGCCGGATGACGAACACGATCTCCCGCTCGAGATCCACTTTTCCCGCCAGAGGGTGCCGGGGGTTGGCCGTGAAATAGGCCGCGGTGGCGTAGATCGCCGTGATGGTGATGCCGGCCTGGCTGTCGGTGCGGGCAGCGGCAGGAGCGGGCTGCCCCACCGCCAGGGCCGAGGTCAGGGCCACGAGCGCGCTACACACGACGCCCGCAGTCAGGATCGGAGACGCCCTCGGCCGCATCAGGTCTCCCTCCGCTGAAGCGACCAGGCGGTCGTTCCGGCCGGTGGTCCGTCCCTACTTCACCCCGATGAGCAGCCAGAGCACTGCCCCGATGAACGTGAGGCTGGCCACCACGAACAACGCGGCCAGCACACGGTCCCCGGGCGAGGGAGGCGCGCCGTGCGCGCGGCCGCCGGTGGTGCCCACGCGTGTGCTCTCGGGGTGTGTCTGGTCGTGTGTCATGCCTGCCGTCCCGCGCCGTCAGGCCGCGTCGATCGTTGCCACCGTGCGGAGCAACCGCCCGGCTGGTGCCACCGCACCACGCTGGCCGCGCCGGGGTGGGCGCCTCACGCTCGGCGACGCGCCCGCAGCCAGGGCGCCAGCACGGGCATCAGGATGATCCACGTCAGGATGAACACCCACGCCGCACCGCCCCAGCGGGCGATCGGTCCGGCCGCGGCTGCTGCCCAGGCGAAGCCCAGGGCCGCCCCGAGGGCGACGAGCGCGCCGAGCATGCCCGCATGGCCTCCGATTCCCCCAGGTGGCGTGGTCGGCTGCTGGTCGTGCATCTCCCTGACCTCCTTCGCCAAGCCGTCGGTTCACCGCGACCTCCTTCGCCAAGCCGCCGGCTCACCGCTGGCCGCCGGCCACGGGCGCCAGCGCCCGCTGGCCCGATGCCAGCTCCAAGTGTCGCCGCAGCGACGGCTGGAACCGTTTGAGCAACATCGTGTTCATCGTGACCGTCAGCGAGCTGATGGCCATGAGAAACGCGGCCACCTCCGGGCTAACGAGCTGGCGCGTCCACGGGTAGAGCAGGCCGGCCGCCACGGGGATCGTCACGGTGTTGTAGATGAACGCCCAGAACAGGTTCTGCTTCACCTTGCGCATGGTGGCTCTGGCCACCTCGATGGTGGTGACGACGTCGCGCAGGTCGTCCTTCACCAGCACCACGTGGCCAGTCTCCTTGGCGATGTCGGTGCCCGACCCGATGGCGATGCCGACGTCGGCCTGGGCCAGGGCCGGTGCGTCGTTGATGCCGTCGCCCACCATGGCGACACGGCGGCCGGCGGCCTGCAGGCGCTGCACCTCCGCCGCCTTGTCGCCCGGCAGGACCTCCGCCAGCACCCGGTCGATGCCGAGCTGCCGGGCGATGGCCTCCGCCGTCCGGCGGTTGTCGCCGGTGAGCATCACCACCTCCAGGCCCAATCCGTGCAGCAGCCGGACGGCATCGGCCGCGTACGGCTTCAGAGTGTCGGCGACCGCGATGCATCCGGCGAGGGCGCCGTCGACGGCCAGGAACATGACGGTCCTGCCGTCTTGCTCCAGGCGCTCGGCCTCTGCTGCCAGGCTCTCGACGGGGACGCCGCGGCCGGTCATGAGCTTGCGGTTGCCCAGCAGGAGCTCCCGCCCGGCGGCCCGGGCGACCACGCCGTGGCCCGGAATTGCCTCGAACGCCTCGGGCGTCTGGACCGGCAGCCGGTCGCGCGGCAGCTCGACGTCGAGGCCCTGGAGGTTGTGCTCGCGCGCACCGCGCACGATCGCCTCGCCCAGCGGGTGTTCCGAGTTGACCTCGGCCACGGCGGCCAGGCGCAGGACGTCCTGGGGTGTCCATCCTGGCGCCGGGACCAGGTCGGTGACCGCGGGCTCGCCGCGCGTCAGGGTGCCGGTCTTGTCGAAGACGATGGTCGTCAGCTTGCTGGCGGCCTCCACCGCATCGGCACCCTTGAACAGGATGCCGCTCTCGGCAGCCTTCCCCGTGCCCGCCATCATGGCGCTGGGGGTGGCCATGCCCACAGCGCAGGGGCACGAGATGACCAGCACGGCCACCGAGGTCAGCAGTGCAAAGCCGAAGACGCCGACCCCCGCCAGGGTGTACGGCGTCAGCATGAGCCGCGTCTCGGGGCTGAAGAAGCGCGCGTAGCCCACGAAGAACCAGAACAGGAAGACCGCGAGCGACAGCACGTGGACCCAGAAGATGAACTTCCCGGCGACGAGGTCGGCGAGCTTCTGGATCGGCGCCTTGCTGGCCTGCGCCCGCTCCACCAGGGTGATGATCTGGCTCAAGGCTGTCTCGCGCCCCACGCGCGTGGCGCGGAAGCGAAACGCGCCGGTCTTGTTCATGGTGCCGCCGATGACTTCGTCGCTGGGGCGCTTTTCCACGGGCATGGACTCGCCGGTGAGCATTGACTGGTCCACGGCCGAATAGCCTTCCAGCACGATGCCGTCCACCGGGATTTGCTCGCCGGGCCGCACCATCACAGTGTCGCCCACCTCCACCTCGTCCGCGGGGATTTCGACCTCGGCGCCGTTGCGGATCACCCGCGCGATCTTCGGCTGGAGGCTCATCAATTTGCGGATCGCCTCCGAGGCCCGGCCACGCGTGAGGGCTTCCAGGTACCGGCCCAGGATGATGAACGCGGTCAGCAGCGCCGCGGCCTCGTAGAAGGTGGCCTCGGGGCCGCCGAAGCCCGCGTCCGGCCAGAAGGTGTTGATGACCGCGATGAGGTACGCGGCGCCGATGCCGGTGGCGTAGAGGAGGTTCATGTCGGTGACGCCGTACCGGAGCCCCCGGTAGGAGTTCACGAAAAACTGCCAGCCAGGGCCGAAGACGATGGGCGTCGTGAGCGCAAAGAGCAGGAGCGGGTTGCCGAGCCACGCCGGGACGTAGCGCGGCAGGATCCAGACGTCCTGGAAGGTGCCCAGCATCACCACCAGCGCCAGCGGCCAGGCGACCAGCATCCAGCGCCCCTGGCGGACGATCTCGCGCTGGCGCGCCTCGCGTTCCCGGTCCAGCGCCGCCGCGCCCTCCAGCCGTCCGGCGGCCTCGTAACCCAGGTCGCGGATGGTGCGCGTGATCTGCGCCGGGGTGACCGCGCCCGGGGAGTACTCGATGACGGCCACTGCCGCGGCGAAGTTGACGGCGACCGAGGCGACCCCGGGCAGCTGACCGACGGCCGCCTCGATGCTGGCTGCGCACGACGTGCAGCTCATACCGGTGATCTGTAGCTGCAGCCGCTCACGGCCGACTGTGTGGCCCACCTCGTGACTGACGGGCTCGCGGGCGCCCAGGTCGACCCGGGCGTCAGATCCTCCCGCGATGGCCGGGAAGCCACCGGCCAGCGCCGCCCGCACGGCGTGGCGATGGTGCCGGATCGCCCGGAGCATCAGGGCGACGCCCAGGGCGTTGGTGGCCAGGCCGGCCAGGATGACCGGCACCTTGTACGCGGTGAAGAAGACCGCAGCACCCGACAAGCCGACGACGGGCAGGACCTCGGAGAGATGGTGGAGGCAGCAGGCGACCATCGACGTCGTCGAGGTCGCCGTGCCGCCGGCTGCCATGGCCGCAGCCGAGCGGAGACCGGCGCGCTGCCGGATCAGCCGCCGCAGATGGGTGAACAGCCCGATCTGCACGCCGAAGCCGGTGGCGACCGCCACCACGAGATACCAGTCGGTGGCCAGCAGCGCGACCGCGTGCGCCCAGGACGCCGAGCCGATCCTGACGATGCTGAGGTAGAGCCCGACCAGCCCTGCCGCTCCCAGGAGGCCCGCGGCCACCGACCTCCGAACGCTAGTCATCATCGTCGTCTCCTCGCGTCAGGCCGGCCGCCTGCCAGGTGCAGACGGCGTAGCACGCCGTCACCGATGCGACAAGCAGCGCGGCGGCGGTGATCACCGCGACCCGCGCCCCGAACCACGGCAGAACCAGCAGCCCCACCAGCGGGAGCGTGCACAACCACAGCAGCAGGCTGGTCAGCATCCAGGGCTCGTGCGCGGCGCGACTGCGGTGCATGGGTGTCCTCGTCGGCTGCAATCGGCCTTATCCTAGAGCCCCCGGGGCGGCGGCTGGTTAAGGAATGCTTAAGCGGTGGCGGCTAGTCCGGAAGGGCTACCGCGCCCGACCGGCCAGGAAGGGCCACGGGTCCAGCGGGGCGGTGCCCTGGCGCACCTCGAAGTGCACGTTCGGCCCCGTGACGTTGCCGGAGGTGCCGACCAGCGCAATCACCTCTCCCCTGGAGACCCGCTGGCCGGTGCGCACCAGCACCTTCGAGGCATGGCCGTACCACGTGGTCAGGCCGCCCCCGTGGTCGAGGATGACGAGCCGGCCGTAGCCACCCCGCCATCCCGCGAAACGCACGATGCCGTCGCGCGCCGCCGTGATCGGAGCGCCGACCGGCGCGGCGATGTCGATGCCGTGATGGTGACGCCTCCCCCGGAACCCGAACCGTGAGGTCACCACGCCACGGGACGGCCACGCCATCATCGATGTGCGGAGCCGGCGCCCGGGGACCGCGTCGCCGCGAGACCGAGTGGCACCGGGGATCACGAGCCACGCGCCGATGCGGAGCCGGTGGGGATCGGCTAGGCGGTTGGCGCGCGCCACGGCGGCCGGTGCAACATCGTGTTGGCGCGCGATGGCCCACAACGTGTCGCCGGGACGAACGACGTGCCACGCCGGGCCACCGGCGGGCACCACCGGTGAGGTCAGGGCCGGCGCCGGAAGCCAGAGCAGCCCGACCACCCAGACGACCGCTCCCAGAAGGCGCCGGGCGGTCACGCTGGATCCGCAGTCGCGCGAGCGCTCGGGTCGGGTTGAGTCTGGATGGCAGGACCCGAGGCATCGCTTCCCATCGGTGTCCACAGCCTAGCCGGAGCGCCGGGACGAGTGCTCAACGATCTGTGGAGGTCCCGACGCCGTAGGGGAAATCGTCGCGGGCGCGCGCGGCTACGTCGGTGGCAGGGCCACCGGCGGGCGGGGAGGCCTTTCCGCTGGGACCGAGGGGATGCGAGCGGCGGACGACTCGCGCGGCGCGATCCGGGCGGTCGAGGGCGCGTCGGTGCCCTGGTGGAGGGCTTGCCGCCGGGGTTCCCGGAGCGCCCCGAGATGCTCGGCTCCGGTCGTCAGCCGGGCCAGCACCGCCAAGCCCACCGCGGTGACCAGGAGGAGGACGCCGACGGCGAGGGCCGCGCGGCGCTGGCGCGGAACCCGGGACGGGGAGCGATCCAGCAGCGGGACCAGCACCAGGACGACGAAGGTGGCGATGCTCACCCACAGCAGGCCGGGGATGCCCACCCAGTTCTCGATGGCGAACAGCGGGAGGAAGAGCCACGGCGGCTTGGTGGCCTCGATGCCTTCCACCGGCGCCGGCCCGATGACCGGCGGGCGCACCACGGCCAGCACGAGGACCACCCCGGTCAGCACCGCCGCGTACTTGACCAGATGCGCCAGATGGCGCGTGAAGGGGAGCGTCTCCCCCACCGGTTTCCCGGGCGTGGCGGAGAGCCCGTGCTTCTTCACCAGCCAGAAGTGCGCGATCAGGAGGAACACGATGAGCGCCGGCAGCGCGACGATGTGGGCGACGTACAGGCGGAGGAGTAGCGGGACCGCCTCCTGGAAGGCCGGCGCAAACCAGTGCCAGAGCCCTCCGAGGAGATGCCCGATCGCCAGGTTGTGCTCCAGCGCCTCGAAGCCTTCCTGGTCCCACTTGACCACGGTACCGGTGAAGTACAGGGCCACGGCCGTCGCCAGCAGCAGGACGCCGACCAGCCAGTTGCCTTCCCGGGGCCGCTTGAACGACGCGGTGAAGTAGACGCGGACCATGGCGTCCTGCACGATGGCTCCGCCGACGGGATCGCGGACGGCACCGCGTGCGGGCGGACGGCCGGCAACTCGCCCACCTACTCGGGCCGCACGTGCACCAGCGTACCCTCCGCCCTCACGACGCGCACGCGCTCCCGGGGTCGGAACGGACCGACGCCGGTCGCCCGCCAGAGCTCTCCCCGGTAATGGATCAGACCCGTCCTGCCGGTCCACTCGACCACGGTCGCCGTCCCACCCGCCAGGCTCTCGTTGCCGGCCTTGGCCGGGAGGCGGAGCGCCCGGCTCGCGGCCCGTGCCATGGCCACCGCCAGACCGGCGATCGCCAGCGCCAACGGGACAGCCACCGCCGGCGGCGCGACGAAGAACACCCCGATGGCGGCGACGACCAGAACCGTGTGCAGGACGTGGTCCACGGTGGTCCCGTCCCCTCCTGCTCACCCTAGCACCGGGCCGGTCTGGGAGGATTAACGGCATCTTAAGGATACGCCCCCCGCGGTCCCCTGACGGGCCTTCACCGTCCTCGGGCCATCGACCACAGCAGCCAGCCGCCCAGCCCGCTGGCGACGAACAGAATGACGAAGAAGAGGGGGCCCGCCAGCGTTTGCCAGAAGGGCGGACGGTAGAAGGGCATCAGCAGGCCGGCGGCGATGATGAGGGCCGCGGTCAGGATGCTCAGGCTGAGCCGGTTGCCGATGCGCGCCAGCTCGCGGAGGGCAGGTTCCAATCCCTGCAGGTGGGCGGTAGTCTGCAGGCCGCCATGCTCGAGCTGCGTCAGCAGTCGCTCCGCCCGTCGCGGCAGGCCGCTCGAGAGGTCGATGGCATCCAGCACGTCTGCGGCCAGCTTCCGCCCGAGGGCGACCGGCGAGCGTCCCTGGAGCCAGAACCGCTGGAAGTAGGGCGCGGCGAACTCGAAAAGCCGGAACTCGGGGTCCAGCCGCGCCCCCAGGCCTTCGCTCATGGCGATGACCTTCGCCAGCTGGACCAGCTCGGTGGGTATCTGGAGGCGGTGGCGACGGGCCATGGCCAGCACCTCGTGGACGAACGACCGAGCCGCGATGTCCTTGATGGGCCGATCCATGTAGCGGTTGAGGAGATGTCCCAGGTCGCGTTTCAAGGCGTCCCGCGCGGTGGCCGCGCCGGCCATCCCCGCCGCCAGCAGGGCGTCCACGAGCCGGTCGGGATCGCGGCGAGCGACGGCGACCGCGACGCGCAGGAGCACCGCCCTGGTGGACTCGTCCAGCCGCCCGACCATGCCGAAATCCATCAGCCCGATGCGGCCGTCGTCGAGCACGAAGAAATTGCCCGGATGGGGGTCGGCGTGGTAGAACCCGTGCACGAAGACTTCCTGCAGCATAATCGCCACGGCCCGCTCGGCCACGGCGCGACGATCGATGCCCGCTGCCTCCAGCGCGTCGACGTCGCCGATCTTGATGCCGGCGAGGCGCTCCATCACCAACACCCGCCGGGTGGTGTGACTCCAGAAGACCTCCGGGACGTAGAGCGCGGGCTCGTCGGCGAAGAGCGCGCGAAACCGGTCGGCGTTGCGCCCCTCGCGCGTGTAGTCCAGTTCCTCCCGGAGCGTGCCGGCGAACTCCTCGACCAGCCCGACGAGATCGTACCGCTGCCCCAGCTCGGTGCGCTCCGCCGCCAGCCTGGCCAGGTCGAGGAGGATCTCCAGATCCCGCTCCACGAGGCCCTCGACGCCGGGCCGCTGGACCTTCACGACGACCTCGCGGCCGCCGAGCACGGCCGGGTGCACCTGCCCGATGGACGCGGATGCCAGCGGGGCGCGAGCGAACTCGTCGAAGATCCGGTCCGGCGGCGCACCGAGCTCGCGGGCGATGACCCCGGCGATCGACTCGTAGGGAACCGGCGGCGCGGCATCCTGCAGCCGGGTGAACTCCGCCACGTAATCGGGGGGCACGAGGTCCGGCCGGGTGCTGAGCACCTGACCGAGCTTGATGAAGGTGGCCCCGAGCTCTTCCAGCGCCAGGCGCAGGTGCTCGGCGCGGGTGTACGGGGCGTCGCGTCGGGCGTGCCCGAGCCAGCCGCGCTGGAAGGGCACGAACCGCTGCAGTCCCAACCGGACCACGAGCCAGCCGAACCCGTGGCGCGCCAGGGTTGAGGTGATCTGGCGCAGCCGCCTGCGCTTGGTCAGCTCCGGGCCCTGCGCCGGCTCGACGGCACGCGTCGTGTCAGGGCCCTTCATCGACCCCGCGTGGCCCTCCTCCTGGCCATCCCTGCTTGCCGTCTCTACCGTCCCTCCGCGGGAGACTTCGCCTCGAACCCGGCCGGCGCCTGCGCGGGCGGGCGTACCCGCTGGTGCCGCCGGCACCGACGGGAATCCCGCGGGCGCGCGCCATCACGCATGTTTCGGCAGCGCGATGATGAAGCGCGTCCCCTGTCCCGTCCGGCTTTCCGCCATGATGATCCCGGCCTGGGCTTCGACCAGGCGCTTGGCGATCGCCAGACCCAGACCGGCGCCCCCGCGGGCGTCGGCGCGGGCCTTGTCGACCTTGTAAAACCGGTCGAAGACGTGCGGGAGCACCGATTCGGGAATCCCCGATCCGGTATCGGCCACGCTGAGGAGGACGTGACCGCGTCGTTCCTGAGCGCCCACCGTAATCGACCCGCCCGCGGGCGTGTACTTCAAGGCGTTGTCCAGGAGGTTGGTCGGCGCCTGCACCGTCCGCTCGGCGTCGGCCCTCACCAGCGGCAGGCGCGGCGGGATCTCGGTCGACAGCGTCACCCCTGCCCGCGCGGCGCGGAGCCGGTACGGCCGGATGGCGCGCAGGAGGAGCTCGACCGGCCGTTGCCGTGGTGCGGTTCCTGGAGGTGCCGGCGCAGTGCCTCCAGCCCGCCCGAGGCCAGCGCCTGCGCCGCGGTGGTCGCCGTGAGCCGCGCCTGATCCAGCAGGTCGACCTTCACCTGTCCCGTATAGACCTGCTCGAACTGTTGCGTGAGGTGGACGCCGACGAGCACCAGGGCTACCAGGACGACCACCAGGTGGGTGGCCAGCAGCTTCCACCAGAAGCGGCGGAACATGATGCGCGCCTATGCGCGGAACCGGTATCCTACCCCATGGACGGTCTGGATGTAGGTCGGCCGGCTCGGATTCTCCTCGATCTTCTCGCGCAACCACCGGATGTGGACGTCGAGCGTGCGCATATCCCCGAAGAAGTCCTCTCCCCACACCCGATGCAGCAGGAAATCGCGTCCCAGCACGCGCCCTGGATGGCTCATGAGGGTTCGCAGCAAGTCGAATTCCTTCGGCGCGAGCGCGACCTCCTGCCCGCGCACCGTGACACGGCGGGCGCCGACGTCCACGACGACCTCGCCGATCGCCAGCCGGTCCTGCTGCGCCTGCCGGGCCTGGAGCTGGGTCCGCCGGAGGTTGGCGCGGATGCGCGCCAGCAGCTCCTGGGGGCTGAACGGCTTGGTCACGTAGTCATCGGCCCCCACGTCGAGGCCCGCCACCTTGTCCCCTTCCGCGGTCTTGGCGGTCAGCATGATGATCGGGACCGCGGACCATGCGCGGATCTGCCGGCAGACTTCCAGGCCGTCCATGCCGGGGAGCATCACGTCCAGTAGGACCAGGTCGGGCCGCTCGGTACGCGCCGCCTCCAGCGCGGATGGGCCGTCCAGCGCCGCCGCGACATCGTAGCCTTCACGTTGGAGGAGCGCGGACAACGCGCGCACCATCGTTTTCTCGTCGTCCACCACCAGGATCTTCATCCAGGCATGGTACCATGCCGCGGCCCGGGAGGCTCGGGCCGGCCCCAGCCGCGGCGGTACTCGGGGGATTCCGGTGCGGCCCTCGGCGCGCCGCGAGCCAGACCAGCATCAGCGCGAAGGCCCCGATGGCGGCGATCAGCAGGGTCGCCAGCGCCCGGTCGCTGGCCGGTTCGTCCCGCCCGTGGTCGTCGCGGTCCCGCACGTCCGCTCGGCCTAATGGCAGCCACCGGAGCGCCGTCGGGGGCGGGGGACGTCGGTGCCGGGATCCTGTGCGTCCTCGGGCGCGTGCCCGTGCCCGCCGCTCCCGGTCCCATGGCAGCCATGGTCGCCGGCTCCCCCTGCGGCCCCCTGACGTCCACGGGCGCCGGCACCCCGGGCCACTCCGTGGCTCCCGTGGCCCATGAACAGGTGGTGGCCGATCATGAGGAGGAAGAACACGGCGAAGAGGATCCAGTTGCCGTAGGCCTGCCAGAATTCGCTCACAGATGACCCTCCCGTGCGACGGTGATACCCGACCGGGCCGCTTCGTTGCCGGAGCGCCTCCATGGTAGGGGCGCGGGAGGGCGCGGTGGTTAAGGCGGCTTTAAGCTTAACGGCCTCTTAATCACCGGAGCGCGCCGGCCCGCGTATCCTATCGCCGGACGACGCTACGGGAGGTGGCAGCCATGGCGCGCGCGCGCGGGGTCCGTCCGTTCAAACGAGCGGCTGCATGGGAAGACCGGTTCTGGCAGGCCCTGGAGGGCGCCGTGCCCCAGGAGGTGCGGGTGCACCTCCGGAACGCCCGCCGGGAGGTCCTGCTGGCCGTGAAGGCGGCCGTGGACGAGGTCGTGGCGAAGAGCGAGCGGGCGCCTGCGCGGCCGCGCCGGCGCGAGCCCGGGGCCAGCTGACCGTCGCGCGGTCAGCGTCGGTCCTCCTGGCGCGGAGGCGCCGCGGGGGCTGACATCCGTACCATGACGCCCCCGAGCGGTGTCGGGGATGCTCTCCAAAGGAGGGTTCAGACCATGACGTGGAAGGTCGTCGCAGTCGCCGGGCTGGCCGCGTTGGCGGTGGTTGTGGTGATGTCGCTGACCGGCGTCG
>CAZGNA010000055.1:0-15658 GCA_964526945.1 uncultured bacterium
GCGGGCAAATGCCCGCGGCCGCCCGCTCCTACCACTGCGGACCATCCTGCCAGCCGTCCCACGGCCCGCAGCGGCACTGCGCGTGCGCCTACTTCTTGCCCCCCAGGATGGCGTCCTTGGCGGCCTTGGCGACCCGGAAGCGCAGGACGCGGCGCGCAGGAATCTTGATGGGCTCGCCCGTCTGCGGGTTGCGGCCCATGCGCGCCTTGCGGTTGACCACGACGAGCTTGCCGAGTCCCGGCAGCGTGAACGAGTTCTTGGCCTCCTTGTAGGCCAGCTTCGCCAGCTCTTCCAGGAACTGCACGGCCGTCTTCCGTGTGAGGCCGCACTTGTTGGCCAGGTACGCTGCGATCTGCGTCTTGGTCATCGCCTTCGCCATCTGCTCGCCTCCTTGAGTGTGATTGCGCCTGGGCCCGACGTCCCGGGCCGTGCCGGCGTCCTGGACCCGGCCGGGACTCTACTTCGCGGCCGCACCGCCTACTCCTGGGCCGCGACGCGGGGCCCGCACGGGCCGGGCGCGCCCGCGGCCGTCCCGACCCGCGGCCGCCCGTGGGGGGACTCCGGGTGGCCGCTGGCGGACGCGCGGTATGGGGTTGCGAGCGGCCCACGCCCATGGCCGCCGGTGTGGAGGATGTGGGGGGCCACCCGACGACGTCGCGGCATTCGTCGCTCAACGCATCAGCACCGCCGTCTGCGAGCGTGACGGTGCCGTCGGATGCGTGAGGGCCTCACCACACCTGCAGCACGAAGCACTTCAGGTAGCGCGTCTCCGGCATCGTCGCCAGCATGGGATGGTCGCGGGCCTGCGAGCGGAACTCCACCAGGCGCAGGTCGCGCCGGGCGTCGCGGGCCGCGTCCAGGATCGCGCCCCAGAGCATCTGCTCGTCCACGTGCCACGAGCACGAGCAGCTGACGAGGAAGCCCTCGCTGCGCAGCAACCGCAGCGCGCTCAGGTTCACCTCCTTGTAGCCGGCCAGCGCACGGGGGACGGCCTCCTTGGTGCGCGCGAACGCCGGTGGGTCGAGGATCACCAGGTCGAACCGCTCGCCGGCGCCCAGCAGGCGGCGCATCGCCTCGAAGGCGTCGCCTGCCTGCCAGGTGCAGCGCGCGGCGACCCCGTTGCGCGCGGCGTGCTCCTGCGCGGCCGCCACCGCGTCCGGCGACACGTCGAGCCCCAGCACAGCCTCGGCGCCGGCGAGTGCCGCCTGCACCCCGAACGCCCCCGTGTAGCAGAACGCGTCCAGCACCCGCGCCCCGCGCGCCAGCGGGGCGACGGCGAGACGGTTCTCCCGCTGGTCGCAGAACCAGCCGGTCTTCTGGCCGCGGGCGATGTCCACCACGAAACGCGCCGGCCCCTCGACGACCTCCACGCGCATGGGCGCTTCGCCGATCGCGAACTCCTGGTACCGCGGCAGGCCCTCCAGGGCGCGTACCCTGGCGTCGTTGCGCAGGTACACCGCCCGTGCCCCGGTCAGCGTCTGCAGCAGGGCCGCCACCACGGCACGGCGGCGCTCCATGCCCGCCGTCAGCGTCTGCATGACCAGCACGTCGCCGTACCGGTCCACCACCAGGCCGGGCAGCAGGTCGCCCTCGCCGAACACCAGGCGGCAGGCGGTCGTCTCGGACACCACGCGGGCGCGCAGGGCCAGGGCCGCCTGCAGGCGCCGGGTCAGCAGCGCGTCGTCGATCGCTTCGTCTCGCCGGGTCAGGAGACGGACGCGAATGCGCGAGTGCGGGTTGAAGTCGCCGCGCCCCAGGAAGCGACCGCGCCGGGAGGCCACGTCGACCACGTCGCCGGGGCCCGGCTGGCCGTCGAGGGCGGCGACCTCGCCGTCGAAGACCCACAGGTGTCCCGCGGCCAGGCGGCGCTCGCCCGCTGGGGTCAGGCGGACGCGGCCGGCAACGCGCTGTGCGAGCGCGGAGGCCATGCGCTAGGGTGCCAGGGCCACGGCGCGCAGGTCCTCCGTGCGCGCCGCGGCGCCCTCGACCGTCAGGAGGATGCCGATGCCGGACGGATCGCGGGTGCACCACCCGGCCGGACTCTCCCGGGCGGGCGGATCGAGCCGCGCCAGGACGGCACGGGCGGCGGCGGCATCCGGCAGCACGATGGTGAACGCCCGCAGGCCCACGGCATCAGGGGGAGGCGGTGGGGCTCCCCGGCTGCCCCAGATGTTGGCGCCGATGTGGTGGTGGTAGCCGCCGGCGGCCAGAAACAGCGCGCCGGGGTAGTCCCGCTGCATGACCTCGAAGCCCAGCCGCCCATGGTAGAACGCTTCGGCCTCCTTCAGGTTGGCGACCCGCAGGTGCACGTGCCCGACGCGTGCCTGCGGGGAGATGGCATCGGTCGCGGCGGGAGGCGCGTCGTCGAGGGTGGCGAGCAGGTCGTCCAGGTCGAGCGGCTCGGTGGTCATGGCCACACCGCGCCCGGTGATGGGCCACTGGTCGCGCGGCCGGTCGGCGTAGAGCTCGATGCCGTGCCCGTCGGGGTCGGCCAGGTAGAGCGCCTCGCTCACCCGGTGGTCCGAAGCGCCCTGCAGCGGGTAGCGCGCCTGGAGCAGCCGCGCAAGCGCCCGGGCGAGCTCGCGGCGGTCGGGATAGAGCACCGCGAAATGGTAGAGGCCGGTGGTCCGGCGTGGCGCAGCTCGCGCGCCCGGCAGGGCCACCAGCACCACCAGCGGCGCAGTGCCATCGGCGGTCAGGACGGCGACATCGTCCTGGCGTTCTCGCAGGCGTAACCCGAGCACCTCGCGGTAGAACCGCAGGGAGCGTTCGAGGTCCGCTACGGTGAGCAGGACCGGACCGAGTCGGGTTCCCGGGTCGATCGCGGGCATAGGCCCCTGGAGACTGCCTTGGGCGCTACGAGGACGCCCGCGACAGCCACCAGGCCATTCCTCCCTTCTGCAGGATGTCGTGGGGGGCGGTGCCTGCCTGGCCTCTTGCGCGGCGGGGCGTCAGCGTGTACCGCGGCCGGTGGCCGGAGCAGGAGCACTGGCTCATAGCAGGCGCGCGAGCACGTACAGCACCACCGCCAGCGCGGCCACGGCTGTCCAGACCCACGCGCGGGTGCGGCGCGCGGGCGGCTGCGGTCGGTGGTCGGGCGCGCTGGCGCAGGCATTGCAGTAGTTGCCCTCCGGCAGGCGGGCGATGCAATTGCTGCAGAGGGCCTTGCCACAGCCGGCGCAGTAGCCCATGGCCGTGCGGTCCGGGTGATGGGCGCAGGCGATGCCGTTCACAGGGCGCACCTCCCGCGGGCGGGCGTGGCGACCTCGGCAGCCGATCGACCGGCCGCGTCGCGCAGGAACGATGCGAGCAGCGCGGTGAACGTCTCAGCCGCCTCGACGAGCGGCAGGTGCCCGCAGCCCTCCAGCATTCGGACCTGTGCCTGCGGGATGCTGGCTGCCACCATGGTGGCGTGGGCCGGCGGGATCACGCGGTCGCGTGCGCCCCACACGACGAGGGTGGGTGCCTCGATGCGCGCCGCGGCGGCGCGGACGGCGGCCACCAGCGCCGGGCGCACGCCCCGCAGGGTCAGGGCGTAGCGCAACACCCGGAGGTAGGCGCGGCCCGGTGCTCCGCGCGCGGCGTGCGCCTGCACCGTCGCGACCAGCGCGGGCGGGATACGGCGCGAATCGGCGAACACGCGCGCGAGGGCCAGGCGGGGTGCGCGACGGGCCGCCGCCACCAGCGCCTCGCCCACGCCGGGGAGCGTGGCCAGGCGCAGCAGCACGCTCACCTCGCGTCCGAAGCCACCGGGTGCGGCGAGCGCCACGGCCCAGACACGCCGGGGCGCCGCGCCCGCTGCCAGCACGGCGACGGTACCGCCCAGCGACGATCCCACCAGCGCCGCCCGTTCGACGCCCACCGCGTCGAGGAACGCCCACGGAAGGCGCGCAGCGCCCTCGGGCGACAGGACCGCGGGCGTAAACGCGGACCTGCCAAAGCCCGGCAGGTCCACCGCCAGGGTGGTGAACGCCTGGCGCAGCACCGGGACGGTCCAGTCCCAGAACTCCAGCGACGCACCCACACCGTGCAGCAGGAGCACGGCCGGCCCGCTCCCTTCCTGCCGGTAGCGCAGCCGCACCCCTTCCACCTGCACGACGCGCTCTGCGCTCACGCTAATCGTCCCTGCCCTCGTCCTTGCCCGGTGCGTCCCCCAGTGCCCGGACCTGCAGTCCGCCCATCGGCATCACCGCCGGGCCTGCGCGGCGTGCCGCCAGCGGCTGGATCTGCAGCCAGGTGCACGACGGGCGCGGCGGTCATGCCGTGCCCCCGGTGCGCGCGCTCGTGGGCCGCGCTCTGTGGCGGCCCGGCGCCCGCAGCCGCTTCAGGCGCTGGAGGTTGCGTCGGTCGGGACCGGTGCGATCGAAGCCCGGCGTCTCGATGACGCCCGCGAGGTGACGCATGCCGGGATGACGCAGCAGCGCGCGGAACCCCGCGATCCCGATCTCGCCCTCGCCGATGTTCTCGTGCCGATCACGGTGCGAGCCCAGCGGTGCCTTCGAGTCGTTCAGGTGCACGAACCGTACCCGGGCCCAGCCGAACGCCCGGTCGCAGGCGGCGACCGTCGCGTCCACACCGGCCGCCGTGCGCAGATCCCATCCTGCGGCGAACAGATGCGCCGTGTCCAGGCAAACGCCCACGCGCGGGTGACCGCCCAGCCGGTCGAGGACGGCGGCCAGCTCGTCCAGCGACGCGCCCAGCTGTCCGCCGCTCCCCGCGCTGTTCTCCAGCAGCACGCACACCCGCTGCGTGGCGTCCAAGACCTCGCCGACGGCGGCGGCCACCCGTCGGAGCGCCACGCCGCGGCCCCCGTTCGCGCTTCCAAGGTGCGTGACGACGGCCAGCCCGCCGAGCCGCTCGGCGCCGCGGGCGCTGGCCAGCAGCGAGGCGACCGAGCGACGCCACAGCGCCCGGTCGGCGGCCGCCGGGTTCACCAGGTAGGCGGTGTGCACCACCAGGGGATCGAGCCCGGCCGCCCGGCGCTTGGCGGCGAACCGGTCCAGCGCGTCCTCGGGGTAGGCCACCGGATGCCACTGCCGCGGCGAGCCCCAGAAGATCTGCAGGCACTCGCACCCCAGAGCCAGGGCGCGGTCGATCGCCCGATCGATCTGGCCGCTGATGGAGACGTGCGCGCCGATCCGCATGCGTCGTGCTCTTCTGTGGGCGCGCGGGGCGGCCCTGCTCCCGTCTGCTGGTGCGCGGCGACCGTCGGACGCAGCGCGGGCGCAGGCGGCCAGGACGCGGGTGCCCGCAGCCCGCCTGCCCGCGGCCTACAGGCCCCACACCAGCACGGCCACCGCGATCAGGGTGATGCTGAGCAGCACGGCCAGGGGCGCGCCCACGCGGACGTAGTCGCCGAACTGGTAATCCCCCGGGCCCATGATCATCAGGCTGACGGGGTGGCTGATGGGCGTCAGCAGCGTGGTGCTGCTGGCGCACGAGACGACGATCATGAACGGCACCGGGTTGGCGCCCAGCGTCCTGGCCAGGTCCAGCGCGATGGGCGCCAGCAGGATCGTCGTGGGGATGCTGGGCACGAAGTGCCCGATGCCCGCGGCCGCCACGAACGTGGCGACCAACGCCCCCAGCGGCGACGAGCCCGCCACCGCCAGCCCGCTGCGCGCGATGGCCGCCGCCGCCCCTGTGGTCTGGAGCGCCGTCCCCAGGGGCAGCAGCCCGCCGATGGTGATCACGGTGCGCCAGTCCACCGCACCGATGGCTTCCTCCACCGTGACGGCCCCACCGACGACCGCCACGCCGGCGGCCAGGAGCGCGGCCAGCGCCACCGGGACCTGCCCCGTGCTGGCCAGCACGACCAGCACCGCCACGCCCGCCGCCGCCACGCCCGCGCGGGCCGTGCGCGGCGCCTGGGGCTCCTCGAGGACGATGAAGGCGGGATCGGCGCGCAGCGCCCGCAAGCGGTCGCGCGGCCCCTGGATCAGGAGCGCATCTCCCCAGCGCAAGGCGATCTCGCCCAGCCCGGTGCGATAGGGACGGCCCTCGCGCCAGATGGCGACGACGTTGAGGCCGTAGTGCTGGCGGAACGCCAGGTCGCGCAGCGTCTTGCCGGCCAGCTCGGCACGCGGCGCCACCACCGCCTCGACCAGCCCGATCCCGTCGGTCTCCAGCGGCTCTGCGCGGCTCGCGTCGCGTGTGACCGTCTCGATCGGGCCCAGGTGCTGGAGCCGCTCGAGATCTTCGGGGCGTCCCTGGACGACCAGCACGTCGCCGGGCAGCACGCGTTCCTGCGGCAGCGGCGCCACGATGCGCCGGCGACCGCGCTGGATGGCCAGGACGTGGAGGCGGAAGGCGTGGCCGAGCGCGCTCTCCGCCAGCGTCCGTCGCGCCAGGGGCGAGTCGTCGTCGACGCGCAGCCGGAACAGCCGCTCGGCGAGCCGGTACTCGTCGGGGAGGTCGCGGCGGCGCGGTCGGCCGGCGTGTGGCGGCACGGGCCGCGTGGGCAGCAGGCGGCGGCCTACGGTGAGCATGAAGGCCATGGCCACCGCCAGCAGCGCGAGGCCCACCGGCAGGTACGAGAAGAAGTGGAGCGCCCCGTAGCCGGCCGCGGCCAGCAGGCCGCTCACGACCAGGTTCGACGGGCCCGCGATCAGGGTGAGGGCGCCGCCCTGGCGGATCGCGATGGCGAGCGGCATCAGCAGCCGCGCGGGACTGAGGGTAGTTTCCCGGGCCACGGCGATGGCCACCGGCATCAGCACGGCCATGGCGCCGATGTTGTTCATGACCCCGGCCAGCACGCCGGCGAGCGCCATCAGCGCAGCCATCAGCCGTGCTTCCCCGTCGCCGACGGCGCCAACGAGCGACCGCGCGGCGCGGTGCGCCAGGCCGGTGCGCTCCATCGCCGCGCTCAGGACGAACACCAGCGCCACGGTGATCGCGGCGGGATCCCCGAACCCCGCGAAGGCCTGGGCGGGTGGCAGGATGCGCGACAGGCCCAGCGCGGCCACCGCGCCCAGCGTGACCACCTCCGGTCGCGCCCGGCCCCACGCGAACGCCGCCACCGTCGCCAGCAGGATCCCCGTGGCGATCCAGCCCTCGACGCTCATCAACGGGTATGTTCCCCGCGGCGGCCACCGGGCCTGCCGCGGGCCTGCGGGAGGAGGGGGAGCTCCGGTGGGGCCACCCGTCGAGGGACCATCGGGATGGCGCAGACCGCGCTTTGCAGGACAGGAGCCGCCGTGGCGCGGCGCGAAGAGCGGGCATTCGTGCTGGGCCAGTGGGGACGCCGCGTTGCCGCCGATGTCGCGTTGCTGGCGGTGGCCGGGGCCTGGGGGTTGACGTTTCCGCTGGGCAAGCGCGTGCTGGAGGCGATGCCGCCGTTCACCTACCTCGCGCTGCGCTTCGCCATGGCCGCCGTGGTGCTGCTGGTCTGGCAGCGGGGACGGCTGCGCGCGGCGGCGACCGGGATCTGGACACCCGGCGCGCTGGCAGGCGTCGTGCTGTTCGCAGGCTACGCCCTGCAGACGGTGGGGCTGCGGGTGACGACCGCGTCCAAGGCCGGTTTCATCACGGGGTTGTCGGTGGCGCTCGTGCCGCTGCTGGCCGCCCTGTGGCTGCGACGGCGGCCGCGGCCTGGCGTGGTCGTCGGGATCGTGGCGGCCACGCTGGGGTTGGCCCTGCTGTCCCTGGTCGAGCCCGGCGGGCCCAATCCGGGTGACATGCTGGTGCTGGCCTGCGCGTTCTGCTTCGCAGGACAGATCGTGCTGGTCGATCGTCTGGCCGGAGGCGCGCCGGCCCCCGTCCTGGCGACGGTGCAGGTCCTGCCGGTCGTCGCGCTGTCGGCCGCGGCGGCGATCGTCGAACGACCGCTGGCCGCGCTGGCCGCCGCCGGGGTCACGGTGTACGCGCTGGTGGCGTTCATGGCGCTCACGGGCACCGTGGCCGCGCTGGTCGTGCAGGGATGGGCTCAGCGCTTCACCAGCCCCGCCCACGTGGGGTTGATGTTCGCGTTCGAGCCCGTGGCTGCCGCCGGCACGGCCGCCGTGCTGCTCGGTGAGGCGCTCGTGTCGCGGCAGGCGTGGGGCGCCGGGCTGATCCTGGCAGGCATCGTGATGGCCGAGATGATGAGGAACGGCGGCGACGAGGAGCGTTACGACCATGCCGACTGACCCCCGGGGGTTCCAGACCCGCGCGATCCACGGCGGGACCGTGCGCGATCCGCTGCGTGCGGTGGGCCCGCCGATCTACCAGACCTCCACCTTCTGGTACGCGACGATGGCCGAGGGCGCGGCGCTGGGTGCCGACCGTGGCACGGGCTGGTACTACACGCGGTGGGGGAATCCGACCACGCGGCTGCTCGAGGAACGCCTGGCGCTGCTGGAGGAGGGTGAGGACGCGCTCGCCACCGCGTCGGGCATGGGCGCCATCAGCGTGGCGGTCCTCGCCGCCCTCGCCCCGGGCGCCCACGCCGTGATGCCCCGGGGCGTCTACCAGGCGACGTTCCAGTTCGCCCGCGACGTGCTCGCCCAGCAGGGCGTCGAGGTCACGTTCATCGACGCGGTCGATCCGGCGGCCTACGAGGCGGCGCTGCGGCCGAGCACGCGCCTGCTCTACGTGGAAACGCCCAACAACCCGTTGTTGCAGGTCACCGACATCGCCGCCGTGGCGGTGCTGGCGCGGCGCGTCGACGCGGTCACCGTGGTGGACAGCACCTTCGCCTCGCCCTACAACCAGACGCCGCTGGCGCTGGGCGCCGACCTGGTGGTGCACAGCGCCACCAAGTACCTGGGCGGCCACTCCGACGTCACGGCCGGCGTCGTGGTGGGGCGCGCCGCGCTGGTCGGGCGCGCCCGACAGCTGCTGCGGCTGTACGGCGCGGTGCTCGATCCGTTCGCCGCGTGGCTGGTGCTGCGCGGCCTGAAGACGCTGGGGCTGCGCATGGAGCGCCACAACGCCAACGCCCAGCGCCTGGCCGAGTTCCTCGCCGACCACCCCCAGGTGGCGCGGGTCAACTACCCTGGCCTGCCCACCCACCCGCAGCACGCGGTGGCCGTCCGGCAGATGCGCGGCTTCGGCGGCATGCTGTCGTTCGAGGTCCGCGGGGGGTTCGACGCCGGCGTGCGCACCTGCGAGGCGCTGCGCACCTGCCTGCTGGCCGTGAGCCTGGGCGGGCCGGAGACGCTGGTGACGCATCCGGCCTCCACCAGCAGCGTTGGGATTCCCGCCGAGGACCGCCGGCGTGCGGGCATCAGCGACGGCCTGATCCGCGTCTCGGTGGGGCTCGAGGACGTCGGCGACCTGATCGCCGACTTCGACCAGGCCCTGCGCGCCGCGGCCTGACCGTGCGCCCGGCCGGTGCCGATTGCGCATCCGCCATCCGGCGGGCCGGGGTGCAGGACGTACGCTGACCGTGCAGCCCGCCGACGGCACCATCGATCCGCGCCTGGCCGCCGTGCTGGCCGGGCTGCGCATCGACGTCGACCCCCGGGAGTTCGCCATCGTGCGCGTCGCGGCCGCCTACGGGCCCAGCCTGCGGCTGGCGCTGGCGAGCCTGCTGGCGCCGTTCTTCGTGCAGGTGGGGGCGCGGGAAGTGCGGGCGGTCCTGGCCGTCGACGAGTGGACCAAGGTCGCGCACCGGTTCCCCCGCGCGCAGGTGGAGGCCGGCTACCGGCTCATCGTGCTGGACGCGCACCGCGATCCCACCGCCCCGGACTACCTGCCGGCGGTGGCAGCGGTCCTAACACGGGCGGGCATTCGGGCGCAGGTGCTCCCGTCGTTCCACCACGAGCACCTGCTGGTCCCCGCGGCGCTGCTGGACCGCGCAGGGGCGGCGCTGCGGGACCTCGTGGAGGCCGCACGGGCGGCTGCGTCCTGAAGGCCCACGGGTGCGCTGCCGCGGTCTGGCGGATCCGTCAGCGTGCACAGGACAACGGGTGACTGGCCACCCGTCACTGCCAGAGCGGCGAGTCGGGGGCGGTGCTCAGGCCAACACCGCGCGCAGGAACACCAGCGCGGCGACCGCGATGAGTGCCATGAGGGCGAGGACGCCGAGCAGGGCTTGCGTCAGCGGCGCCCAGTGGAGCAACAGGGCAGCGGCGAAGCCCGTCGTGGCCAGCGTCAGGCTCCCGATCGCGATGCCCAGGGCTCGCGCGTACGGCCCCGTGCTCGCCGGGTACGGTGCGGTCTCCCGAGGCTCTCCCGCGGTCAGGTAGTAGGGGACGTTGGTCACGACCGTCACCCGGGTACTCTCGCGGCGGCGAAAGTAGAGCGCGGCTTTGAGCATCAGGGCGGTCTGATTGTGCAGCAGGAAGTGCCACCAGCAGGCGGGCACGAATTCGGGCAAGACCACCGTCAGTTGCTGGTCGAACCCCACCTCCCACTCCAGGTCGTCCAGGTAACGGAGGAGCGGGCCCAGCACCGAGCGGTAGGGGGAGTCGAGCACGACCAGCGGCACGCCCATCCCCCAGCGCTCCCACTTCTTCCGGACGTCCGCGGTCTCGCGGGGGTCCACGTCGACGAGGACCGCGGTGACGTCGCTGCCCAGCGACCTCGCGTAGCGTAGCGCAGGCAGCACCCCGCGGTTGATGCCCGCGACCGGGACGACGACCTTGTGCTGCAGCGTGGCCGTGGGCATCCGTGCTCCTTCGAGTGTCAGCTGCCGGGCCACATCGCTATAGTGCTTGTGGATGGCCTGCATGCCGCCCACGAGCAGCGGCACCAGGAGGGCGACGATCCAGGCCCCGTGGGTGAACTTGGCCGCTGCGACCACCACCAGGATCACCGCGGTGGTCAGGGCGCCCAGGAGGTTCAGGGCGAGGCTGTGCCGCCACCCCGGGCCGCGCTCGCGCCACCACTTCCGCACCATACCAGCCTGGGACAGCGTGAACGACAGGAAGACCCCGACGGCGTAGAGCGGGATCAGTCGGTGCGTATCCGCCTCGAAGAGCCACAACAGGGCCCCGGAGACGAGCGCGAGCAGCACGATGCCGTTGGCGTAGACCAGCCGGTCGCCGAGGTTGGCGAGCTGGTGCGGCAGGAACCGATCACGCGCCAGAATAGACGACAGCCGGGGGAAGTCGGCAAAGGCGGTGTTGGCCGCCAGGACGAGGATCGTGGCCGTTGCGGCCTGGAGCAGGTAGTAGGGGAGGCTTCCGGATCCGAAGACGGTCCGTCCCAACTGGGAGACGATGGTTTCGGTGGTCTGCGGTGATAGGCCGAAGTGCACAGCGAGATGGGTGATGCCCAGGAACATCGCGCTGAGGATCGCCACCATCCAGATCAAGGTGACTCCCGCGTTGTGGGCTTCCGGGGGACGGAACGCCTGCACGCCGTTGCTGATGGCCTCAACGCCGGTCATCGCCGCCGACCCCGAGGCGAAGGCGCGCATCAGCAGCAGCAGCGTGACCGGTTGCAGCGCCGCGTCGGGTGCGGCGGGGCGGGGCGGGACCGGTGGGGTGCCAGCGCTCTGCCACAGCCCCAGGGCCAGCAGCCCGAACATCATCGCGACGAAGGAATACACGGGGATGCTGAAGATCGTGCCCGATTCCCGCACACCACGCAGGTTGACGAGCGCGATGAGCGCTACCGCGGCGAGCGCCAGTGCCACGCGGTGCGAGAAGAGCGCCGGCAACGCCGAGGTGATGGCGGCGACCCCGGCGGCGACGCTGACCGCCACCGTCAGCACGTAGTCGATCAGCAACGTGGCGGCGGCCACCAACCCGGGCTTCACGCCCAGGTTGCTGCGGGCGACCGTGTAGGCCCCGCCGCCCGAGGGGTAGGCGTGGATCGTCTGGTAGTAGGAGAAGCCGACGATGACGAATACGGCGGTGATCGCCAGGGCGATGGGTTGCGCCAGCGTCAGCGCCGCGGGGCCGGCAGCGGCCAGTGCCAACAGGATCTCTTCGGTCGCGTAGGCCGACGACGACAGGTTGTCCGAGGAGAAGACGGCGAGGCCCTGGATCCTGTTGAGCCGCTCATGGAGCAGTCGGCCGGTCGGGAGGGGAGGCCCGATCAGGATCCGCTTGGCCACGCTGAGCGCCATGATGTGTACCCTTCCTCAGCCGGGAAGCGCGGGCAGCGGTCAGCTGGCGGGTTGCCGAGCGGTTGCCGGCAGCCGCTCTTCGACCCGCAGCGCGGTCCGGTGGCTCAGGACGACGGCGACCCCGATGACCGCCAGCGCCAGCACGGCCACCGCTGCCCGCACGACCGCGGGCAGCGGTCGAATGATGATCGGGGCGATGAGAATGGCCACCAGGTTCATCACCTTGATGAGCGGGTTGAGGGCTGGGCCAGCGGTATCCTTCAACGGGTCCCCCACGGTGTCACCGATGACGCTGGCCCTGTGGGCGTCGGTGCCCTTCCCGCCCAGATACCCCGCCTCGATCTTCTTCTTGGCGTTGTCCCAGGCCCCGCCGGCGTTGGCCATGAAGACCGCCAGCAGCTGCGCCGTGAGGATGGCCCCCGCCAAGTACCCGCCCAGGGCCGCCGCGCCCAGGCCGAAGCCGACCAGCACAGGAGCCCCGATGGCCAGCAGGGCGGGGCTGAGCAGCTCCCGCTGGGCGGCACGCGTGACGATGTCGACGGCGCGGGAGTAGTCCGGCCGGGCTGTCCCAGCCAGCAGGCCCGGGATCTCGCGGAACTGGCGGCGCACTTCCTCCACGACGAGGAAGGCGGAGCGCCCGACGGCACGGATCAGGAAGGCCGACACCAAAAACGGTACGGCCCCGCCGATGAGCAGACCGATGAACACCTGGGGGAGGTTCACTTGGATGCCCACCCTGCTGAGCAGCTCGGCGGCCTGCGCGCCGGCCGTGCGGAGCTGCTCGAGGTGCACGAACAGGCGGGCCTCGTCGACGAACGAGCGGAACAGGGCGATGGCGGCCACGACGGCGGTGGCGATGGCGAACCCCTTGGTGAGGGCCTTCGTCGTGTTGCCCACCGCGTCCAGCCGGGCCACGATACGGCCTGCCCGCGAGGCGCCCTTTTCCACCCCGGACATCTCGAAGATCCCGTTGGCATTGTCGACGATGGGCCCGTAGGTGTCCATGGCCAGGATGAAGCCGGTGGTGGTGAGCAGGCCCAGGCCGGCCAGGGCGATGCCGTAGGCCGCCAGCGCCATGTCGCCGCCAAAGATGGCCATGGATCCAAAGATCGTTGCGGCGATGGCCACGATCGCCCAGACGCTGCTCTCCAGGCCGAAGCCCAGTCCGGCCAGGAGCATGGTCGCGGGGCCAGTGCGCGTGGCGTACGCGATCTCGGACACGGGGGCACGGTCCTCGTGGGTGAACTGTTCGGTCAACCAGCCGATGACGAGGGCCAGGGCGATGCCCATGAGCGTGGCCAGGAAGAACCGGAAGTCCGGCGCACCGGTCAGCGGATCCCGCAGGTAGACGTAGGTCACTAGGCCGAAGCCCACGATGCTGAGCCCTGCGGACAGATAGAACCCGGTGTTGATGGGCCGCATGGGGTCACCGACCTCCTCGTCGCGCGCCCGCACCGACCACGTGCCGACGAGCGAGGCCACGACGCCAATGGCCCGCACGGCCAGCGGGTAGAGGATGAGCTTGAGGGCAACGGCCGAGGCCACGGCCGGCCCGCCGTAGCGGCTCACGAAGGCCGGATCGAGCAGGGTGGCCGCGCCCAGGATGATCGCCGCCACCAGTGTGACCTCGTAGGATTCGAAGACGTCCGCAGCCATCCCCGCGCAGTCGCCCACGTTGTCGCCGACGTTGTCCGCGATGACCGCGGCGTTGCGCGGGTCGTCCTCGGGGATGCCCACCTCGACCTTGCCCACCAGGTCCGCGCCCACGTCCGCCGCCTTGGTGTAGATCCCCCCGCCCACGCGCATGAACGCGGCCACGAGCGAGCCGCCGAATCCGAAGCCCACCAGGACGCGCATGGCCTCTTCCCGAAAGAGCATGAACAGTACCGTCGCACCGGCCAGCCCGAGTCCCACGGTGAACATCCCGGAGATCGTGCCGGCCTGGAACGCGATCTCCAACGCCTCACGGTAGGAGCGGCGCGCGGCGCTCGCCACGCGGACGTTGCCGTGCACGGCGGAGGTCATGCCCACGTAGCCGGCGCCGTAGGAGGCCATGCACCCCAGGAGGAACGCGGCTGCCACCCCGAGGGCGAGGACTGGCTGGGTCGCGTAGATCGGCCGGTAGAGCAGGTAGAGGCCGATCGTGACGACCACGACGAAGGGGGTCATCGCCCACCGCTGCCGTCGCAGGTAGGCCAGCGCCCCCTCCTGGATCGCGGCGGCCACCGTCTGCATGCCCGCCGTGCCCGCGTCGTGGCGGAGCACCCGGCCGCGCAGCCACCACCCGTAGAGCAGGGCAACGAGTGCAACCACCAGCACCGCCCACAAGAGCAGGTGCTCGGCCGGACCAAGGGCTGGTAAGGTCAGCGTACGCTCGTTCACGCCCTCGGGCATCGTCAGACGGATCCTCCTCGTCGCAAGAGATCAGCACGTTCGGGCCCCAGTATATACCGGGATCTCCCGGTATACACCGGGATCGGCTCGTCGGAGGCACTGCACCTGGCAGACGCGGAGGGCCGGGGATATCCCCGGCCCTCCGCGTGCTCCGCCGCACGCTGTTTGCGTGCGACTATCTCCGGAACGTCAGCGCAGCGGTGATCCCGCTGAACCGGAACTCACACCCTGGCGCGGTGGGGCAGCCCGACCCCGGGGCATCGGGGATCCGCCAGGTGTACTGGCGCCACCCGACCTCGAGCCCCCAGCCGCCCTGGAACTCGTAGCCGAGCGCAGCGCGCAGATCGGTGGCGTTCCCGTTCGCAAGATTGACCCCCGGAAAACCGCTGGTCGCCAACCAGGCATACGAGGCTTCGCCCGTGAAGTACCACGGACCGCTGCGGTGAAGCGCCTCCACGCCCAGGCGCAGCCCGGAGCCCGATCCGGTGCCGGAGGCACTGCCGGGCGCGTTGACACTGGTGCCCTGCCAGCCGGCGAGGAATCCGAAGTAGGAGTCGAGGCTCGGGCCGAACCGGTAGTGCACGCTGACGTCCCACACCGAGAAGCGGTCCCAGACCCAGTTGGTCGGCGTGATGCTCAGGGTGTCGTACCGGAAGGACAGCGACCACGGCATCGTGCGGTGGTCGAGGCGCAGCGTGCCACCCCACCCGCTGCCGTTGTCGTGGGCGCTGGGCGGCGCCGGGTTGCCGAAGTCGAGTCCGGACCCCCAGTACCGCAACTGCAGCCACCACTGGTACGGCCCGTTCTGGGCCGCAGCGGGCATGCCCGCGAGGCCTGTCAGCGTCAGGGCCAGGGTCAACACAGCCAGCGTACGCATCAGGCACCTTCTGTCGTTGTTGTAGGGCTCAGACAACGATCAAGGACGTTGGGATCCGTAGTGTGTTAGACAGAATATTCAGCGGCACGGCGCTCTGCACCGTCCGCTGCTCAGAGATGAGGACCTGTGTCCGGTTAGCACCAAGCAGGTCGTCAACGGTCATCGCCAGACCCATTTGTGAACCTGCCCCGAACACAACGCGTCTGTCATCTTGAGCCGCAAGAGAGAACGGTATTGCCACGATGAGGCGTAGCGTGAGAGCCAAACCCAGTCACATCGCCCAAACCCTATTTGCGCATCGATTGCAGCAGCACAGTTAGCGACCCGATCTCTCATTAACCCAAATCGGGCGTGAAAACCCTCAGATTCGGAATCGCTCGATGCGTTCA
>CAZGNA010000056.1:0-15456 GCA_964526945.1 uncultured bacterium
GGCGCGGACCACATCGGCGTCGCCTTCGCCCGCGGCGACGGCCATCCCCTCGTGGCCCCGGTGCGCGCGGTCGGCCTGGCCTCGGCGGCCGGCGCAGCCTGGGTGCCGGTGCAGGACGACCGCCTGCCGCCCGCGATCGCCGCGGTCCTGGAGGATCCGGCGATCCGCAAGGTGAGCGCCGATCTGAAGAGCGACCTGCTCACCCTCACCGCCCGCGGCGTGCGCCCCGAGGGGTTCGACTTCGACGTCAGCATCGCGTCGTATCTGCTGAACCCCAACAAGCGGACGCACACCCTGGCCACCGCGGCCCGGGACTTCCTGGGCCTGGACCTGGACGAGCCCCGGCACGAGGTGCGCCACGGCCAGGACGGCGCCTGGGCCGGTCTTGCCGCGGCGGCCCTCCTGCGGTTGCGCGAGGTCCTCGCGCCGCGCCTGCGCGAGCGGGAGGTGGACCGGCTGTTCGCGGACGTCGAGCTCCCGCTGGCGGCGGTGCTGGCCGAGATGGAACGCCACGGCGTCGCGGTGGACCTGCCCTACCTGGCGGCGCTCGGCGACGAGCTCGCCGCCCGCTTACAGGCGCTGGAGCAGGAGATCTACCACCTGGTGGGCACCGAGTTCAACCTTGGCTCCCCTCGCCAGCTCGCCTTCGTGCTGTTCGAGAAGCTGCAGCTGCCCCCGCTCAAGCGCACCAAGACCGGCTACTCCACCGACGCCGAGGTGCTGGAGGCGCTGGCACCTCGACACGAGGCGGTGGCGAAGATCCTGGAGCACCGCGAGCTCGCCAAGCTCAAGTCCACGTACGTGGACGTGCTGCCACGGCTGGCCGATCCGCGCACCGGGCGCGTGCACACCACGTTCAACCAGACCCTGGCCGCGACCGGGCGGGTCATCACCGAGTCGCCCAACCTCCAGAACCTGCCCATCCGCACCGAGGAGGGCCGGAAGATCCGGCGGGCGATCGTGGCACCCCCGGGGATGGTACTGCTCAGCGTCGACTACTCCCAGATCGACCTGCGCGTCCTGGCCCACATCACCGGCGACCCCGGGCTCGTCGACGCGTTCGCGCGGGGCGACGACGTGCATGCGGTCGTCGCCGCCGAGGTGTTCGGGGTGGCGCGCGCGGCCGTCACCCCCGAGCTGCGCCGCCGGGCCAAGACCATCGTCTTCGGCGTCGCCTACGGTATGAGCGAGCACGGCCTGGCCCCGCAGCTGGGCATCGACCGCGCGCAGGCGCGTGCCGTCATCGAGCGGTACTACGCCCGGTTCCCCGGCGTGCGCCGGTACATGCAGGAGGTCGTCGAGCAGGCCCGGCGCGACGGCTTCGTGACCACCGTGCTCAACCGGCGGCGCTACCTGCCCGACCTCTTGAGCCGGAACCGCCAGGTGCGCGAGGCGGCGGAGCGCACCGCCATCAACACCCCGATCCAGGGCTCCAGCGCCGACATCATCAAGCTCGCCATGCTGGCCATCGCCCGCGAGGTGCTGCCGGCGCACCCCGGGGTGCGGATGACGCTCCAGATCCACGACGAGCTGCTCTTCGAGGTGCCCCAGGGCACCGAGGCGCGCGTGGCCCGCGAGGTGGTGGCGCGCATGGAGCGCGCGTACCCGCTCCGGGTGCCGCTGGTGGCCGAGGCGAAGGCCGGACCCAACTGGGCCGAGATGCGGCCCGTGCCGTGACGGGGCGCGGGCGGCACGCGGGCCGACGCGCACGGAGCCGGCGCGTGAAGGTGATCGGCCTGACGGGGGGCATCGCCAGCGGCAAGACCCTCGTGGCCCGCATGCTGCGGGACCTGGGCGCGCACGTGATCGACGCGGACGCGCTGGCCCGGGAGGTGGTCGCGCCGGGTGAACCGGCCTACCGCGAGGTGGTGGCGGCGTTCGGGCCCGCGGTGGTCCGTCCCGACGGCACCCTGGACCGGGCGGCGCTGGCGGCCCGGGTCTTCAGCGATCCCCAGGCCCGCGCGACGCTGAACCGGATCGTCCACCCCCACGTGCGCCGGCGCATGGCCGAGGCGCTGGCCGCCGCGGCGGCGGCCCACCCGGAGGGCGTCGTCGTCCTGGTGATCCCGCTGCTGCTCGACACCGCCCCCGCCGACCTGTATCCCTTCGACGGGATCGTGGTCGTCTGGCTGGACGAGGCCGCGCAGGAGGCACGCCTGATGGCGCGGGACGGGCTCACCCGGGAGGAGGCCCGGGCGCGGCTCGCGGCCCAGCGACCGTTGCGGGAGAAGCTGGCGGAGGCCACCTGGGTCATCGACAACAGCGGGACGCCGGAGGAGACCCGTCGGCAGGTGGAGGCCCTCTGGCACCGCTGGCAGGGCGAGGACGCGCAGCGGGGCCGCCGCGACGCCCGGGGGAACCTGCCCGCCTCCTGATATACTGAAAGTATGCCCGCCTTCACGATGGAGACCGATCTGCCCCCGCGCGGCGACCAGCCGCGGGCGATCGCCGAGCTGGTGGAGAGCGTCCGGGCCGGCCACCGCTACACGACCCTGCTGGGGGTCACGGGCAGCGGCAAGACCTACACCGTCGCCCGGGTGATCGAGCAGCTCCAGCGCCCCACCCTGGTCCTGGCCCACAACAAGACCCTGGCCGCGCAGCTCTACAGCGAGTTCCGCCAGTTCTTCCCGCACAACGCGGTGCGGTACTTCGTGTCGTACTACGACTACTACCAGCCCGAGGCCTACGTGCCCCAGACCGACCTCTACATCGCCAAGGACGCGTCGATCAACGACGAGATCGACCGCCTGCGACACGCCGCCACCAAGGCCCTGATGGAGCGGCGGGACGTGATCGTGGTGGCGTCGGTGTCGTGCATCTACGGCCTGGGCCGCCCGGAGGACTACAAGGAGGTCATGCTGCTGGTGCGCCGCGGCGAGCGCCGCACCCGCGAGGAGCTCCTGCGGCGGCTGGTGGACATCCAGTACGAGCGCAACGACATCGACTTCGCCCGCGGCCGGTTCCGGGTGCGGGGTGACGTCATCGAGGTCTTCCCCGCCTACGAGGAACGCGCCGTCCGCATCGACCTGTTCGGGGACGAGGTGGAGCGGATCCTCGAACTCGACCCGCTCACCGGCGAGGTGCTCGAGACCAAGGAGGCCGTGGCGATCTGGCCGGCCCGGCACTGGGTGACGACGGAGGAGCGGCTGGCGCGGGCCCTGGCCTCCATCGAGGCGGAACTGCAGGAGCGCCTGGCGTGGTTCCGCAGCCAGGGCCGGTTGCTGGAGGCGCAGCGCCTGGAGTTCCGCACGCGCTACGACATGGAGCTCCTGCGCGAGACCGGGACGTGTCCGGGCATCGAGAACTACTCCCGGCACCTGGACGGGCGGGCGCCGGGGGAGCGCCCGGGCTGCCTGCTCGACTACTTCCCGCGGGACTTCCTGCTCGTGGTCGACGAGAGCCACGTGACGATCCCGCAGGTCAAGGGGATGCTGGAAGGCGACCGCTCGCGCAAGCGCAACCTGGTGGAGTTCGGGTTCCGGCTGCCGTCGGCCTACGACAACCGGCCGCTGTCGTGGGACGAGTTCGAGCAGCTGATCCCCCAGGCGATCTTCGTCTCGGCGACCCCCGGACCGTTCGAGCTCGAGGTGAGCGCCCGGGTGGTCGAGCAGATCGTGCGGCCCACCGGGCTCGTCGACCCGTACGTGGAGGTCCGTCCGGCCCGTGGCCAGGTGGACGACCTGCTGGCGGAGATCAAGGCCCAGGTGGCGCGGGGCGAGCGCACCCTGGTGACGACGCTCACCAAGCGCATGGCCGAGGACCTCACGGCCTACCTGCAGGAACTGGGCATCAAGGTCCACTACCTGCACGCCGAGATCGACACCCTCCAGCGGGTGCAGATCCTCAAGGACCTGCGGCTGGGGACCTACGACGTCATCGTCGGCATCAACCTGCTGCGGGAGGGGCTGGACCTGCCCGAGGTGTCGTTGGTGGCGATCCTGGACGCGGACCGCGAGGGGTACCTGCGGTCGGAGACCGCGCTCATCCAGACCATGGGGCGCGCCGCCCGCAACGTCGCCGGCCGGGTCATCCTCTACGCCGACGAGGTCACCGACTCGATGCGCCGCGCCATCGCCGAGACCAACCGCCGCCGGGAGATCCAGCTGCGCTACAACGCCGAGCACGGCATCACGCCGGCGACGGTGGTCAAGCCCATCCGCGACATGATCGACGTCGAACAGGTGGCCGAGGACCTGGCTACCTACCAGCCGTCGGCGGAGCTCCTGACGGCCGAGGAGCTGATCCGCCTGGCCGAGACCCAGCGGGCCAAGGTGCCGTGGGACGTGGCGCGGCTGCTGATGCTGTCGCCGGCCGAACTCGAGCAGACGATCGCGGCCCTGGAGCGGGCCATGCGGCGGGCCGCCGCCGAGCTGCAGTTCGAGAAGGCCGCCGTGCTGCGCGACCAGATCACCGAGCTGCGCAAGGGCCTGGGCGAGCCGTTCTTCGCCGGCGCGGGCGGGCGGGCCGGGGCGCGGGGGCGGGGGCGCGGTCCCGGGCGGGGCCGGCGGCGGGGGTAGACGGGGACGCCATGCCACGCGATCGGATCGTCGTCCGCGGCGCACGCGAGCACAATTTGAAGAACATCACCGTGGAGATCCCGCGGGACCGGTTCGTGGTCCTCACCGGGATCTCGGGGTCGGGCAAGTCCTCGCTGGCCTTCGACACCATCTACGCCGAAGGACAGCGCAAGTACGTGGAGTCTCTCTCCGCTTACGCCCGCCAGTTCCTCGGGCTGATGGAGAAACCCGACGTCGACAGCATCGACGGGCTGTCGCCGGCGGTCTCCATCGACCAGAAGGGCGCGCCCCGCAACCCGCGCTCGACCGTCGGGACCGTCACCGAGATCTACGACTACCTGCGCTTGCTCTACGCCCGCATCGGGACGCCGCACTGCCCCCGGTGCGACCGGCCCATCGCCCGGCAGAGCCGGGAGCAGATCGTGGACCAGGTGCTGGCGCTGGGCGAGGGGACCCGGGTGCAGGTGCTGGGGCCCATCGTGCGCGGCCGCAAGGGCGAGTACCGGCAGCTCTTCGACGACCTGCGCCGGCAGGGCTTCGCCCGGGTGCGGGTGGACGGCCTGGTCTACGACCTCTCCGAGGAGATCCCGCTGGACAAGCACCGCAAGCACACCATCGAGGTGGTGGTGGACCGGCTGGTGGTGCGGCCCGAGGTCCGCGGGCGCCTGGCCGACGCGGTGGAGACGGCGCTGAAGCTGGGCCAGGGGCTGGTCTTCGTCGACGTGGTGGGCGACGGCGAGGGCGCGCCCGCCGCGCCGGCACCGCGGGCCCGTCGGGGGCCGGCGCCGGACAACGGCGTGCTGGTCTTCAGCCAGCAGTTCGCCTGCCCGGACCACGGCACGGTGCTGCCCGAGATCGAGCCGCGCATCTTCTCGTTCAACAGCCCCTACGGCGCGTGTCCGACGTGCACCGGCCTGGGGTTCAAGCAGGAGTTCGACCCGGACCTGGTCCTGGACCGCGACAAGAGCCTCCTGGACGGGGCCGTGGTCCCCTGGGCCGCGTCCACCAGCGAGTACTACCAGGAGCTGCTGCAGTCGCTGGCGGCCCACTACCGCGTCGACATGAAGACCCCGGTGCGCAGGCTGCCACGGGCGTTCGTCGACGTCCTGCTCCACGGGAGCAGCGAGCCGATCCGGATCCGCTACCACACCAAGTGGGGTGCCCTGCGGAGCTACGAGGCGCCCTTCGAGGGCGTGCTCCCCCAGCTCGAGCGCCGCTACCGGGAGACCGACTCGGACTACGTGCGGGAAGAGCTCGAGCAGTACATGACCACGGCGCCGTGCCCCGACTGCCGGGGCACGCGCCTGAAGCGGGAGTCCCTGAGCGTCAAGGTGGGCGGGCTGAACATCGCCGAGCTCACCGCCCGCACGGTGCGCGGCGCGCTGGAGTTCTTCGAGGGCCTGCGCCTGTCGCCCCGCGAGCAGTTGATCGCGGCCCAGATCCTCAAGGAGATCCGGGCGCGCCTGGGCTTCCTGGTCAACGTCGGGCTCGACTACCTGACCCTGGACCGGACGGCGACGACCCTGTCGGGCGGCGAGGCCCAGCGCATCCGGCTGGCCACCCAGATCGGCAGCGGCCTGGTGGGCGTGCTCTACGTGCTCGACGAGCCCAGCATCGGCCTGCACCAGCGCGACAACCGCCGGCTGATCGATACGCTGTGCGGGCTGCGCGACCTGGGGAACACGATCCTCGTGGTGGAGCACGACGAGGAGACGATCCGCGCGGCCGACTGGGTCATCGACATCGGCCCGGGGGCCGGTGCCGATGGCGGGCGCGTCGTCGTCGCCGGCACCCCCGAGGACGTGGCGCACCACCCGGCGTCCCTCACCGGCCAGTACCTCTCGGGCCGGCGCCGGATCCCCGTGCCCGCCCGCCGCCGGCCCGGGACCGGGCACGCGCTGGTGATCCGGGGGGCCCGGGAGCACAACCTCAAGAACATCGACGTGCGGATCCCGCTGGGGATGTTCGTGGCCGTCACCGGCGTCTCGGGCTCGGGCAAGTCCACGCTGGTGGACGAGATCCTCTACCGCGGGCTGCGCCAGCGCCTCTACGGCACACGGCAGCGGCCCGGCGCCCACGATCGCCTCGAGGGCGTCGAGCACGTGGACAAGGTCATCGAGATCGACCAGTCGCCGATCGGGCGCACCCCCCGCAGCAACCCGGCCACGTACACCAAGACCTTCGACCTGATCCGCGAGCTGTTCGCCCAGACCGCCGAGGCGCGGATGCGCGGCTACGGCCCCGGGCGGTTCTCGTTCAACGTGCGGGGCGGCCGGTGCGAGGCCTGCGAGGGCGACGGCATCGTGCGCATCGAGATGCACTTCCTGCCCGACGTCTACGTGCCCTGCGAGGTCTGCAAGGGCACGCGGTACAACCGCGAGACCCTGGAGGTCACCTACCGGGGGAAGACCATCAGCGACGTGCTGGAGATGACCGTGGCGGAGGCGCTGACGTTCTTCGAGGCGATCCCGCGCCTCCGCCGCAAGCTCCAGACCCTGGACGACGTGGGGCTGGGGTACATCAAGCTCGGGCAGCCGGCGACGACGCTGTCGGGCGGCGAGGCGCAGCGGGTGAAGCTGGCCGCGGAGCTGTCGCGCCGGGACACCGGCCGGACGGTGTACATCCTGGACGAGCCCACGGTGGGGCTGCACTTCGCCGACGTCGAGCGCCTGCTGGGCGTGCTGCACCGCCTGGTCGACGCCGGCAACACGGTGGTCGTCATCGAGCACAACCTGGACGTCATCAAGACCGCGGACTGGGTCATCGACCTGGGGCCCGAAGGCGGCGACTACGGCGGCCAGGTGGTCGCGGAGGGCACGCCGGAAGCGGTGGCCCAGGTAGCGGGCTCGTACACCGGGCAGTTCCTCCGCCGGGTGCTCGACGCCGCCGCGGTCGCGCAGGGTACGCCGGCGGCGGCGGGCGGCGCCGCCCGCCGCCGCTAGGAGCGCGCGGTCATGGGGCGGGCCATGCTTCCGGGCGCGCACGCGGGTGCGGCCGGCGGTCCGCAGGCGACGGAGCCGGCGGGAGACGATCTGCGCGCCACCCTGCGCCTGCTCCCCGCGCGCCCCGGAGTCTACCTCTTCAAGGACGGCGCCGGCCGGGTGCTGTACGTCGGCAAGGCGGCCTCGCTGCGCGCCCGCGTCCGCCAGTACTTCCAGACGCCTGCGGCCCAGCCCAACCCCCGCCTGCGGCTGCTGGTCCCGCGCATCGCCCGCGTCGACACCATTGTCACGGCCAACGAGGTGGAGGCGCTGATCCTCGAGACCAACCTCATCAAGCAGCACCAGCCGCCGTTCAACGTCCGCATGGCTGACGACAAGGCCTACCCGTACGTGAAGATCACCCACGAGCCCTATCCCCGCATCGTCATGACCCGCAAGGTCGTGCGCGACGGGGCCCGGTACTTCGGCCCCTACCCGTACCACGAGCCGAAGCTCGTCGGCCGCACGATTCGCACCATCCGCAAGCTCTTCAAGCTGCGCACCTGCGCGCTCGAGATCACCCGCGACCTGCCGCGGCCGTGCCTGGATCACGACATGGGCCTGTGCTCGGCGCCATGCGTGGCCTGGGGAGCCACGGCGGCGGCCTACCAGGAGCAGGTCCGTCAGGCCATCGCCTTCCTGGAAGGGCGCCAGGCCGTCCTGGTGGACGCCCTCCGGGCGGAGATGCAGGCAGCGGCCGAGGCGCTGGAGTTCGAGCGGGCGGCGCAGTTGCGCGACCAGCTGCAGGCGCTGGAAGCCATCGCCGAGCGCCAGCGGATGGCCAGCGCCGCGCTGGAGGACCGTGATGTCGCCGCCGTGGCGCAGTCGGGCGACGTGGCCTGCGTGGTGATCTTCACGATCCGCGCCGGGCGCATCCGCGACGAGCACCACCTGATGCTCACCGGCACCCGCGGGCTCGCGGCCGGCGAGGTGCTCTCCCAGGTGCTGGCCCGGCACTACGCCGACCTCCCCGATGCGCCGCGCGAGCTCCTGGTGGACGCGCCGCTGCCCGACGCAGGGGTGCTGGCCGCGTGGCTGGCCCAGCGGCGGGGCGGCCCGGTCGAGGTCGCGGTGCCCCAGCGCGGGGAGAAGCGTCGCCTGGTGGACCTGGCCCGCGAGAACGCCGCCCTCTACCTGGCCCAGGCCCGGGCGCGCGAGGCCGGGCCGGCGGGCGTGGGTGTGGTGGAACTGCAGGAGGCCCTGGGCCTGGAGGCCCTGCCGTTTCGCATCGAGGCCTACGACGTCAGCCACTTCCAGGCCGGCGAAGCGGTGGGCTCCCTGGTGGTCTTCGAGGGCGGCCGGCCGCGCAAGGCCGACTACCGGCTCTTCCGCATGCGGGGGCCGCAGACCCACGACGACCACGCCATGCTGCAGGAGATGCTGCGCCGCCGCTTCGCGCGCGCCCGCCAGGAGCAGGAGGCGCTGGACCGTGGCGAGCCGGTCAGGGCGCGGTGGTCGGTGCTGCCCGACCTGATCCTCGTGGACGGCGGCCGGGGACAGCTGGCGGCGGCCCGCGAGGTGCTCTTCGAGTACAACGTGGCCGCGCCCGCGGTGGGGCTCGCCAAGGAGGAGGAGCTCCTCTACCTGGCCGACCGCGCCGAGCCGCTGCGGTTGCCGCGGGAGGCGGCGGCGTTGCAGCTCGTGCAGCGGGTGCGCGACGAAGCCCACCGGTTCGCCAACACCGCGGGCCGCCGGTTGCGCGAGCGGCGCATCGTCTTCTCGGTGCTCGACGACATCCCGGGGATCGGCGAGCGGCGCAAGCGCGAGCTGATCCGGCGCTTCGGCTCCGTGCGGGGGGTGCGCGCGGCCTCCCCCGAGGCGCTGGCCGAGGTCCTGGGGCCGCGACTCGCCGCGCGCGTGGCAGCCTACCTGGCCCAGCACCCCGATCCCCGCGCCGTCCCCGCTGCCGGCGCGGATCCCATCGGGCATGCGGCGCCCGCCTCCCCGCCGACGGCCACACCCGCGCCGGATCGCCGGTGAGCGAGACCGCCACGGCCCCGGCGGTGTCGCCGCCCGCACCGCCGGCGCCCGCGGTGCGCCTGCGCGACGTGACCCATCGGTTTCGCGCCCCCCGTCGCGGCGCCGCCGCGGTGGTGGCCCTCGATCAGGTGACGCTGGACGTGCCCTCCGGGGTGGTCCTGGGCGTGGTGGGACCCAACGGCGCGGGCAAGACCACGTTGCTGCGCATCGTGGGCACCCTGCTGGTGCCCACGGCCGGCGAGGTCTGTGTGCTGGGGGTCGACGCCGTGCGTCGTCCGGACGCGGTGCGCGGCCAGCTGGGGGTCGTCCTGGGCGGCGAGCGCAGCGTCTACTGGCGCCTGACCGGCCGCGAGAACCTCCTGTACGCGGCGGCGCTGCACGACCTCCCCCCGCCGGAGGCCCGCGAGCGCGCGGACGCTCTGCTGGCGCTGATGGGGCTGACGGCCCGCGCCGACGATCTCGTGGGGTCGTACAGCACCGGCATGCGGCAGCGCCTGGCCATCGCCCGCGCGCTCATCCACGATCCGGCGCTCCTGCTGCTGGACGAGCCCACAGCCGGTCTCGACCTGCAGGCCGCCACCGATCTCCGTCGGCTGCTGGCCGGCCTGCGGGCCGCGCGACATCGCACGGTGATCGTGGCCACGCACCACGTCGAGGACGCCGGCCGTCTGTGCGACGTCGTCGTCGTGCTGGACCGTGGGCGCGTGCTGGCCTGCGCCCCGCCCGCCGCGCTGGTCGCCAGGTGTGCCGCGCGCAGGGGCGCGCCGGCCTCGCTGGAGGACGCGGTGCTCGACCTGCTCGCCCGTCCGGGCGGGTGAGCCCTGGCAGACGGGCACAGTGCACGGGCGCGCGGGCACGCGGGGGAGAGCGCGGGCACGCTGCGCGCGTGCGGGGCAGGCGAGGCAGGCCCTGATTCTGGACTTGCCTGGGCGTCCCGACTATAATCGACTGTAGCCTGGCGCGGGCGGGAGTAGCTCAGAGGTAGAGCGTCTCCTTGCCAAGGAGAAGGCCGTGGGTTCAAGTCCCATCTCCCGCTCCAGCGATGTCGAGGCGGCGTAGCCAAGAGGCAAGGCAGGGGTCTGCAAAACCCCCATACGCCGGTTCGAATCCGGCCGCCGCCTCCACCCGCGCGTAGGACCGGCTGTTCCAGCACGGTGATCGGCGACCGAGCCGGCGCCGCGTCCGCTCACACGGTAGGGCTGACCACACGCGGTAGGGCTGACTACACACGGTAGGGCTGACCACACACGGTAGGGCTCGACCACACGCGGGGCCGGCACGCGTACACACCGACGGGATGGTGGGCAGGGTGGGATTCGAACCCACAAGCCCGTGGCGGGCAGAGGCTTTTAAGGCCCCCGCGGTTGCCGGTTTCGCCACCTGCCCGACTGTATTCTACCCCATGCGCGCGGGTGGGCGCACGCCGCAGCCGTAGCGCACCCCGCGGTGCAGGGCAACGGTATGCCGTACCGTGGGGTGCGCCGCAGTCGGTTACCGGTGCCGATGGCAACGTGGCCGGCGCACGGGCCAACGCTCACCACGGCCGCTCCTGGGCCACGGTGTCGTGCATCGCCCCGACGTCTTCTGCGTCCGGCCCGATGGCCCGGAAGATCACCCGGTTGCGCCCGGTCGCCTTCGCCTCCCGCAGCGCCGCATCGGCGGCCTCCAGCACGGTGGTCGCCCCAAGCGGCCCGTGCTCGGCCGGGTCGTACGTGGTCACCCCCGCGCTGATCGTCACCTGCAGTCGACCCTGGGGCGTCTCGACCCCGAGGTCGGCGACCGCGCGCCTGACCCACTCGGCGAGCTCCACTGCGTCCCTGTCCCTGGCGCCGGGCAGCACCCACACGAACTCCTCGCCGCCGTAGCGGGCCACGAGGTCTGAGATGCGCCGGCGCTGGGCCAGCACCCGCCCCACGTGGCGCAGGACGTCGTCTCCGACCTGGTGGCCGTAGACGTCGTTGATCTGCTTGAACCGGTCCAGGTCGAGCATGATCACCGAGACGGCCTGCCCCGAGCGGCGGGCCCGTTCCATCTCCACGAAGATCTGCTCGTCGAACGTGCGCCGGTTCGGCAGGTCCGTGAGCGGGTCGCTGGTGGCCAGGCGTTCCAGCCGCGCGTTGGCCTCCTTCAGCTCGTCCTGGAGCCGCTTCACCCGCAGCGCCGCGCGCACCCGGGCGATCAGCTCGGCCGTCTCGAAGGGTTTTCCGACGTAGTCGTGCGCGCCGAGCTCGAGACCGTGCACCCGGCTGTCGGTCTCGGTGCGCGCGGTCATGAGCACCACCGGGATGTCGCGGGTCTTGGGGTCGGCCTTGAGCTGCTGGCACACCGCGAACCCGTCGAGGTCGGGCATCATCACGTCCAGGAGGACGAGGTCGGGCGCGTGCTCGCGGGCGTAGGCCACCACCTGGCTCCCGCCCGGGAGGACGGCAACCTGGCACCCGAGCGCCTCCAACCGGCGGCGTAGCAGCTCCAGGATCCCTGGCTCGTCGTCGACGATCAGGAGCCGGGGAGGTCGGCCGCCCATGTCCAGCTTGCTCCCGCCCGTTGCGGCCACGCGGCCCTCACCTCGTCGGCCTCGCCCGCAGGGTGGAACACGCCACCCGATGGGCCACCTCTGCCGCGGCTTTCGCCGGCCGGGAAACGCTCTCCTCCGGCCAGGGAGCCGCGGGCGCCGTGGCCCGGTGCGCCCACCGCGCCACGGGGCCACGGGCAGAGCGCAAGACAGTGCCGGGGCAGCGGATGAGCGCCGTGGCCCGCCGCGGGGCGCTGCCACCGCACGCCGCCACATCTACGTGGGGGCGTGGCTGCAGTGGCTGCCGGTGGGGGCGCACGGGGCGGTGCCACCGGGCGCCGCCACAATCGGCTACGGTGCCAAACGTCTTCCGCGCGCCGGAAGTGGGTATGTAGGGTGCCGGGAGCTTCGCCGAATATTTCGCCCGCGGAGGCCCGACGATCGTGCGCGACCATCCATCGCCGCAGCCGTCCGTCCTGTTGCTCGTGGCCACTGCCCTGTCGCTGGTGGTGGGGTGTCTCTCGCTCGCGTCCCCGCACCTGTTCGCCGGCCCGCCCGTGCCCGAGGGACTCCGCCAGTTCAAGCTGGAGCTCTCGCGCCTTGTGGTGCTCTTCCTGGCCTCGGGCGTCTGCGGGCTCGTCGCCTACGCGGTGAAGGCGCGGCGCGACCATCCCGTGGCCGTGGCGCTGGCGGCCGTGAGCGTGCTGCCGTTCGTGGCCGCCGCCGCGCGGGCGGTCCAGACGCGCGTCTGGATGGGCGCGATTCTCTCCACGGCGTTCGCAGTCGGCGTGGTCGTGGACGCGGCGCGCCGGTGGCACGGCCAGGAGCGTGCCGGGCCGGTCTCCGCGCTGCAGGGCGTGGGGCTGGTCACCGCCCTGGCATTTGCGGCGTTGGGGCTGGCCGCGCCCGGGGCGCTGGGCTGGCCGCGGGGGGCCTGGGTGACCGGTCTGCTGCCGCACCTGGCCGTCGCCATGGGCGTGGCGGCCGTGCTGATCGTCGTGGCGGCCTGGGCACCCCGCCTGCGCCCGATCGCCCAGGTGGCGGCCGTGCTGCCCATCGTGGCGCTGGCCGCAGGGTCCGGGACGCTCGGCCGCTGGGTCGGCGTGGTGACCTACGGCATGCTCGGCCTCGGCCTGGCCGCGGAACCATGGCTCGTGGGGCTGCAACGGGAGCGCATCCGGCAGCGATGTGGCCAGAGGCCCAGCGTGACGCTGTTCGAGTTCGCAACCGAGGGCGTCGCCTGGGCCTTTACCCTCCTGGTCGGGCTCGTGGCCCTCCTCGCCGACGAGCTCGCCCGCCGCACCTGGCTGAGCGCCGTGATGGTCACGAGCAGCCTGTTCACGACCGCGTGGTTCCACGTCGCGCCCGGCCGGGGCACTGTCTGGCGCACTGCCCTTGCCGCCACGGTCTACAGCGCGCTGGCGACCGCGTTCGCCTGGCTGACCGGCGGCGCCCGCAGCCCCTACTTCTTCCTCGTGTTCCTGCCCGTCCTCTCGCTGGCCTGGACGCAACTGCCGCGCGCGATCGTCGTGCCGGTCGCCCCGCCGGTGGTCGCCGTGGTGGCCGACGTGCTCCTGGCCGCCCGCGACGGTCTCCCCGCCATGGGGCAGGCGGCCATGGCCGGCGTCCCGAGCCTGGTGGGGCTGGTGCTGATGGCTGGTATGGCTTATTCCCTGGCCACGCGCAACCTCCGCGGGCGGCGCAAGGTGGAAGAGGCAGCCTGGCAGCTCGAGACCGTGCTCGCCCACATGGCCGAGGGCCTGGTGTGCACCGACGCGGCCGGGCGTATCCAGTTGTGCAATCCCGCCGCGGCCGCCCTGAGCGGACGCGGGCGCGAGGCGCTGCGCGGCGTCGCCATCCTGGACGCCCTCCCTCTCCGGCAGCTCGACGGGACCCCGCTGGCGCCGGCGGCGCACCCCGTGCGCCGGGCGCTGGGCGGCCAGCAGGTGCACGGCGTCCGCCTGCAGCTGGCGACCTCGCCGCCCCTGCCCGTGGCCGTGACGGCAACGCCGCTGCGCGACGACGGGCGGGTGCAGGGCGCCGTGGTGCTGGTGCGGGACATCCGTCACGAGCTGGAGATGGAGCGCGCCCGCGAGGACTTTCTCCACATCGCCTCGCACGAGCTGCGCACGCCGCTGACGGTCATGAAGGGAAACTTGGAGATGGCCCTGGAGGCCGACCCACCCGAGGCGGTGCGTGCGCCGCTGGAGGATGCCCTGGCGTCCACGGCCCGCCTGATCCGCATGGTCAACGAGTTCCTGGACGCCGCGCGCCTGGACCAGGGGGCGATGACGCTCCGGGTCGCGCCGGGCGACCTGCGGCTGGTGGTGCAGCAGGCCGTCGACATGCTGCGCGCCGACGCCGAGCGCAAAGGGCTGACGCTGACCTACGCGCCGCCGGCAGACCTGCCACCGGTCCGGATGGACCCCGAGCGCACCCTGCAGATCCTGGTGAACCTGATCGGCAACGCCATCCGCCACACCGTGCGGGGGGGTATCGAGATCACCCACGCGGTGGAGGAGGACGCCGTGGTCACCGCCGTGCGCGACACCGGCGTGGGCATCGCCCCCGAGCACCGTGACCGCCTGTTCACGCGCTTCGGCCAGCTCGAGCGGGGGCTGACGCGCGCGCCCGGCGGGAGCGGGCTCGGCCTGTACATCTCGCGCAAGCTGGCCGAGCAGATGGGGGGCACGGTCGTGCTGGCGGACAGCGCCCCGGGGCAGGGCAGCACCTTCGTGCTGCGCCTCCCCGCGGCGGCCGTGCCAGCCGGCAGCCGCTGACCGCGGCGCGCCGCCTAGCCGGGCGGGCGCACGAACAGGAAGTAGACGATCAACCCGAACAACAGCCAGAAGATGACGTCCATGCTCGCCGAATTCGACGGCGCGCGCGGCCGTCCTGCGCGCGTTGACGGTCACCCCCCCTCTGCTATAATGCTCCGGGGAGTTGAGCCCACGTAGCTCAGGCGGCAGAGCGTGTCCTTGGTAAGGACAAGGTCACCGGTTCGAGTCCGGTCGTGGGCTCCAGGAGGCAGGGCCGCCGCAGGCGGCTCTTGTCCTTGGAAAGGAGACACCGCGAGAGGAGCCGGACGCGATGGCGAAGCCGAAGTTTGAGCGGACGAAGCCGCACGTGAACATTGGGACGATTGGGCACGTGGATCATGGGAAGACGACGCTGACGGCGGCGATCACGCATGCGATGGCGGCGGCGGGGCTGGCGCAGGCGAAGGGGTACTACGACATTGACAATGCGCCGGAGGAGCGGCAGCGGGGGCTGACGATCAACATCAGCCATGTGGAGTACGAGACGCCGGCGCGGCACTATGCGCACGTCGACTGTCCGGGGCATGCGGACTACATCAAGAACATGATCACGGGGGCGGCGCAGATGGATGGCGCCATTCTGGTGGTGAGTGCGGCGGACGGGCCGATGCCGCAGACGCGGGAGCACATTCTGCTGGCGCGGCAGG
>CAZGNA010000057.1:0-316 GCA_964526945.1 uncultured bacterium
CGACGAAGCTGGCTGGGTTCTACGAGCGCGCCGGCCTAGTCCACAGCCTGGGTCGGGAGAAACGGCTTGGGTCCGTCACGATCGTCTCGGCCATCTCGCCGCCGGGCGGGGACTTCTCGGAGCCGGTCACGGAATACTCCACACGGGTGGCCGGCGCGATGTGGGCCCTGGACGCCGACCTCGCGCACCGCCGGCATTTTCCGGCCATCAATTGGAAGCGGAGCTTCTCGCTGTACACCGAACCGCTGGCGGCGTGGTTCCGGGACCGGATCGCACCAGACTGGCCCGAGCTCTGCGCCCGGCTGGCCGCGCTGCT
>CAZGNA010000057.1:329-15042 GCA_964526945.1 uncultured bacterium
GAGCTCCAAGAGATCGTGCAGCTCGTCGGGATGGACGCCTTGCAGGACCAGGAGCGGATCGTGCTCGAGGCGAGCCGGCTGGCCCGGGAGGGCTACCTGCAGCAGAGCGCGTACTCCGAGGTGGACGCCGCCTGCCCGCTGGTGAAACAGTACTGGATGCTCAAGGCTCTCCTAACGTTCCTGGCCTACGGCCGGGCGCTTCTCGCGCTGGGCCGCCCGATCGAGGAGGTGGCGGGCTCGCCGTTCCGCACGGAGCTCGCGCATCTGAAGGATGTGCCGCCCGAGGCCTGCATCCGGCAGGCGCAGGCCATGATCGAAACCATGGAGCAGGATCTGGGAGCTGCGAAGCGTCGCGCGTGAAGCGCGACCGGAAACGAAGGGGACTGCCTCCCCGCGAGAGACGCGTCATCAGCTCGAGCAAGCATGCGGGACCTCATCACACGCGAGTACGAGACGGTCAGCGGCATCGCCGGCCCGCTCCTCTTCCTCGACGGGATGCGCAGCGCCGTGCTCGGCGAACTCGTGGAAATCCTGCTGCCGAGCGGCGAGGCGCGGCGCGGCCAGGTGATCGAGCTGTCGGAGCGCCGCGCGGTCGTCCAGGTCCTGGAAGAGACGAGCGGCATCGGCGTGACGGGCACCCGCGTGCGGCTGACCGAATCGGCTGCCATGATGGACCTCTCCCCGGACCTCCTGGGCCGCCGGCTGAACGGCGTGGCCGTCCCGGTGGATGGGCTCCCGCCGGCGATCCCGGAACTGCGGGCGCCGGTGCTCGGGCGACCGATCAACCCGGTCGCCCGCGAGAAGCCCGCCGATTTTCTCGAGACCGGCATCTCCGCGATTGACGGCCTCAATACCTTGGTGCGCGGCCAGAAACTCCCGATCTTCTCCGGCGCGGGGCTTCCGGCCAAGGAGCTGGCCGCGCAGATCGTCCGGCAGGCCCGGGTGCGCGACGCGGGCGGCACAGCCCAACCCTTCGCGATTGTGTTCGCGGCCATCGGTATCACGTTCCGAGAGGCCTCGTACTTCCTAGAGGCCTTCGAGCATGCCGGGGCCCTGGCCCGGACCGTCGTGTTCCTGAACCTGGCCACTGACCCGACCATCGAGCGGCTGCTGACGCCGCGCTACGCGCTCACCGCCGCCGAATATCTGGCCTTTACGCTGGGCTACCACGTCCTGGTCGTCCTCACCGACATGGCCGCGTACTGCGAGGCGCTGCGCCAGATCGCCATGGCGCGGGAGGAGATTCCCGGCCGGCGCGGGTATCCCGGGTACATGTACTCGGACCTGGCCTCGCTGTACGAGCGCGCCGGGCGGATCAAGGGCAGCCCCGGGTCGCTGACCCAGCTCCCGATCCTGACGATGCCCGACGACGACATGACTCATCCGATCCCGGACCTCACCGGCTACATCACCGAGGGCCAGATCGTGCTCTCACGGGAGCTCCATCGGAAGGGCGTCGTTCCGCCCATCGACGTGCTCCCCTGCCTGTCGCGGCTGATGAATCTGGGTATCGGCCCGGGGAAGACCCGCGAGGACCATCGGGCCGTCGCGGATCAGCTCTATGCCCTCTACGCCCAGGGACGCGACCTCCGGCGGCTCGCCGCGATCGTCGGGGAGGAGGGGCTGACCGAGTCGGACCGACGATTCCTGCAACTGGCGCGCGACTTCGAGCTGGGGTTCATCCACCAGGGGGACCAGAGCCGGAGCATCACCGAGACCCTCGATCTAGGGTGGCGGTTTCTCCGGTCCGTGCCGAAGGACCAGCTCACGCGGGTCCCGCCGGCCCTGCTCGAACGGTACGCCGGGGCTTGACGCGTCGCTCGTCCGATTCGGGACGAGAGTCGAGGAACGGCTGACGATGGAAGCGATCGCCCGGACCCGCATGAACCTGCTGCTCCTCGCGCACCGGATCGCCGTGGCGTCGCGCGGGTTGGACTTGCTGCGGAGCAAGCGGGAGGCCCTGGTGCGCGAGTTCTTCGCGGTCATGGACCGCATGGTCGAGGGCCGCGAGCGCGTGGAGGCGACCCTCGAGCGCGCGCGCACGACGCTGGCCCTGGCGCTGGATCTGGAAGGGGCCGGCCCGGTCCGCTCGGCCGGCTACGCGGCGCGCCGGAGCTTCCCGCTCGTGCTCACGGAACGCAACGTCTGGGGGGTGCGCCTCGTCGAAGTCCAGTATCCGCCCGCGCTGCGCACGCCGGAGACCCGCGGCTACGCCGGCACCGGCGTGTCGAGCTATGTGGACGAGGCCGCGCGCGACTTCGAGCTGGTGCTCGACGTCATCCTGCGGAGCGTCGCCGTGGAGGTCCGGCTCAAGCGGCTGGGAGCCGAGATCAAGAGGGTGACACGGCGGATCAACGCGCTTCATGAGACCGTCATCCCCGCGCTCGCCCGGCAGCTCGGCGAGATCCGGCAGGTCCTCGATGAGCGGGAGCGCGAGGAACGCTTCCGCACCAAACGGTTCATGCGTCGCCGCGACGCGTCCGCACCACGCGGCGAGCCGGCAGCCGCTCTGGACACCGACGCGCTCGCAGGGAGGCCACCATGGACTTCGAGCTGACCGAGGAGCACCGGCTCATCCGCGACCTAGTGCGCCGCTTCGCCGACCAGGAGGTCGCGCCGGCGGCGGCGGCGCACGACGTCTTCGTGGCCACCGCGGCCGTGGCCGCGCGCTCCCGCCCGGCGGTCAACATCACGTGGCGGGCCGCCGCCCCCAGCGCGACGAGCAGGGCCAGCACGAGCCAGTTGTGCGGCCCGGCGTAGAGCCCGGGGAAGTGGTTGCTCAGCATCAGGAAGATGGCGGGAAACGTCATGTAGGTGTTGTGGGTCGAGCGGGCCTTGGCGTGGGCGCCGAGCGCGTGGTCGACGGGCTCGCCGCGCCGCGCCGCCCGGAGCATCTGCCACTGGGATGGGAGGATGTGCACCCACACGTTGGCCGCCATGAGCGTGCCCAGCAGGGCCCCCACGTGCAGGAACGCGGCGCGCGCGCTGAACAGCCGGACAGCCGCATACGCCGCCAGGGCCAGCAGGGCCCACGAGAGCACGGCGCCGGCCAGCGGGCGGCGCCCCAGCGCGCTGCGCCACAGGCCGTCGTAGACGACCCACCCCGCCACCAGCAGGCCGACGCCCGCGGCCACCGCCTGCTGGGGGCGCAAGAGCGAGACGCCCGGTTCGACCATCAACGCCTCGGCGCTGGCGTAGTACACGATGACCAGCAGGAGGGCGCCCGACAGCCACGTCGTCGTGGCCTCGAGCCAGAACCACCGCAGGCGCGGGGGCAGGCGCCCGGGGGCCAGCAGGCGCTTCTCGAGCTGGTAGTACCCGCCCCCGTGCAGCAACCACGTCACGCCGGTGACGTCGCGCCGGCCCTGGGGGTCGGGCGCCAGGTGGCTGTCGATCCACATGAACAACAGCGAGTCGCCGATCCACATGATGCCGGCGATCACGTGGATCCAGCGCAGGATCGCGTGCAGCCACTCCTGCCAGTAGGGGTCCACGGGCAGACGCGGTCAGGCGCGCAGCAACGCCGCCAGCGCCTCGGGCACCCGGCCGGGCAGGTCCACGACCCGCACGCCGGCGGCCTCGAGCGCGGCCACCTTCGCGCCGGCCGTGCCCTCGCTGCCGGAGATGACGGCGCCGGCGTGCCCCATGCGTTTGCCCGGCGGCGCCGTGCGCCCGGCGACGTAGCCGACCACCGGCTTGCGCACCCGCGCCCGGATGTACGCCGCCGCCTCCTCCTCGGCCGACCCGCCGATCTCGCCCACCAGCACGATCGCCTCGGTCTCGGGGTCCTCGTTGAACAGGGCCACCGCCTCCTGGAAGGAGAGGCCGACCACCGGGTCGCCGCCCAGGCCGAGCGCCGTGCTCTGCCCGATGCCCGCGCGGGTCAGCCCCGCCACGATCTCGTAGGTGAGCGTGCCGCTGCGAGACACCAGGCCCACCCCGCCCGGCCGGAACAGGTGGTTGGGCATGATGCCGATCTTGCAGCGGCCGGGCGACGTCACCCCGGGGCCGTTGGGCCCGATCACCCGCACGCCCTGCGCGCGCGCCGCGGCGACGATCTGGATCGTATCGTGCACCGGGATGTGCTCGGTGATGATCACCACGGGGTCCAGGCGTGCGGCGATCGCTTCCAGCGCGGCGTCCTTGGCCGCCCGCGCCGGCACGAAGATGCACGACGCCGAGGCGCCGGTGTGCTCCACCGCCTCGGCCACCGTGTCGAAGACCGGCACGCCCGCCACCGTGGTCCCGCCCTTGCCCGGCGTCACGCCGGCGGTGACCCGCGTCCCGAACTCCAGCATCCGCCGGGTGTGGAACTCGCCCTGGTAGCCCGTGATGCCCTGCACCACCACCCGGGTGTGCTCGTTCACCAGGATCGCCATCGGGGGCCTCCGTGTCGTCCTGGCGCTAGCGCGCCAGGGCCTCGCGTACGGGCCGGCCGTGCCAGTCGGCGGGGATCGGCAGCCCCAGCGCCGCCAGCACCGTCGCCGCCGTGTCGTAGGTGACGATCTCGCGCGCGATCGTCACGCCGCCGCGTGCTGCGCCGCCAAACGCCAGCCAGGGAATGGTGACGTCCTCGGGCCGATCGGTCCCGTGGGTCCGGCCGTGACCGCCGTGATCGGCCGTGACCAGGAGCAGGCCGGTCTCCCCGGCGCCGACGTCGTCCAGCGCGCGCAGCAGGCGCTCGATCAACGCGGGGATCCCCGCGAGCACCCGGCGGTAGTCCGGGCTCATCCAGCCCGCGCGGTGCCCCGCGTCGTCCGGATCGGCCGCGTGCACGAACACCAGCGCGGGGCGCTGCTCGGCGACCACCGCCGCGGCCGCGTCCACGACGTCGGCCTGGCGGTACCGCGGGTAGACCAGGTGGCGTGCCGCGGCCACGCTGCCCGGGGGTGTGAGCATCAGGAGCTTGGCCTTGGCGACCAGGGCCACCGCACGGCGGCCCGCGCGCGTTACCTCGGTGAAGACCGTGGCGCGCTCGAAGGAGGGCTGCCCGACCTGCCAGTCGTTGACCAGCACGCCGTGCACGCGCGGGGGGACCCCGGAGAGCATGGAGGCGTGCGCGGGCAACGTCAGGCTGGGCAGCGTCGTCCTGGCCGTCCATGAGACCGCGCCCCGTACAGCCAGGGCCGCGGGCATCGCCGCGCGCAGCGCGTCGGCACGGGCACCATCGAGGCTCAGCACCACCACGTGCCGCGCGGGCGCGGCCACCTGACCCCGGCCTGCGGGGGCCAGCGCCAGTGTCGCCAGCGCGACGAGGACGACGACGCGCGACCGTCCGGGCACCCGGATCACCTACGCCTGCGCCGCCAGCCGCACGGCCTCGCGGGCTGCCGCCTCGGGATCGACGTGCGCGTGCACGCCGGCGGCCTGCAGGATCCTGCGTCCCTCGTCCTCGTTGGTGCCCGTCAGGCGGACGCTCATGGGCACAACCGGGGGGCGCGCTGCGATGGCGCGGGCGATGTCGTCGCACCGCGTGATCCCGCCGAAGATGTTGACCAGCAACGCCCGGACCCCCGGCTTGCGCAGCGCGATGTCCATGGCCGCCGCCATGTTCTCGGTGGTGGCGCCGCCGCCGACGTCCAGGAAGTTGGCGGGCCGACCGCCGAAGTGGGCCAGCATGTCCAGCGTGGCCATCACGAGGCCCGCGCCGTTCCCGATGACCGCGATGTCGCCGTCGAGTTCGACGTAGGCCAGGTCCTGGGCCCGGGCGGCCGCTTCCAGCGCGGTGAGCTCCTCGTTGCGCGGCAGGTCGGGGTGCCGGTCGACGGCGTTGTCGTCGATGACGACCTTGGCGTCGATCGCCAGCAGCCCCTCGCCCACCACGGCCAGCGGGTTGATCTCCGCGAGCTCCGCGTCCATCTCGTGGCACAGGCGCCACAGGGCGGTGGCGATGCCGGCGAACTGCAGCAGCACCCTGCCGCGCAGGCCCAGCCGTCGTCCCAGCTCGCGGGCCGCGAAGGGCGGAAACCCCATCCAGGGGTCGACGTGGCGCTTGACGATCCGCTCGGGCGCCGTGCGGGCGACCTCTTCGATGTCCACCCCGCCGGCCGCCGACCCGATGGCCACCATCTGCCGGGCGCTGCGGTCCACGGTGAAGGCCAGGTAGTACTCCGCGGCGATGTCGACCGCTTCGGCTACCAGGAGCCGGCGCACCCGCGCGCCCTTGATCTCCATGCCCAGGATCTGCTCGGCCCGCTGGCGCGCCTCGGCGGGGGTCGCGGCCAGCTGGATGCCCCCGGCCTTGCCGCGGCCGCCCACCAGCACCTGGGCCTTCACCACCACGGGGTAGGTCAGCGCCACCTCGTCGACCTGGTCGGGCCGCTCGATGACGACCCCCCGTTGCACCGGGATCCCGTAGGCCCGAAAGAGTTCCTTCGCCTGATACTCGTGGAGTTTCATGCTCGCCCTCTGTGCGCGCCCGCCCCGTCGCAGCCCCTGCGACGCGCCCCGTCACGTCCCGGTCGCCTCAGCGGACCCGCAGGACGCGCACGCACACCGCGCCCGTCCTGGCGACCCCACGCCGCCAGCGGACAGCCTGTGGGCAGGTCAGTGGACGTGCGCCCCCTGGAGCCGGCAGCAGCCCGGCCCGCAGGGCTCGACGGTCCCGGCGCGCGCGGTGGCAGCGGTCCGTCCCACCGCGAACGTGGAGACCAGCCGACGCGTCGGCGCGCCGCACGCCGCGCACGCCTGCGCGTCGGCCTCGCTGACGCCCACCAGGCGCTCGAACCGGTGGCCGCACTGCGGGCAGTGGTATTCGTAGATCGGCATCGCGTTCCCCCCTGTCTTCCGCACGTACCCGGCCCGTCCCGCTGGGTCCGCGCGGCCCCGCCGTCGTGCCAGGCGCCCGCGCGGAGGCACCGCGGGCGGCGCCTCAGACCTTCAACGCCGCCAGCATCTCGCGCACGGCCGCCACCGAGGCCCGAAACGCCCTCCACTCAGCGTCGTCCAGCGGGAGCTCGACGATGCGCTCGACCCCCCGGGCCCCCAGGATCACCGGCACGCCCACGCAGACGTCCCGCTCCCCGTACTCTCCGTCGAGGTAGACGCAGCAGGGGATGAGCCGACGGGCGTCGCGCAGAATGGCCTCGACCATCTCGCAGATGGCCGCGCCCGGCGCGGTGAAGGCGCTGGCCTTCATCAGCTCGGTGATCTCGGCGCCGCCCCGTCGGGTCCGAGCCACCACCGCCTCGAGGTCGGCCGGGGACAGGAAGTGCGAGACCGGAATGCCCCGCACCGTGGCGTACCGCGGCAGCGGCACCATGTCCTTGTCGGTGTGCGCACCGATGACCAGGGCGTGGACGTCGTCGGGCGCCACGCCCACCGCCTGCGCCAGGAACGTGCGAAACCGCGTCGAGTCCAGGGCGCCCGACTCGCCGATCACCCGGTGGCGCGGCAGCCCCGCGGCCTTGTAGGTCAGGTAGGTGATGGCGTCCAGCGGGTTGGTGACGACCAGCAGGATCGCGTCGGGCGAGGTGCGCGTGACCTGCTCCACGACGCCGCGCACGATGCCGGCGTTGGTGTCGATCAGCTGCTCGCGGGTCATCCCGGGCTTGCGCGCCACCCCGGCGGTGATCACCACCACCGCCGAGCCCGCCGTGGCCCCGTAGTCGTTGGTGCCCGTCACCTGGACGTTGAAGCCGGCGATGGGCCCCGCCTGCTGCAGGTCCAGGGCCTTCCCCTGGGGCAGGCCCTCGATGATGTCCACCAGCACCACGTCGGCCAGCTGCCGGCTGGCGATCCAGTGCGCCGCCGCGGTCCCGACCGTGCCGGCACCGATTATGGAGACTTTCGGTCGCGCGGGCATCGCGAGCCCCCTCTACGGCATGTTGTCGATCACGGCGGTGGCGAACTCGCTGGTCTTCACTTCCCGGGCTCCGTCCATCAGCCGGGCCAGGTCGTACGTAACGATCTTCTGGCGGAACGTTCGCTCCATCCCCCGGACGATCAGGTCGGCGGCCTCCTGCCAGCCCAGGTACTCCAGCATCATGACCCCCGACAGCGTCAGGGACCCGGGGTTCACCTTGTCCAGGTTGGCGTACTTCGGCGCGGTCCCGTGGGTGGCCTCGAAGATGGCGTGGGCGTCCCCCACGTTGGCGCCGGGCGCCATGCCGATGCCGCCGACCTGCGCGGCCACCGCGTCGGAGAGGTAGTCGCCGTTCAGGTTGCCCGTGGCGATGACGTCGAAGTCCTGGGGCCGCGTCAGCACGTGCTGGAACGTGACGTCGGCGATGTAGTCCTGGAGCAGGATCTTGCCCTCCGGCACTCGCCCGCCGTGCACCTGCTGGACCTCGTCCCAGGTGACGGTGACGTCGCCGAACTCCTCTTTGGCCACCTCGTACCCCCACTTGGCGAAGGCCCCTTCGGTGTACTTCTGGATGTTCCCCTTGTGGACGAAGGTGACGCTGCGGCGCTTGCGCGTCACCGCGTACTGGAGCGCCTTGCGCACCAGGCGCTTGGTCCCGAACGGGCTCATGGGCTTGAGGCCGACACCGGAGTCCGGCCGCACCTTCCACCCGAACTCCCTGGCGACGAAGTCGATGAGCTTGCGGGCCTCGGGCGATCCCGAGGGCCACTCGTAGCCGACGTAGATGTCCTCGGAGTTCTCGCGGAAGATCACCATGTCCACCAGGTCGGGCCGCTTGACCGGACTGGGCACCCCCTCGAACCACCGGACCGGCCGAATGCAGCAGTACAGGTCCAGCAGCTGGCGCAGGGCCACGTTCAGGCTGCGGAAGCCGCCCCCGATGGGGGTGGTGAGCGGCCCCTTGATCCCCACGACGTAGTACTGGAACGCCCGCAGGGTGTCCTCGGGCAGCCAGGTCTTGAAGGTCGCGAACGCCTTCTCCCCGGCGAAGACCTCGAACCAGACGATCCGGCGTCGGCCGCCGTAGGCCTTGCGCACCGCGGCCTCGAAGATCCGGCTGGCCGCCCGCCAGATGTCCGGCCCCGTGCCGTCCCCCTCGATGTAGGGGATGATCGGCTGGTCGGGCACGACCAGGCGCCCGTCGACGACCTCGATACGGTGTCCCTCCGCGGGGGGCGTGAACAGTTCCAGTTGGAGCATACGTCACCGTCCTCTGGCGCCGTGCCGGCGTGGGCGATCTCGGTGGGAACGTCCCGCTTCACTGTACCCCAACGGCCCCGGGCCTTCAAGGCGCGCGTCCGCACGACAGGAGCGGTGCGCGCCGATCCCGAATGTTCACCGCGCACACTCTGGACGACGGGAGGGTCCTGTGTACCGGGGGTCGCCAGGCATGCTCGCCTGGATCCTGCACCGCATCACGGGCGTGGCCGTGCTCCTCTTCCTCTTTGCCCACATCGTGGAGACGTCGATGCTCGGGCTCGGGCCCGAGGCCTACAACAGGACGCTGGAGCTCTACCGGCAGCCGTGGTTCAAGCCCCTGGAGTTCCTGCTGGTGGCCGCGGTGCTCTACCACGCCGGGAACGGCATCGTGGTCATGATCCTCGACTTCTGGCCGGCCGCGACCCGTGCCTACCGCCGCATCTTCTGGATCGGCGCGGGGGTCTACGTCCTGGTGCTGCTCCCGGTCGCCTACCTGATGCTCGGCAAGGTGGTGGGGCTCCGGTGAGCGCGCGCCCGCTCGCCCGTGGCGTCCGGCCCGCCGGCGGCCTGCCGCTGGTCCTGTGGTTCTACATGCGCCTCTCGGCCGTGGCGATGCTGGGGTTGGTCGTCGGCCACCTGTACATCATGCACGTGGTCAACTCCACCGACGTCATCGACTTCGCGTTCGTGGCGCAGCGCTTCCGCGGCCCGTTCTGGCGAGCCTACGACCTGCTCATCCTCGTCTTCGCCCTCTCCCACGGGCTGATCGGCCTGCGGGGGATCCTCGACGACTACGTGCACCACCGCGGGTGGCGCGTGGCGGCCGAGATCGCGCTGTGGACCGCGGGCGCGGCTTTCGCCGGCCTGGGCGCGCTGGTGCTCTTCGCGGTGCAGTTCCCGCCCGGCCCCTGAGCCTGCACCCCGTCGGTCGCGAGCGCGGGGAGGAGAGTGCCATGGAGACCACCGAGACACGCACGCGCGTGGAGCGGGACTCGCTGGGGCCCATGGAGGTGCCCGCCGACGCCTACTACGGTGCCTCCACCGCCCGTGCCATCCAGAACTTCCCCATCAGCGGCCTGCGCTTCCCGCGGCCGTTCCTGCGGGCGCTGGGCCTGATCAAGCGGGCCGCGGCCGAGGTGAACGCGGCCCTGGGGCTGCTGGAGCCCCGCCTGGCGGAGGCGATCGCCCGCGCCGCCCAGGAGGTCGCCGACGGCGCGCTGGACGCCCACTTCCCCCTGGACATCTACCAGACCGGGTCGGGGACGTCCACCAACATGAACGCCAACGAGGTGATCGCCAACCGGGCTGCCGAGCTGCTGGGCGCGCCGCGCGGGGCGCGGGTGGTCCACCCCAACGACCACGTCAACCTCTGCCAGTCCAGCAACGACGTGATCCCCACGGCCATCCACCTGGCCGCCCTGCTGGTGATCCGGGACGACCTGCGTCCGGCCCTCGACGAGCTGGAGCGGGCGCTGCGCGCCAAGGCTGTGGCGTTCGCCGACATCGTCAAGACCGGCCGCACGCACCTGATGGACGCGACGCCCGTGCGCCTGGGGCAGGAGTTCGAGGGGTACGCCGACCAGGTGGCGGGGACCCGGCGGCGGCTGGCCTACGCCGAAGAGGAGCTGCGCGAGGTGGCGCTGGGCGGCACGGCGGTCGGCACGGGCGTCAACGCGCACCCGGAGTTCGCGGCGCGCACCTGCGCCCGGCTCACCGAGCTCACCGGCATCGCCCTGCGGGAGACCGCCGCACACTTCCAGGCCCAGGCCTGCCTGGACGCCGTGACGTTCACCTCCGGCGTCCTGCGCACCTACGCCACGGCCTTGATGAAGATCGCCAACGACATCCGCTGGATGGGCTCGGGCCCGCGCGCCGGTCTGGCGGAACTGCAGCTGCCCGCGGTGCAGCCGGGCTCCTCCATCATGCCGGGGAAGGTCAACCCGGTGATCGCCGAGTCGGTGCTGCAGGCGTGTGCCCAGGTCGTGGGCAACGACGTGGTCGTGGCCCTGGGCAACCAGTGGGGCAACTTCGAGCTGAACACGATGATGCCGGTGATGGCCCACAACCTGCTGCAGGCGGTGCAGCTGCTGGCGGCCGCGTCCCGCAACTTCGCCCGGCAGTGCATCGTTGGGCTGGAGGCCACCGCGCGCGGCCCGGAGATGGTGGAGCGCGGCCTGATGCTGGCCACGGCGCTGGCGCCCGTGATCGGCTACGACGCCGCCGCCGAGATCGCCAAGGAGGCCGCGCGCACGGGGCGCACGGTGCGGGAGGTGGCCCTCGACCGCACGCAGCTGCGCGCCGAGGAGCTGGATCGCATCCTCGACCCGGCCGCCATGACCGCGCCGGGCCTGCGGGGCCTGCCCGGCGGCGGCTGACCGCGGCCCTGCAGGGCTCTGGCGTGCTACGGCGCCGCCCTGCTCGGGGTCACGCTGACCGTCGTCCGGCTCTTCTGCCTCTAGGCGTTTAAGCGTCTGGTCCTCTGCACCATCAGGCGTGTGCACCATCAGGTGTGCACCACGGCCAAGGCGTGCACCACGGCCGCGTCCGGGAGCGACGCCCCGCGCTGTTGGCGGGTGCGCCGCGCGTCCGGTGCGGCGACTGCATCGGCGCCTGGACTCCCCGGCTGGCTCCACCGCCTCGCAGGCGTTGGCGGTCCCGAGGTGGAATCTCTACCAGGAACCCGCGCGCGAGAGTGCGAAGCCGGACGCAAGGCTCCCGAGAGCCTTGCGCCGCGGGTTTCGCTGCCGCGGTGTCGGTGCGGGACGAACGGGAGGAGGCCATGTTGCGGGTGACCCATGCGTACAACGTGAAGCCGGGCGTCGACGAGCGGGCCTTCGTCGAGTGGCTCGACAGCCAGCTCGACGAGATCACACGCCGCTTCGGGTGTATCGGCCGCAAGACGTGGGTGTTCCTGGACGGCTTCGAAGGGCGCTACGAGCACCCGCGCCCGGTGCGGCGCCCGCGGTACCTCAACGAGGCGTTCTGGGTCGGCGAAGAAGCCGCCAACAACTTCCGCACGTGGCTGCTCTCGCCCGAGGGCGCCGCGCTGCGCCAGCGCTGGTTCGACTCCATCACAGATCACACGGTGCTGCGCTACGTCGACTACGCACCGTCGCCGGTGGTGACCGATGATTGAGCACACCTTCGATGCGGTCATCGTGGGAGCGGGGGGCGCGGGCCTGCGCGCGGCCGTCGAGCTGGGCGGCGCGCGGGTGGCGGTGATCAGCAAGCTGTACCCGCCCCGCTCGCACACCGGGGCGGCCCAGGGCGGCATCGGCGCGGCCCTGGGCAACATGGAGGAAGACCACCCGGAGTGGCACACCTTCGACACCATCAAGGGCGGCGACTACCTGGTCGACCAGGACGCGGCCGCGCTGATGTGCGAGGAGGCCGTGGAGACCGTCTACGAGCTGGAGCACTGGGGGTTGCCCTTCGACCGGACCCCGGATGGCCGCATCGCGCAGCGCCGGTTCGGCGGCCACACCCGCAACTTCGGCGAGGCGCCGGTGCGCCGGGCCTGCCACGCCGCCGACCGGACCGGCCACATGATCCTGCAGACGCTCTACCAGCAGAGCCTGCGGCTGGGCGTGCAGTTCTTCGACGAGTTCCAGATGCTGGACCTGGTGGTGGCCGACGGGCGCTGCGGCGGCGTGGTGGCCTACGAGATCGGCCGCGGTGAGCTCCACCTCTTCCGGGCCAGGGCGGTGCTGCTGGCCACGGGCGGCTTCGGCCGGATCTACAAGGTCACCAGCAATGCCCACGCCCTCACCGGCGACGGCGTGGCCATCGCGTGGCGGTGCGGGGTCCCCCTGGAGGACATGGAGTTCTTCCAGTTCCACCCCACCGGCATCTACAAGCTCGGCATCCTGCTGTCGGAGGCGGCGCGGGGCGAGGGCGCGGTGCTGCTCAACGACCGCGGCGAGCGCTTCATGGAGCGCTACGCGCCCACGCTGAAAGACCTGGCCCCCCGCGACCTGATCTCACGCTGCATGTACCTCGAGATCCGCGAGGGGCGGGGCATCGGCGGCAAGGACTACCTCCACCTGGACTTTCGCCACCTGGGCAAGGACGTCATCGACCAGAAGCTCCCCGACATCACCGAGTTCGTCCGGGTGTACATGGGGCTGGACCCGACGCGGGAGCCGGTGCCGATCCAGCCCACCGCCCACTACGCCATGGGCGGCATCCCCACCAACACCGACGGCCAGGTGATCGTCAACGAGCGCGGGGATCCCCTCTGGGGCCTGTACGCCGCCGGCGAGTGCGCCTGCGTCTCGGTGCACGGCGCGAACCGCCTGGGCACCAACTCGCTGGTGGACATCCTGGTGTTCGGCCGACGGGCGGGGCGCCACATGGCCCGCTACCTCCGCGACGCCGAGCTGCCGCCCGTCCACGGCGACCCCGCCGGGCGCGCCCGCCGCGAGATCCAGGCGCTGCTGGCCCGCGACCAGGGCGAGCCCGTGGCGCGCCTGCGCGACGAGCTGCAGCAGGAGATGATGGACAACGTCGGCGTCTTCCGCACCGCCGCCGGGCTCCAGCACGCGCTGGCGAAGATCCACGAGCTGCGGGAGCGCTACGGCCGCGCGCGCGTCAACGACCACGGCCGGCGGTTCAACACCGACCTGCTGGAGGCGCTGGAGTTGGGCTTCCTCCTGGACGTGGCCGAGGCGACCGCCGCCAGCGCCCTGCACCGCACCGAGAGCCGCGGGGGTCACTTCCGGGAAGACTTCCCCCGCCGCGACGACGCCACCTGGCTCAAGCACACGCTGCTCTACCGCGGGCCCGACGGCCGGCACGAGTTCCGGTACAGGCCGGTCGTGATCACCCGATTCCAGCCGAAGGAGCGGACGTACTGACATGACCGTACGCTTTCGCATCAAGCGGTTCGACCCCGAGCGCGATCGCGCGCCGCACTGGGAGGAGTACGACGTGCCGGCCGAGCCCACCGACCGGGTCCTGGACGGCCTGCACTACATCAAGTGGTACCTGGACGGCACCCTGACCCTGCGCCGGTCGTGTGCCCACGGCATCTGCGGCTCCGACGCCATGATGATCAACGGCCGCAACCAGCTGGCGTGCAAGCTCCTCATCAAGGATGCCGGACCACGCATCACGGTGGAGCCACTGCGCGGCCTGCCGGTGATCAAGGACCTGGTGGTGGACATGGAGCCGTTCTTCGCCAAGTACCGGGCCGTGATGCCCTGGCTGGTGGCCCACGATCCGCCGCCGGACCGCGAGCGCCTCCAGAGCCCGGCGGAGCGCGCCCGCTTCGACGACACCACCAAGTGCATCCTGTGCGCGGCGTGTACCACCTCGTGTCCGATCTTCTGGGCCGACGGTGCCTACCTCGGCCCGGCGGCCATCGTCAACGCCCACCGGTTCATCTTCGACAGCCGCGACCAGGCCGCCGACGATCGGCTGGCGATCCTCGCCGAGCGCGGGGGCGTCTTCAAGTGCCGGACCACGTTCAACTGCACCGACGCCTGTCCCCGCGGCATCGAGGTGACCCGGGCGATCCAGGAAGTCAAGCAGGCGATCCTGTTCCGCCGCGTCTAGGCCGTGGGCGGGGTCTTCGCGCGCATCTACGCGGCCGTGCGGGCCATCCCGCGCGGCCGCGTCGCCTCCTACGGCGAGGTCGCCCGGCGCGCC
>CAZGNA010000058.1:0-15033 GCA_964526945.1 uncultured bacterium
CGACCTGATCGAGCTGCGCTGGAAGAACCGCGTCGCCGGCGTCGCCGCGCGCCCGGTTGACGTCACCGCTCCCCCCGTCGGCGCCGCCGCGCGCCCGGTCGACGTCGCCGATCGTCCCCTCGGCGCCGCCGCGCTCCGCGACGGGCGCCCCGATGCTGCGCAGCAGCACCGTCCGCAGCGCGGGCAACACCGCCAGCAGGTCGCGCCCCGCTGCCAGCTCCTGGGTGAGCACTTCGTTGATCGCGCCGATCCAGGCCATGGCCGTCACACGGGTATCCTGCGGGGGAATGGCTCCCTCCACCACGGCGCGCTCGAGGTGGCGCTGGATGAGGCCCGCGAATCGGCGGTGGATCCCAAGCCGGCTCTGCTCGAACTCCGGCCCCAGCGCAGCCGCCTCGATGAGCAGGATGCGCGCGAGCTCCCGATGCGCGGAGGCCACCTCGAGCACCACGCGCAGCGCCGCCTCGACTTTGGCGAGAGCGCCGTGCTCTGCGGCGATGGCCGCCTCGACCCCGGCTTCCATCACGCCCGCCAGCTGGTCCAGCAGCTCGAGGAAGATGCCCTGCTTGCTCGGAAAGTAGTGGTAAAAGGCGCCCTTCGACGTGCGGGACGCGGCCACGATGTCGTCCACGGTGGTGCCGTGGTAGCCCCGGCTCGCAAACACGTCCAGGGCCGCCTGGATCAGCCGCTCCCGGGTACCGACATCGCCGGGCGGACGGCGCGCCGCACGCGTGACCATCGTGTGACCTCCTTCCGGCCGCTGTACCGGGCCCCCTGGCGGTTCGAACCCCGCGGGCAGGTCGCCCGCATCCCAGCGGTCAAATCCGCCCCGGCGCGCCACCAACAAGGTATCAGACCGACGCGTCGGTCTAATCCTAGCCGGTCGGCCACGCACGACGCAAGCCCGTGTCCCCGCCGGTGCCGGTGGCCACCGCCGAGGGGGCTCATGCCGCGTTCGGGCACTCCCTACCTGGCAGGCGTCGGGTGGCCCGAGAGCCAACTTCACACCGCGGGACGCACCACGCAAACCCTGCCCGACAGGAGGCCCTCATGTCCCCGCCCACCCGACCGCTGCCACAGGCCCGGCCGCTGCCACAGGCCCTGCCGTTGCCACAAACCTGGCTCGCCACACGGTCCAGGTCCGAGGGGAGGTCGTGATGTCCCCGACCACACGGGCGTCGGCCCAGCAGCAGGCGGCCGTCGATCGCGTAACCGCGGCCCACAGCGCGGAGGTGCGGGCGGCGCACGCTTTGGGTGTCGTCGTCCTGCTGGTCGTCGTGGGCGGCTATGCCCTCGTCGTCCGCCCCTGGCTGCACCTGCGGGCGGCCACGCGCGGGCTCGAAGCGGCCGCGGCGGCGGCAGAGCGCGAGGCGCTCCGGCTGGAGCGCGACCACGACGCCACCCGCGAGGCCGCCGAGGTGCTCGCTACAGTACGCCGCGAGACGACCCTGGGGCCTGGACGACTGCGGCGCGAGATCGCGCGCCTGGTCGAGCAGGGGCGCGCGCTGGAGCCCAGCGATCCCTACAAGGCCGCAATCCGCGTCACCGCCGGGCCCGCAGGTGCTGCCGCGAGCGAGACGGTGCCTGTCGAGGAAGCCGTGCGCAAGGCGATCGGGCGCCACGTCGAGCAGATCGGCCTGGCGATCGAGACCGCGGCGGCGCCGCTGCTCGCGCGCCCCGATCTCCCCGCGGCGCTGCGCGCGCTCGTGAAGGACACCCAGGCGGCCATCGGGCCCGCCACGGTGGCGCTCCACGAGGCGATGCTGTACGCGTTCGCCCAGCAGCCGGACTTCTGGCGGCAGTGGGAGCAGGAGCCCGCACCGTATGCGGGGGTGTCGTTCGAGGCGGGAGACGCGGCACGACGCATCGACGACGCCCTCGAGCGCGCGCTCCGCCGGCTCGCCGCGATGAGCGCGACGTTACAGAGCCAGGCGCGGGCTTACCGTGATCGCGCGGAGGAGCTCCGCGAACGCCACCGCCAGGCCGCGCACCGCCTCGCCGCTCTCCGCGCCGGCACCGCGTGGATGCCGTTGGGCCTCGAGGACGGGGTACGCCTGTACCCGCTGCTGGCAGGGGCGCTCGCGCTGACGCTCTACTACCGCCTCCGGCGGGCTCTGGCGGTGCGCCGCGATCTCGCCGACCTCGAGCCCGACCGGTTCGCGCCGTCGTGGCTGCTGGTCGGACCACGCATGCCCGGGCGGTGGTGGGCGCTCGCGCTGCTGGCAGTGCCGATGGTGGCCGCGGTCGCCGTGGCCGCGGTGCTGCTCGCCGATCGGTCGGTCTTCGTCACGCCTGCGGGCGAGTGGAGCCCGACCGTGACCGCCGGCTACGCCGTCCCCTACACGGTCCTCGGCCTGCTGAGCATGGTGGAGTGGGTCAGACTGGCTACGGCTGAGCGCGGCGCACCGGCCAGGCGGGCGGTCGGCAGCGCACAGCCTCCCGCGGAGCAGACGTCTTCGCGCCCCACGGCCGAGAGCGAACACCGGTGACGGGTACCGATCCTCGGGCGCGTGCAGCCGATAGCACGCCCTGGTCCGCCGTGAGCGCAAGCCGTGTACTGACCTCCAGGCTGTCCTGGGCGAGCGCGCCGCGCGCTGCGCCGCCGGCAGCGTGGGGACGCGGCCGCCACGGGCTCGCGGTCACCGCAGCAGGCCGGCCTCGCGCAGGATGGCTTCCACCGCGCGGGTCTCGTCGTCGCTGGGCGGGCGCACCGGCGGGGCCGGCGGGCCCGCGGCGACCCCCAGCAGCGTCAACGCACACTTCAGCCCCACGATGATCCCGGTCTGGTGCACCCCGTCACGCACGGCGTAGAGGCGAGTCAGGGCGGCTGCGCGCTCCTGATGCCGTCTGCTGCGCGCCCAGTCGCCGGCCACCGCCGCCTCGTAGGCTGCCACCAGCTCTCGCCCGGCCACGTTGCCCAGCGACGGCACCGTGCCCTGCGCCCCGATCAGCACCGCCACGTCCGTCAGGTGGTCGGTGCCCAGGAGCATGCGGAAGTCGCGGCCGCCGGCGCGCAGCGCCAGCACGGCGTTACGGAACGCCGTGACGTCTCCCGCCGAGTCCTTCAGCCCGACCACCTGCGGGAGGGCGGCCAGCTCCTGGCAGGCCGCGAGCGTGATGGGCACCTTGGTGTTCTGGGGGATGTTGTACAGCAGGACCGGGAGCGGGGTGGCGTCCACGATCGCCCGGAAGTGGGCCACGAGCTCACGGTCGCTCGGCAGGTAGTAATAGGGTGTGGTCGCCACCACGACGTCGGCGCCGAGATCGGCCGCCAGCCGGGCCCGCGCCACCGCCAGCGCCGTGGTCGGCGCGATGACGCCGGCCAGCAGCGGGAGCCGTCCCCGCAGGGCGTGGCTGGCAGCCCCCACCAGGCGACGCCACTGGAGGTCGTCGAGGGCAGCGGCCTCGCCGGTGGTGCCGGCCACGAAGATCCCATGGATCCCCTGGGCGATGAGGAAGTCCACCAGCTGGTGCACCCCGCGCTCGCTGACGGTGCAGCCGTCCTCCTCGAAGGGCGTCACCACGGGGACGATGATGCCGTGCAGTCGCGTCCTGTCGAACACCGTGTTCCTCCTCGAACGTCCATGGGCGAGCGTGCGGAGCGTCCGCCGCGAGGTGGATGCACGCCCTCGTCCTCCCCACCGACCGCGCCCTGGCGGGCGCCCCGTTCAGCTGCCAAGCCTCCACGGTCGTACGACATCACGCGACCGGTCAGCCCTGGTGAGGCTCCTCGCGGGGCCGACCCCCGAGCACCGCCAGCAAGGCGTCGTGGACCCGCCCGTTGCTGGCCAGGACGTCACCGTCCGGACTGCGCAGGGCGCGCCCCTGCAGGTCGGTCACGCGGCCGCCCGCTTCCTCCACCAGCAGCACGCCTGCGGCCACGTCCCACGGGTGCAGGCCGGGTTCCCAGAACGCCTCGAGGCGCCCCGCCGCCACCAGCGCCAGGTGGATGGCCGCTGCCCCCATGATGCGCACCTCCTGGGCGTGCCGCATGACCTCGGGGATCACGGCCAGGCACTGGCTCCGGGCCGGTTCGCCCGGCAGCCCGGTCGCCACGAGCGCGCGGGGCAGGTCGGCGATCTCTGAGACGGCCAGGCGGAGCGGCGCGCGATTCCGCTGCAGCAGGTAGGCACCACGCCCACGCTCGGCCACGTAGAACTCGTGCAGCGGCGGCAGGGCCACCACGCCGCACTGCACCTGGCCGGCCACCTCCAGGCCCAGCGAGATCGCAAACCAGGGCACGCCGTGCGCGAAGTTGGTCGTGCCGTCGATGGGGTCGATCAGCCAGCGGGGCGACGCCGCTGCGTCCTCGCGGGCCTGCGCCGCGTCGTCGCGGCCGGCGGCTTCCTCGCCCAGCACCCGATGGTCGGGAAACGCCTCGCGCAGCCTGCGCGCGATGAGCGCTTCGGCCTCGCGATCGGCCCGCGTCACCAGGTCGGCGGGGCCCTTCAGTCGCACCTGTTTGACCGCGGCGGGTTCGGGCAGGATGCGCATCACCAGCTCGGCTGCTTCGCTGGCGATCGCCACTGCCCGCTGGAGGGTGACGGACGCGTCGGGTGGCAGTACCACAGAAGGCGTGCGGTCAGAGTCCACGGAACGAGGGTTCGACAGAGGGGCAGGCGCACGCCTGCTCCGGCGTGTTGCCCGGTACGCCCGCCCGCAACGCGCCGGCCGGAGACCGACGCCCCGGGCTACGCCAGCAACGGGATCCGCTCGAACTCCGCGCCCAGGATCGCGACGGGATCGGCCCCGAGCCACCGGTCGAGCAGGGTGGCGTAGACCGAGCGGAAATCCACGTGGTGCTTGAGGTCGCCGTCGGCCAGGTCGGTCAGGCTGGGCCGGCGGCCGTGCAGACCCGGCCGGATGGCCCGGCCGAAGACGAACACCGGGGCGGCCGTGCCGTGGTCGGTGCCGCCGCTGCCGTTCTCGGCCACGCGACGCCCGAACTCGGAAAACGCCATCACCACCACCCGCTCGGCATTCCCCTGGGCCTCGAGGTCGCGGTAGAACGCCTCGATGCCGGTGCTGAGCTGCTCCAGCAGCGCGTCGTGGGCGCCCTGCTGGTCCGCGTGGGTGTCGAACCCGGTCATGTGGGCGTAGTAGACCCGCGTGGGCAGCCCGCCGGCGATCATCTGCGCGATCAGGCGCAGGTCGGCGGCGAAGCGGTGGTTGGGGTAGTCGACGCCGCCCTTGTACCTGCGGACGGCGTCGCGCACCCGGTCGCTGGCGAGCACGGCGTTCATGGCGGTGTGCCGGAGGAAGTCGATCGTCCCCGCCGTCCCGGACACCGGCGCGTTCAGCACGCGAAACAGCTCCAGCTCCTCGCGGGCGCCCATGCCCTCCAGCGACGGCATCCACTGGAACGTCTCCGGCCGTTCCAGGGTCACGCCCTGGCCCCCCGCGGCCCGCATCGCCAGCGGCAGCGTCGGGCCGATGTTCACCCCCGCGGTGGGTTGCTCGCAGGTGGGACACTTGCTGTCGAAGTAGCGGCCGATCCAGCCGACGCGCACCCCGCGTCCATCGGGGTCGGCCGTGTGCCAGATCTCCATGGAGCGAAAGTGCGAGCGGCTGGGGTTGGGATAGCCGACGCCCTGGACGATGGCCACCGCGCCCCGGTCGTAGAGTTCCTTGAACCTGGTCATCCGCGGGTGCAGCCCCACGTCGTCGGTGAGGCGGATGACCTGCTTGCGGGGGATCGCCAGGCGCGGGCGCGCCCGGTAGTACGCGTCGTCGGCGAACGGCACCACGGTGTTCAACCCGTCGTTGCCCCCGCCCATCTGGACGACGACCAGCACGCGGTCGTCGGGGATGCCGGGGGCGCTGGCCACCAGCGGGACGTCCCACGGGTTGGTCATGGCCAGCGCCGTGCGCGTCAGGAACGACGGTGCGGTGCCGGTCATGGCCACGATCGTGAGGCCCTTGTGCAAGAACTCCCGGCGGGTCATGCCCTGGCGCATGGCTGCCCTCCTCAAGCCAGCTGGTAGTCGGCGCTGCTCATCAGCAGGTGCAGGGCGCTGCGCAGCCGCACCGCGCCCTCGGGCGACCGGGCGTCGAACGGCTCCTGCGGTGCCGACGCCCCCAGCGCCCGCACCAGCGCCGCGCGGCGTCCGGCGTCGAGCGCGCCCACCAACGCGGTGACCAGGCGGTCGACCACCTCTCCCGCGGTGCGCGCCCCATCCACCAGGCGCACCGCGCCCGGCGGCACCGGCGGGAGATCCCGCTGGCGTCGCGCCACGCCCGGGGCGCCGCCGGTGAGCACCAGCGCCGAGAAGTTGTACCGCTGGAGGATCGTCGCGGTGGTGATCCACCGCTCGCCCTGGGGCCAGCCGCCCACGTTGGGCGGGGCGAAGAGCGTCTGTCCCATCAGGTCCATGGCCCGCAGCAGCTGGGGGGCGCGCGACGGGTCGACCTCCAGCAGCCGCGCCGTCCCCACCACCAGCTGCGCCGGGCTCTTGACCTGCGCCCGCATGGCGCGCGGCGCGTAGAACGCCTGCGAGGTCAGGATCGCCTGCACCAGCGGCCGCACCTCGAACCCGCTGCGGCGGAACAGCGTCGCCATCTCGTCCACGAGGCTCGCCTCGGGCTGGAGGTAGGCGAAGTACTCGAACAGGCGGGTGGGCAGCCGCCGGGCCGCAGCCGGGTGCTCGAAGACGATGTCGACGATGTCACCCCCGTCGAAGGCGCCGGTACGGCCCAGAAACGTCTTGGGCCCGTCGTCGTGCCAGGCGGGGTTGAAGACGAACTCGGGGAGGAAGCCGCGGTGGGTCCACCCCGTGAACGCCCGCGCCGCTTCCTTGACGTCCTCCTCGGTGTAGTGGCCAATCCCCATGGTGAACAGTTCCAGCAGCTCGCGGGCGAAGTTCTCGTTGGGCTTCCCTTTGCGGTTGCTGTCGTTGTCGAGGTACTGGAGCATGGCGGGGTCGCGGCAGATGGCGAGGATCAGCGCCTTGAAGTTGCCCAGGGCCATGCGCCGGAACAGCTCGTTCTGCACGTAGAGGAACTCGGCGATGCGCGCGTCGGGGTACCCCGATGTGAGGTACCCGTGCCAGAAGAGCACCATCTTCTCCTGCAGGGGCCGGCGGGTCTGGATCATGCGCTGCAGCCACCAGACCCGCAGTTCCTGCAGCTTCTGGAGGTTGGCGCGCTGGGCCGCCTGGAACGCCTGGCGGCGCTCGGCCTCGGGCGCACGGGCGGCGCGCAGGCGGGCGACCTCCGCGAAGAGGGCCCGCACGGTCGAGAAGTCCGGCGGCGGAAACTCCTCGGGGATGCGGTCGTAGTCCAACAGTTCCTCGACCGCGGCCTCCGGACTCAGGCGCAGCACGCGATCGACCTCGTCGGGGCGGCCCCCGAAGCCGGCCCGGTTGAGCAGGTGGGCCGCCTTGGCACGATCCCACGGGTTCGAGGGGGACGGGACGAACCTGGCCAGGCTGGACTCCGCCATCTCGCTCACCGCCTGCGACGAAGCGTCCGGTGGTTCCGCAGCGACTACTGTAATATACCCCGCCGGCGCCGATCGGGTTTAGCGCCCCGTACACTCCGCCGCCCGCTGCTGGGGTGCAGCCGTTCGCCGCCGTGTGCGGCCCAGCCCGCCCCCGCGCAGGCCGTGGCATCCATCGCGTCGGTCGTGTGGACGGCACCCCCGGCGCGCGGGCCGTCGGCCCCAGGGGCCACAGGCCTCGGGGCGCGCGGCGACCGGGCGCTCCCGGCCCCGGGGTCGGGGCCACGCAGGAGTCGGCTTCCCGCGGCCGAAGGCTTCCTCCGGACCGGCCATGGCCACCACCCGCGCGCGGCCCGACGTGATGCCGCTCGACTGCGAGATCCGCCCGGCGACCGCCCGGGACGTGCCCGAGATCGTGGCGCTGTGGGGCGAGCTGGCGCATCACCACGCCGGCCTGGACCCGGCCTTCGCGCCGTCGGCCACCTGGCAGGACGAGTATCGCTACTTCCTCCGGTCGCTGCTGGGGCGCGACGACGCGCTGGCGGTCGTCGCCGTCCGCGACGCGCGTGTGGTCGGGTACGCGGTGGGGCGCCTGACACTGCTGCCGGGGTTCTTCGCAGAGCGGCGCCGCGGCTACATCCACGACGTCGTCACGCGCCCGGCATACCGGCGCCGCGGCGTCGGCCGGCGCCTGGTCGAAGCGCTGCTCGACTGGATGGCACAGGCCGGCGTCGCCACCGTGGAGCTCACGGTGGCCGTGCGCAACACCGAGGCGATCGGGTTCTGGGAACGCCTGGGGTTTACGCCCTACATGCTACACTACAGACGCGCTCTGCGCTGACGGCTCCGCCGCGCCAGCGTCCGTATGCACCGGCTGCACGACACCTCGCCTCCCGACGGAGTCGCCGGCCGCGCCGCCGGAGGGTGATCTCCGTGGCCGCGCTCGGCCTGCGTCCCGTTCGCACGCGCCTGGTCCTCCTCTGCCGGGGCCCGGTCGACTGGGCCCAGACGGGCGGGGAGGACCCGCCCCTGTCCGCGAGTGGGCTGGCCGCCGTCGAGGATGCGGCCGCCAGGCTGCCGGCGTTCGCCCAGATCGTCGCCAGCGCGCAACGCGCGGCCCGCGAGACCGCCGAGGTCCTCGCGGGCATCCGCGGCGTGCCCGTGGCGTGGCGCGACGACCTCGACGAGCTGCGGACCGCCACGCCCATCACCGACGCGGCAGCCTACGCGGCGTGGATCGACGACCTGTTCGCCGGCGCCGCCGGCGGTGAGTCGCCCGCCGAGGGCGCGCAGCGGTTGACCTACGCGTTGATCAGCATCGGTGACCGGTTCCACGGGCGGTCCACCCTGGTGGTCAGCCACCCGGTGGTGCTGGCGGCGTTTTGGGCCACGCAGCGGGGCCGCCAGCCCGTCCGCGAGGACGTGCTGGGCATGCCCGACCTGGGCACGGCCGTGGTGGAGTACGTGGAGGGCCGGTTCTACCTAGTGGAGGACTTTCCCGTGCGACGGGACGCCTGACGTGTACAGGGGATCGCGGCGCGTCCGGGGGATCGCGAGGTCTGCAGGACATCGCGGGGCCGACGCCCGGCCGGCAGGCGAGGGGTGGTCCCCCATGCTGCGACCCGTGCAGGAGGATCGGTGACGGACCTGCGCCCCCCGACATTCGCCGACGTGCTGGACGCCCGCCGGGTCATCGCACCGCACCTGCGGCGCACGCCGGTGGTCACCTCGCCGCTGCTGGACCGGGTGTTGGGCTGCCAGGCCTTCGTCAAGTGCGAGAACGTCAACCCCACGCGCGCCTTCAAGGTCCGGGGCGGCATCAACCTGATCGCACGCCTGACGGACGAGGAGCGGCGACGCGGCGTGATCGCCTCGTCCACGGGCAACCACGGGCAGTCGGTGGCCTACGCGGCGCGCCTGTTCGGCGTGCCCGCCACCATCGGGGTGCCGCGCAACGCCAACCCCGTCAAGCTGGGGGCGATGCGCGAGCTGGGCGCCCGGGTCGTCGAGGTCGGGCGCGACTTCGACGAGGCCCGCGAGTGGGTGGAGCGTACCGCCGCCGCCGAAGGCTATCGCTACATCCACTCGGCCAACGAGCCCCTGCTGATTGCCGGCGTGGCCACCATCAGCCTGGAGCTCCTGGAAGACGTGCCCGACCTGGAGGTCGTCGTCGTCCCCGTGGGCGCGGGCTCGGGCGCCTGCGGCCACTGCATCGTCGCCAAGACGCTGAACCCCCGCATCGAGGTGATCGGCGTGCAGGCCGCCGGCGCGCCCGCCGTGGCGCGGTCGTGGCGGGAGCGCCGCATGGTGCCCACCGCCGAGGCCGCCACGAAGGCCGAGGGCCTGGCGAGCCGCGTGCCCTTCGAGCTGACGCTGCGGATCCTGTGGGAGCGCCTGGACGACATGGTCCTGGTGACCGACGAGGAGATGGAGGAGGGGATTCGAATTCTCCTCGAAACGACCCGCCAGGTGGCCGAGCACGCCGGCGCGGCGCCCGTCGCGGCCGCCAGGCGCCTGCGGGATCGCCTCGCTGGCCGGAAGGTCGGGCTGATTCTCAGTGGCGCGAACATCACCATGGAGGCGCTGCGCGCGGTCCTCGCCCAGGCGTCGGACGGGGCGCGGGTGCCGTGAACGAGCGTGCAGCGAAAGGAGTGGAGATCGGTGACGAAGCGCGAACGGGTGTACGCCGCGATCGACGGGAAGCTGGTCGACCGCCCCCCCGTGGCGCTGTGGCGGCACTTCCCGCAGGAGGACCACAAGCCGGACCTGCTGGCCCAGGCCCACGTGGCCTTCTTCACGACCTACGACTGGGACTTCCTGAAGATCGCGCCGGCCTCGTCCTTCTACGGTGACGACTGGGGACTGCGGTCGGTCTACCGCCCCAACCGCGAGGGCGTGCGCCACTACACCGACCGCCCCATCAAGAAGGAGACCGACTGGCCCAAGCTCAAGCGGCTCGACGTCACCGCCGGCGCCCACGGCCGCGAGCTGCAGACGATCCGGCTGATCCGCAAGGCCCTGCCCGACGAGATCGTGCTGGCGTCGGTGTTCAGCCCGCTGACCATCGCCCGCAGCCTGGCCGGCGAGACCGCCCTGCTGCGCTACCTGCGCGAGACGCCCGACGAGATGCACGAGGGCCTCGACATCATCGCCGAGGCCACGAGCCGGTTCGCCGAGGAGTGCCTGGCCGCCGGGGCCGACGGCATCTTCTTCGCCACCCAGTGCGCTTCGACGGCCTACATGACCATCGAGGAGTACGAGGAGTTCGGGCGCCCCTACGACCTGCGGGTGCTGGACGCGGCGCGCCACGCCGAGATCATCCTGCTCCACATCCACGGCGAGCGGATCATGTTCGAGCAGCTCACCGACTACCCCGTGAACGTCATCAACTGGCACGACCGCAAGACGCACCCCACCCTGGCCGAAGCGCGCGAGCTCTACTCCGGCACCCTCGCCGGTGGGGTGGACAGCATGGAGACCATCGGTGGCAGCTCCCCGGAGAAGGTCATCGCCGAGGTGCGGGACGCCATCGCCCAGACCAAAGGGCATCGCCACATCGTCACCGCCGGGTGCGTGATCCCCATCGACGCGCCCGACGCCAACCTGCGGGCCGTGCGTCAGGCCGTGGAGGTCGTGCAGGCGTAGGACGCCGCGGCGTCGCCGCGCCGGCGCCACGCCGGCGCCACACGGACGGTCCCGGGGCCGCGGTCGGCCCGCAGCAGGAGTTGGCGGGCCGCTCGTGAACAAGCCCTCGACAACCGGTCCGCACTCCACGTACGCGCACGCCGGCAGACCGCACGCTGACCACCGAGAGGGGGGAGGGGCATGTCGCAGGTCGATCGGCTCGCTGTGGATTTCTGGACGGGCAGGCTCTCGCGCCGCGCGTTCCTGGCCCGGGCCGCAGCCCTGGGCCTGTCGGCCGGATTCGTGGCCGACGTGCTCGCCGGACGCCTGCCACCCGCCGCGGCGGGGGCCGTCGAGCCCCGGCGCGGCGGCACGCTGCGCGTGGCGCTCGACGGCGAGATCGACACGATCGATCCGCACAAGTCGGTCACCATCGTCGGCTTCCAGGTCTACACGCAGATCTACGAAGGGCTGGTGCGGGCCAACCCGACGCTGGACGGCATGGTCCCGCTGCTGGCCGAACGCTGGGAGCAGCCCAACCCGACCACGTACGTCTTCCACCTGCGCCGGGGCGTGCGCTTCCACAACGGCAAGGAGCTCAAGGCCGAGGACGTGGCGTTCACCTTCGAGCGGGTGACGGACCAGCGGTTCGCCTCGCCGCGCCGGCCCGACTTCCTGCCGGTGAAGGCCCTCGAAGTGGTGAACGACTCCACGGTGCGCTTCGTGATGTCGGCGCCGTTCTCGCCGTTCATCTCCAAGCTCGAGACCCTGCGCATCGTGCCGAAGCTCCCGGGGCACGACTTCGCCCGCCAGCCCATCGGCACCGGCCCGTTCCAGTTCGTCGAGTGGGTGTCGGGCCAGCACATCACGCTGCGGCGTAACAACAACTACTGGCAGGAGAGCCTGCCCTACCTGGCCGGCGTGCAGTTCCGGCCCATCCCCGAGCCCGCCACGCGGGTGGTGGCGTTGCGCACCGGCGACGTGGACGTCCTGAACGCCGTGCCCCTCAAGGACGTCAGCACGCTGGAGCGCGACCCGAAGATCAAAGTCTACCGCCAGATGGGCGTGGTCCGCGACCACCTAGGGTTCCACATGCAGCGGCCGCCGTTCCAGAACAACCCCAACCTGCGCCTGGCCCTGGCCTGGGCCGTGGACCGCAAGACCATCGTGGACGACATCCTGTTCGGTCATGCCAGGCCCGCCATGGTGCCCATCCCCGAGAGCCACTGGGCCTTCAACCCCAAGGTGCGGGGGGCCCACGGCTACGACCTGGACCGGGCGCGGCGCTACCTGGCCGAGGCCAACCCCCGGCCCAGCGAGATCAGCGTCAAGGTCTCGCCCACCTACCCCGACCAGATCAAGATGGCCGAGCTGTTGCAGGCCTCGCTGGCACAGCTGGGCATCCGGCTCAACATCGTCCAGCTCGAATGGTCGACCTGGATCCGCGAGGTGGTCTCGCAGGGGAACTACGAAGCGGAGATCGTGTTGATCTCGGGAGGCATCGACCCCGACGACTTCTTCTACCAGTGGCTGAAGTCGGGCCAGGTGTTCAACATCTGGCGCTACGCCGACCCGCGCATGGACGAACTGCTGGATCGGGCCCGTCTGGCCACCAGCCAGCGCGAGCGGCAGGTGCTCTACCACCAGATCCAGGAGAAGCTGGTGGCCGACGCGCCCATGACCCACATCGTCTACCGCGAGTCGGTGATGCCGGTGACCGCCGACCTGCGGGACTTCGTCATGACCGGACGCTACGATATGGACTTCCGGCGCGTGTGGTTGGCCCGCTGATCGCCCGCCGGCCCCGCGGCGGGGAGGAGGCCGTCGCGATCTCCTCCCCGCCCCATTCGCCGTGAGTCGTTACCTGGCCGGTCGTCTCTTCCACATGGTCCTGGTGCTGGGCGGGATCTCGGTGGTGGTCTTCGTCATGTTGAAGCTCACCCCGGGCGATCCCGCGGCCACGCTGCTGGGCGTGCAGGCCACGCCGGAGGAACTGGCCCGCGTGCGCCGCGCCATGGGCCTGGACCGGCCGTGGATCGTGCAGTTCGGCCTGTGGCTGGGCCGGGTGCTCCAGGGCGACCTGGGGGTCTCGTACATCAGCCGCAAGCCCGTCGCCGAGCTGATCCTCACCCGGTTCCCCGTCACGCTGGAGCTGACGCTGGTGGCCATGCTGGTGGCCGCCGCGATCGGCATACCCGCCGGTGTGATCTCGGCGAGCCGACGGTACACGGCCCTGGACTACTCCATCACCTCGCTGGCGCTGTTCGGCGTCAGCATGCCGTCGTTCTGGTTCGGGATCCTGCTCATCCTGCTCTTCTCCCTTTCCCTGGGCTGGCTGCCCGCGTCGGGCTACGCGCCGGTGGCCCGCGGGCTGGGCGAGCACCTCCGGCACCTGGCGATGCCTGCGCTCTCGCTGGGCCTGTTCCTCGCAGGGAGCCTGGCGCGCTTCACGCGGTCGTCGATGGTGGAGACGCTAGCCCAGGACTTCATCCGCACGGGCCGCGCCAAAGGGCTCGCCGAGCGCGCCGTGGTCTACAAGCACGCGTTGAAGAACGCCCTCATCCCCACCGTCACGGTGCTGGGCCTGCAGTTCGGCTTCCTGATGGGCGGCGCGGTGATCATCGAGCAGGTCTTCGCCTACCCCGGGGTCGGCTGGCTGGTGCTCATCGCCGTCTCGCAGCGCGACTACCCCGTGGTGCAGGGGGTGGTGTTGGTGGTGGCTGCCGTCTTCGCCCTGGCCAACCTGCTGGTGGACGTCGCCTATACCTGGCTCAATCCGAAGATCCGCTATGGAGGGTAGCGGGCGCGATGCACAGCCCTGCGACGTTGCAGACGAGAGCCGGGAAGTCGGTCACGCGCCATGACGCCAGCACCGGCGCAGGCCGGGCACTGACGCCCTCGCGAGGCGGCGATGGCTGGCCCGGTGGCTCCGGAAACCGCCGTGCGACGGCGGGGACGGCTTAGCTCCGTGGCCCGGAACCTCGCCTCGCCAGAGCGTGAGGCGGCCATACCACAGTGGCCCGCGTACCGCCCGGCCGGCACGCTGGCACGCGTGTGGAAGATGCTGCGCCGCCACCGGCTGGCCGCCGCCGGCCTGGTCGTCCTCGGACTGCTGGTCGGTTCGGCAATCTTCGCCGACCTGGTGGCGCCCTACCCGCCGCTGCAGATCGCGATGCCCGAGCGCCTGCAGCCACCGTCGCCGCGCCATCCGCTGGGCACCGACGACTTCGGCCGCGACGTCCTCTCCCGCATCATCCACGGCAGCCGCATCTCCCTGCAGGTCGGCGCCATCGCCGTGGGCATCGCCCTGACCGTGGGCGTCGTGCTGGGCATCACCGCGGGCTACGTGGGCGGCCGGACCGACAGTCTCATCATGCGCGCCATGGACGTCGTCCTGGCGTTCCCGGCGATCCTGCTGGCCATCGCCATCATGGCGATCCTGGGCCCGGGAACCGTCAACGTCATGATCGCCATCGGCATCGTCTACACCCCCATCTTCGCTCGGGTCGTCCGGGCCAGCACCCTCCAGGTGAAGGCCCACGAGTACGTCGAGGCGGCGCGCGCCCTGGGGGCCTCCGACGGCCGCATCGTCCTGCGGCACGTGCTGCCGGGCACCATCGACACCGCGGTGGTGCAGGCGTCGCTGTCCCTGGCCTTCGCCATCCTCGCCGAGGCCGCGCTGTCGTTCCTGGGGCTGGGCACCCAGCCCCCGACGCCGTCGTGGGGCGCGATGCTGGCCCAGGGCCGCGAGTGGATCGAGCGTGCCCCCTGGCTCACGCTCTTCCCCGGCGCCGCCATCTTCGTCACCGTGCTGGCCCTCAACGTCATCGGTGACGGTCTGCGCGACGCCCTGGACCCACGGCTGCGGACGTAATGCGGATGTCAGCCCGCCCGCAACCACGGCCGCGTCGGTCCCGGCACGGCTGGCCCCGCGGCTGCGGACAGGTAGTGTCAAGAGTTTTGTGTACTTT
>CAZGNA010000059.1:0-14700 GCA_964526945.1 uncultured bacterium
AACGCATCGAGCGATTCCGAATCTGAGGGTTTTCACGCCCGATTTGGGTTCAACATCGTCCCGGAGCTCGCGGAGTCGTGGGCGGTGTCTAACGAGGGCCGGGCCATTACGTTCAGGCTGCGCCGGGGCGTGAAGTTTCACGACGGCACCGACTTCACCGCCGAAGTTGTCAAGTGGAACATCGAGCGCATTCTCAGTCCCGAGACCCGGTCGCCGCTGCGGTCCCTTATCGCCCCATACATCGACGCGGTCGTCGTCGTAGATCCCACGACGGTTCGGTTCGACCTCAAGGCTCCGTTCCGTCCGCTCCTGGCAGCGTTGGCGGAGCGTCCGGGGTTCATGGTGTCGCCGTCAGCCGTGCGCCGGTACGGCCGGGACTTTGGCCGCAATCCCGTAGGCACCGGGCCCTTCCGGTTCGTCGAGTGGGTCCCCGATCAGCGCATTGTGGTGCAACGCTTCGAAGGCTATTGGGAGCGTGGGAAGCCGTACCTCGCCCGAATCGAGTTCTTGCACGTGCCGGAGAAACAAGTGCAGCTGACTGCGCTGCGCACCGGAGAGGCCGATATTCTCGACGAGATCAGCCCGACGCTCCTGCCGGTGTTGCGCAACGTGCCCACCCTCAAGGTGATCGAGCATCAGAGTTCCCGCTTCGTGGGCTGGCAGTGGGACCTGGACAAGCCGCCGTTCAACAACGCCAAGCTGCGGGCAGCGCTGGCCCATGCCGTCGATCGGGATGAGATCCGCAGGGTAGTCTTCGCGAACACCGGCCGGTCCGCGACGCACCCCGAGGGCGGCGGGTGGTGGTACAACCCGGAGCTCGACCGGCTCGGGTATCGGTACGATCCGGAACGGGCGAAGGCCTTGCTGGCCGAGGCCGGGTATGCCGGCGGGTTCACGCACACGATGGTGGTGCCCGACGAGCAGTTCTGGAAGGAACTGGCGCAGGTTTTTCAGGCGCAACTTGCCCGTATCGGGGTCCGCGCCAACCTTGAGCTTGTGAACCCTGCCGACTCGTATCGCATGGTTGTGGAGGACAAGATCAACTGGACCCCCACCCGGTGGGCACCCCGCGCAGATCCGCACGGACGCCTGTCCATCCTTTTCCACAGCAAGGGTTTCGCCAACACCACGGGCTACGTGAACCCACGCGTTGACGAGCTGATCGACCGCGCGGCGACCATCTACGATCAGAAGGCGGCGAAGGCGCTCTACAAGGAAGTTGAACGCATGGTCATGGCGGATGCGCCCTATGTCTACGTCGTCTGGCCGTCGGAGTTTGCCGCCATGCATCAGCGCGTGCAAGGCTTCGTGTGGGTGCCGGATCTCATCTTGCGATTGCGGGACTTGTGGTTGACACGGTAGGCGCAGCGCTCTTGCGCCATCGCGGGGGCCTGGGGCGCCGGCAGGAGCTGGTTCGAAGCACCGCTCAGACGGGCTTTAGGGCAGGCACCCTCACGTGATCCAGTATATCGTGCGTCGGCTGATCAGCATGGTGCCCGTGCTGATCGTGTTGTCGCTCGTCGTGTTCACGCTCATGCGGGTGGTCCTAGGCGACCCTGTCATCCTCATGCTCGGCCAGGAGGTAGATCTGCGACTGGCGGAGCAACTGCGGCGAGAGCTGGGATTCACCCGCCCCGTCATCGTGCAGTACCTGGACTGGCTCGGTCACGTTGTTCGGGGGGACTTGGGGTGGTCGAGTCGAACGCCGTTCAGGGTCTCCGAACTGATCCTGCTGCGCCTCCCCGTCACGCTGGCCCTGGCGTTCTTTGCGTTGAGTGTGGCGGTCGCCGTCGCCATCCCGGCGGGCGTGGTGGCCTCAGTCTACCACCGCAGCCGGGTGGACTTGGCCATCTCTGCCGGTGCCGTCGTCGGACTGTCCATGCCGAACTTCTGGCTTGGTATCCTCCTCATCTTCGTGTTCGCCCTCAAGCTGCGGTGGTTGCCGTCGTCCGGCTACGTGAGTCCCGCCTACGACGTCCTGAGTTTTGCGCGGTTCATGTTGCTTCCCGTGCTGACGCTCAGCGTGGCGTACATGGCGGGGCTCACGCGATACATCCGAGCGACGATGCTCGACGTCCTGCGCGAGCAGTACATCCTCGTTGCGCGTTCCAAAGGCTTGGCCGAGATCGTGGTGGTGCTCAAGCACTCGTTTCGGAACTCGCTGATCCCCGTGGTCACCCTCATCGGCCTAAACCTCGCCGGGCTGTTCAGTGGCGCGGTGGTTACGGAGACGGTGTTTGCCTTGCCGGGCGTGGGCACGTTGCTATTCAACGCCATCCTCGGGCGGGATCTTCCGGTCGTCCAGGGCGTCGTGATCTTGGTGAGCGTTGCTGTCCTGGTGACGAGTTTGGTGGTGGACGTACTCTATGCCTACCTGGATCCGCGGATTCGGTACCAGTAGATCGTACTCTCCATGCGTTCCCTGAGCCGCCCGTGGCCCGTGCAGGTGGCGTCGGGCATGCGGACCGTGCCGAGACGGCCGCTGCGCCGTCTGTTGGCGCATCGACAGCTGGCGGTGGGTGTCGTTCTGGTGGCGCTGCTGGCCGGGGGCGCGATGCTCGGGCCGCGGTTGACCCCCCATGATCCGCTCAGGACGGACTTCGCCAGCCTGCTGGCACCGCCCAGCATGGCCCACCCATTGGGCACGGATCGCCTGGGTCGCGACCTCCTGAGCCGGACGCTGTACGGGGGACGCATCTCCCTGGCGGTCGGCGCGCTGTCCATTCTCGTGGGGATGACATTGGGGGTCCCGGTGGGTCTAGTCAGCGGGTACCTGGGGGGCCGGGTCGACAGTCTCCTGATGCGCGTGGCAGACGCCACGCTCATCCTCCCGAGCCTTATCTTGGCGGCTACCATCGCGCTGTTTCTGGGCCCCAGCCTGACCAACGTGATTCTTGCCATCGGTCTGGTGCGATGGCCAGTGTTTGCCCGCCTGGTGCGCGGTCAGGTCCTCAGCATCAAAGCGCGCGAATACGTGCTCGCGGCCCATGCGCTGGGAGCGCCAACCGGTCGAATCCTCAGGCGCCACGTGCTGCCGAACGCCAGCACCGTTGTTATTGTAGAGGCGTCTCTGAGCGCTGGCTTCGCCATGTTCACCGAGGCGAGTTTGAGTTTCCTCGGAGCGGGCGTCCCACCGCCTACCCCGACGTGGGGCGGCATGCTCCGGGAAGGCTACAGCTACCTGGAGCTGGCCCCGTGGGCCAGCATCGTGCCGGGAAGCGCTCTCTTTCTGGGCATTCTCGCGTTCAATTTCCTGGGCGATGGCCTCCGCGACTTGGTCGACCCGACGCTGCATCGAGCGCACTAGAACCCAGAGGAGGGGCGTGATGCGAAGGATCGAGATCGTTCTGGACGACGTCACGGCGACCGTCGAGCTGTTCGAACGTGAAGCGCCCAAGACGGTGGAGCGTCTATGGCAGCTCCTGCCCATCCAGGATCGCACCATTCACGTGCGGTGGTCAGGCGCTGCGTGGCGCACCGAGCACAACTACCCTCTCCAGATTGGCGAGCTTGAGAATCCCGTGACCTGGCTCGAGCCGGGGGACCTCATCTACTACGACGACCCACACTACGACCTGTACAAGTTTGCCGTGTGCTATGGCAAGTCCCAGTGGCGAGACGACAAAGGGGAGCTCTACGTGACCCGCATAGGCCGCATCATCGACAATCTACCGCCGTTTGTCGCGCGCTGCGAGCGCATTCTGTACGAGGGGCCCAAGGTAGTCGTCATGCGGCGCGTAGGCGTCGACGCATCGGGCGCAGGGCGGTGAGTGTCCACGGGGAGGTGGGGGCGGTCATGAAGCGGATTGAGGTGGAACTGGACGGTGTCGTGGTACGGGCCATCCTGCACGACGATAAGGCGCCCGTGACAGTTGGCAAGCTGTGGGAATGCCTTCCGTTCGAGGACCGGGTTACGCACGCAAAATGGTCGGGGGAAATGTTTCACACCAACACCCCGCTGCCCATCGATCTCGGAGATGCAACGTGGCCGATGGGGCTTGAGAACCCTGTGGGCTTTCAAGCCCCAGGGGACATCGTGTACCTGCCCAGCATCAGGGAACTCGCCATCGCGTATGGCGACGCGCGGTTTTCGTGGGTGTTGGGTCCCATGCTGGTAACGGGGGTCGGGCGAATCGAGGACGACCTGACGGCGTTTGCCAGAAAAGCGGAGCGGCTACAGTGGGAAGGCGCGAAGCGATTGGTGCTTCGCCGGATCGAGGGTTCCTCGGAGGCGAGATCATGAAGCCGATCGTCATCGAGTTTGACGAACACACGCTGCCCGGCGTCCTGCTGGACGATCGGGCCCCAGCGCTATGCGACCGCATATGGCAAGCGTTACCCCTCGAGGGCCAGGTGACCAACACCATCTGGAGTGGTGAGATGCTGCGGTTGTGGGTGGAGATCCCTGAGCCCGAGCAGTTGGAACACGTGCGGGTGCTGCACCACCCCGGGGACATCCTATTCGTGCCCAAGTGGAACGGCCTGCGTTTCGTCTACGGCCAGGCCATGATGCGCGGGCCAGCTGGCCCCCACCCCGTGCCGGTTGTCGGGCGCATCACTGGCGCCCTGGCTCTTCTGGTGGAGTTCGCGAAGCGAATCGAGTGGGAGGGGGCTCGCACCATGCGGGTCCGTCGGGCGTGAGACACATTCACGAAAGGACGTGGAGACGGTGAGCACGACCCTGACGCAGTACGGCATGTGGATCGGAGGCACCGAGGTCGAGGCCCAGACCGGCGCGTGGATGGATATCGTCTACCCGGCGACCGGCGAGAAATGGGCCATGGTGCCGGCCGCGGGCCCCGCCGACGTCGATCGGGCCGTGGCGGCCGCCCGGAAAGCGCTGCAGAATCCGGCGTGGCGTGACCTCGCACCGATGGCCAGGGGGGAGCTGCTGCGACGGCTGGCCGACCGCATCAGGCAAGAGGCGCCCCGGCTTGCGGAGCTGGAGACGCGAACCAACGGCAAGGTCATCCGCGAGACCACCGCCCAGATGCACGTCATCCCCAACTGGTTCTCGTATTTCGCCGGCGCTGCCGACAAGCTGTTCGGACACGTGATCCCCCTGGAAAAGACCACGGTGTTCAACTACACGCTGCGCGAGCCTGTGGGCGTGGTGGCCGCCATCGTGCCGTGGAACTCGCCGCTGTTGCTGGCAACATGGAAACTGGCGCCGGCGTTGGCGGCGGGCAACACCGTGGTGCTGAAGCCTGCGGAAACGACGCCGATCACCGCCCTGGAGCTCGCGCGGTTGATGAAAGACGTGGGGTTTCCCGACGGCGTGCTCAACGTGGTGACTGGTCATGGGCCTACGGTCGGCAGTGCGCTGGCCGGGCACCCCGGGGTAAACAAGGTCGCTTTCACCGGCGGTACGGAGACCGGCCGGGCGATCGTACGTCAAACCGCCAACAACCTCGCGCGCCTGACCCTCGAGCTTGGAGGGAAGTCTCCCAATATCGTGTTCGAGGACGCGAACTTGGATGCAGCCACCAACGGGGTCATCGCCGGGATCTTCGCAGCCACCGGACAAACGTGTATTGCCGGGTCTCGCCTGATCGTGCACGAACGGCTTCACGACGAACTCGTCGGCCGGGTGGTCGAGCGCGCCAAGCGGATTTGTCTCGGCGATCCCTTGGATTGGGAAACCGAGATGGGACCGGCCGCCACTCCAGAGCAGCTGGCCAAGATCCAGCACTACGCGCAGGTGGGGCTCCAGGAGGGTGCCCGGCTTCTCTGCGGGGGGACATCCCCCACCGAGGGCCCGCTGTCCCGCGGGTACTTCTTCCTGCCCACCGTCTTCGACGGTGTGGAGAGCCATATGCGTATTGCCCAGGAGGAGATCTTCGGCCCTGTCCTGTCCGTCATGACGTTTCGCGACGAGGACGAGGCCATCCGCCTGGCCAACGCCGTCCCCTACGGCCTAGCCGCGGGGGTCTGGACGCGGAACCTGCAGCGTGCGCACCGGGTCGCGCGCCAGCTGGAAGCCGGGACCATCTGGGTCAATACCTACCGGGCGGTGTCGCCGGCATCCCCCTTTGGAGGGTACAAGCACAGCGGGTACGGACGGGAGAACTGGTTGGGAACCTTGGAGGAGTACACGCAGGTCAAGAGCGTCTGGATTGAACTCTCCACCGAGACCCGGGATCCGTTCGTCATGCGCTGACGATCCCGGGGCTTGCGCGGCGAGCGGAGAGACGCCATAGGGCGAAGAGCGAACGACGATGCCTGTGGAGATCCTCTATCTGTCAGCCGCTGAGACCCGGCAGCTGCTGGACGCGCCCACCGCCGTGGCCCTGGTGGAGCGGGCGCTCCGCTGGCAGGCCGACGGCCGTGTGGTCTTCTCGGACCCCCCGGTTTTGAACCTCCAGACCCGCGAGCCTCCCAGCCACTACCGCCTCAAAGGGTGTTTCCTTGAGCCGCAGGGCGTCGTGGGGTTCCGCGTGACCGGGTTCCGCCTCGGGGATGCCGGCGGTGGATCGGGGGCGCCGGACAACACGCGCTTCGTGATCCTCAGCGACCCAGGGACAGGCCGGCCGCAGGCCATCCTGGACGAGCACTGGACCTACTCGGTGCGCACAGTTGCAGCTGCGGTGATCGCAGCCCGCCACCTAGCGCGCACCGACGCTACCGTCCTGGGGTTGGTGGGGGCCGGGAACCTTGCACGCGTGGCTCTTCCCCTGTTGTGCCGGGAGTTCGCGTTGCGCGAGGTGCGTGTCACGTCGCGCCGCGAGGAGAGCCGGGCGGCCTTTGCAGCGAAGATGCGGGCGCAGGTCGATGCGCCAATTCATGCGGTGGATACCGTAGAAGCTGCTGTCACGGGGGCGGACCTTGTGCTGACGTGTACGTCAGCCAACGCGCAGTTGGTGGAGGCGGGGTGGCTGGCGCCGGGTACGTTCGTGTGCACCCTGGGCCGTAATGAACTGACCGATACCGTCTACCAGACGGCGGACAAGGTCGTGCTCGACAGCTGGGAGTTGAGCCAGGAGTCCTCGGACGTCCGGGGACTGGTGGCCCGGGGTGTCCTCTCTCGCGACACCCTGCACGCGGAGTTGGGTGAGATCGTCGCAGGGCGCCGACCGGGCCGTGAGCACCCCGCCGAGCGAATCGTGGCTCGCATCGAGGGGCTGGCAAGCCAGGACGTCCTGCTCGGGCACTGGGTGCTAGACCAGGCCAGGCGACGGCAGATGGGGACCCGGCTGTGGGCCGGCGAGTAGCGTGCCCACCCGCGGCCGGCCAGGGCGCGGGAGGCTCGATGCCGTCGACAAATCTGAGGGTGTGGGTTCGGGAGGACGACAGATGCGCATGATCCGCATCGATCTTGGGGAGGCGACGTTTCGCGCGCGGCTCCGGGACGACCTTGCGCCCGCGACCTGCGACGCGCTGTGGAATGCCCTGCCTCTGCGCGGGCGCGCCGTGCATGCTCAGTGGAGCGGCGAGATGTTTCGCATGTACGAGCCCGTGGATCTGGACATCCCTGCGCCCGAGGTTCGAGGCGCCTTCCAGCACCCGGGAGAAGTGGTGTATTGTCCTACGGCCCACGAGATCGCCATCTGCTACGGCGTTGCGCGGTTCCGGGGCGCCCTGGGCCCAGTCTACTGCACACCAGTGGCCGAGATCGAAGACGACCTCGACGCTCTACGAGCCCGTGCGGCGCGGCTTCCGTGGGACGGCGCGCAAACGCTTGTGTTCGCGCGGCTGTCCGACGAGGGTGAGAACTGACAGAGGAGGCTCGCGCAATGCGGTACATCGAGGTCGAACTGGATGGCGTGACTGCAAGCGCCGAACTCCTCGACCATGTGGCCCCCACCCTCTGCCAGGCTCTGTGGGAGATCCTTCCACTCCAGGGGCCGGTCACGAACACGATCTGGAGCGGGCAGATGCTGCGCTTCTGGGGCAGCGGCGGGCGTGACGGTGAAGTCCCGATTGACGTCGAGCCCAAGGAACACGGCGAGGTCCTCCACTGGCCCGGGTACGTGTACTGGCACCCGGTCCGCCGAAGCATCCGGATCTGTTATGGCGACGCGCAACAGGGGGGACCGGCCGGCCCCTCGTCCTTGGTGCCCATCGCGCGGTTCGTGGGCGACTGGACGGCGTGGAGGCGGAAGGCGCAGGCCATCCTGCTGGAAGGGGCGAAACCACTGGTCATCCGGCGGGGTGAGGTCCACCTGCGTCGGATCGAAGTGGAACTGGCTGGCACCCGCGCCGTTGTCGCTCTGCTGGAAGACCGCGCGCCGCGGGCCTGTCACGCGTTGTGGAAGGTTTTGCCCGTGGTGGACCGGGCAGTTCACGTCAAGTGGTCCGGCGATGCGTGGCGTACGGAAGGCGACTATGCGCTGACCGACAGCGTCGAGAACGAGGCCCAGGTGCTTGCGGCGGGAGACCTCATTTTCTATCCGCGCATGAAGAAGATCGGCCTGGCGTACGGCGTCGCCCAGTGGCGGCACCCGGATCCGACCGTTCACCTCCATGTCGGTGTGATCGGGCGAGTAGAAGACGGGCTCGAAGACATCTGCGCGGCATCGCGGCGTGTCTGGACCCGTGGGTTTCAGCCGGTAACATTCCGGCGAGTCCAGTAGCGCATGCGGACACGGGGCAGACGCCGGGCTCCCTACCGCCGCCCCGTCCGGTAGTACCGCCACGCCAGCAGGCCCGTCGCACCCTGGAGGCCCAACCGGGTGTTGCCCAGGGTGTTGCGCACCACCGGTTGGGTCTTGGGGTTGGTGAAGTACATGACCGGCACCTGGTCGGCCACGATCTCCTGCCAGCGGAAGTAGAGCGCCCGGCGGCGTGCGGGATCCACCTCCTGCGCCACCTGCTCGAAGATGCGGTCGATCTCGGCCTCCCACGCGGTGGCCGGCGTGGGCTGGCGCGGGTTCCAGTCGTGCAGCGCGCCCGAGGACAGCCAGTAGGTACGGGCGACGCCGGGCTCGATGTCGCCGGTGAGCCCGATGATGATGGCGTCCCAGCGGAAGGTGTTGTCGAGCTTGGTCACGAGGTTGGCGAAGGGCTCGGGGGCGAAGATCACCGTGATGCCCAGGCGCTCGAAGTCTTGGCGCACCAGGTTGCCGATGGCGACCCCGTCGGGGCTCTCGGCGCTCACCGAGAGGGTGAACTCCACGGGATTGCCCTGCGCGTCGCGCAGCCGGCCGTCGGTCCCCTTGCGGAATCCGGCGTCCGCCAGCAGCTGCTGGGCGCGGGCCAGGTCGTACGGATATCGCCGGACGTTCGGATTGTAGTAGAGCCGGTTGGCGATGCTGACCGGGCTCCACGCGGGCGTGGCCCGGCCCAGGTAGACCTGCTTGACGATGGTGTCGCGGTCGATGGCGTGGTTGAGGGCGCGGCGGAAGCGCACGTCCTGGAACCACGTGAGCTTGGGCGGGGCCAGGCCCCGGGGGTTCTGGTTGAAGACCAGGTACTGCGACGAGAACGTCTCGGGCCCGTCGTAGACCGTGTAGTTCCCCGCGCGCTCGCCGGCCTTGAGCTCGGCGTACTCGCGGGGACGGGCACTGTAGAGATCGATCTCGCCGGCGAGGAACTTGAGTCGCTCGGCGTCCTGGTTGCGCACGAACAGCACCACGTACCGGTCGAGGTAGGGCAGGCGCCTGCCGGCGCGGTCCACCTGCCAGTAGTACGGGTTCCGCCGGTAGATGGCCCGCTGGCCGAAGACGTAGCTCTGCATCACGAACGGCCCGCTCCCCACCAGCTCGCGGGGTGGTGTGTTGATGCCCCAGGCGGTGTTGAAGGCGGCGCCGCCGCGGGCCAGGGCCGCCTGCAGCTTGTGGCGGGGCACGATCGTCACGCTGCTGACCAGGCGGAGGAAGAAACCCACGGGTGCGGGTGTGGTGAGGGCGATGCGACGCGCGTCCAGCACCTGCCAGCGCACCGGCTGTCCCCTGAAGGTGAGGAGGTCGGCGGCGGTGCTCTGCACGCCCCTGGTGAAGATCACCTGGAGGCTGAAGGCGACGTCGTCGGTCGTCAGGGGGCGGCCGTCGGACCACCGCAGCCCGGCGCGCAGCACGAAGGTCCAGGTACGACGGTCGGGCGACAGGGTCCAGGACTCGGCGAGGGCCGGTTCCATCTCGCCGGTCAGGTAGTTGCTCTCGACGAGGGTGTCGAAGAGCGGCGCTACCACCGCCCCCGACGACGCATCGGTGATGATGACGGGATTGAACGTACGCGGTTCGCCGCTCTGCGCGTCGACCAGTGTGCCGCCCGGCCGGCCGAGCTCCGGGGCGTCGACGGCGACCTTGGGGTTGGGGAGGTCCGGCAGCGCGGGCGCCGAGACGCCCGGCGCAGCGCCCCCGGCCAGCACCACCGCGAGGTACAGCAGGGCCAGGCGGACGGTGGCGGGGACGCGGCGTGTGGTCCTGCGACGCACCGGCCCGCCCCTCACGGGAGCACCGCCCGGCGCAGCACGTCGGGCGCGAGGTTGGCGCCGGTGACCAGCAGCACCACCGGCGCGCTCGGGGGCGTATCCTCGGCCAGCAGGGCGGCGGTGGCTGCGGCACCGGCAGGCTCGGCCACGACGTGCTCGTCCAGCAGCAGCACGCGGATCGCCTCGAGCAGCGCCTGGTCGCTCACCAGCCGCACGTCGTCGACCAGCCGCCGGATCGCCTCGACGTTGGCGGCCACCGGCGTGCGCGTGGCCAGGCCATCGGCGATGGTGGCGCAGGTGGCGGTGGGCGCCGGCCGGCCTGCGCGCCACGACAGCACGTAGGCCGGCGCGCCCGCGGCCTGCACGCCGATCACGCGGATCTGTGGCCGCAGGTGCTTGGCCGCCAGCGCCACCCCGCGGACGAGCGCCGTATCGCCCATGGGGACGTAGAGCACGGCCGCCTCAGGCGCCTGCTCGACGATCTCGCACACGATGGTGGCCGTCCCGGCCGGCAGGTCGGGGTCGGTGGCGTCGTCGAGGAGGTAGGCCCCTGTGGCCGCTGCGTGCGCGCGCGCGGCCTGGGCGGCGTCGGCCAGGTCGGCGCCGTGCTCGACGACCCGCGCGCCCAGCGCGTCGATGCGGGCCCGCTTCACCGGATTTGGGTTGCGTGGCAGGAAGATGGTGGCCGGTACGCCCAGCTGCCGCGCGGCGTAGGCGACCGCGGCCCCATGGTTGCCGGTGCTGGCGGCCACGACCTCGGTCACCCGCCCGCGCTGCTGGCGCGTCCACAGCGCGTAGAGGGCCCCGCGCGGCTTGAACGACCCGGTGGGGAGGTCGGTCTCGAGCTTCAGGAAGACCGGCACGCCGACCCGCCGCGCGAGGGCCTCGGCGGGCACCAGGCGACTGGGCGTCAGGTAGGCCCGCAGCACCCGCCGGGCATCCTCGACCTGCGCGAACGTCACCCCCCGTCCTCCTCCACGACCGCCGCGTTCCGTGCACGGCATGGCACGCCGCACTACCCCTTCACCGCCCCGGCCGTCAGCCCGCGGATGAAGTGCTGCGAGAGCAGCACGTACAGGGCCACGACGGGCACGGCGGCCAGCGTCAGGCCCGCGAACAGCGTGGCGTAGTCGGTGTAGTACTGACCGAAGAAGACCGTCATGCCCTGGGGCAGCGTCTTGCGCGTGTCGGACTGGATGAACACCAGCGGGAAGAAGAAGTCGTTCCAGATAGGGATGGCGTTGTAGATCGTCACGATGACCAGCGCCGGCCGCACCAGGGGCAGCATGATGCGCGTGAAGATCGTCCACTCGCTGGCGCCGTCGATGCGGGCCGCGCCCTCCAGGTCGGCCGGCAGCGTGCGGAAGAAGCCGGTGAGGATGAAGATGGCGCTGGGCAGCCCGGAGGCGGCGTAGACCAGGATCAGGGCCCACAGGGTGTCCAGCAAGCCCAGGTTGCGCATGAGGATGAACAGCGGCACGACGCCCAGGCGCACCGGCAGCATGAGGCCGCTGAGGAAGTAGAGGTAGAGCGCGTCGTTGCCGCGGAAGGCGAACCGCCCCAGGGCGTAGCCGGCCATGGCGCCCAGGGCGACCAGCACGGTCACCGAGACCGCGGTCACGACCACGCTGTTCTGGAAGTAGGCCCCAAAGCGCGCCTCGACCCACACCCGCTGGAAGTTCTCCAGGCGCCAGACGGCCGGCAGCCCGAAGGGGTTCTGGAAGATCTCCCGCGTGGACTTGAACGCCGACATCACCATGATGGCCATGGGCGCCAGCACCAGGACGGCGTTGGCCACCAGCACCGCCTGGACGACGAGGGCCCACCCCGACCGGCCTCTCACGCCTGGTCTCCGCGGGCGGCCCCGCCTGGCCGTGTCCTGGACACGCGACCTCGCACCGTGGCCGGATGGCCCGTACGCCCCGCCCGACCGGCCCCGCCCGGCCGGTACATCAGTACTCTACCTCGCGCCGGCGCAGGAGTACCGCCCCTGCTGTGGAGACGCCCGCCAGCAACGCGAACAGCAGCACCGCGATGGCCGAGCCGATCCCGATGTCCTGCAGCCCGGTGTCCACCTCGCCGAACGCCATGCGGTAGAAGAACAGGCCGAGCACGTCGGTGGCGCGGTTGGGCGCGCCTGCCACGCCGGCCATGACGTAGGGTAGCTCGAACCAGTTGAACGAGCCGATGAAGGTCAGGATGACGATGATCGTCACCGCGGGGGCCAGCAGCGGCAAGACGATCCGCCGCGTCACCTCCCACTCCGAGGCGCCGTCGATGCGGACGGCCTCCAGGTAGTCGTCGGGCACGGCGTGGATGCCGGCCAGGAAGACGAGGGTGGGGAAGCCCAGCCACCGCCACGCGTTCACCAGCACGAGGGTCACCAGCGCCGTGGCAGGGTCGCCCAACCACGGGCGCGCCAGGTGGCCGAGGCCCGCCAGCGTCAGCGCCTTGTTCACGACGCCGAAGATGGGGTTGAGGAACAGCCCCCACAGGAAGCCCACGATCACCAGCGACAGCGTCACGGGCAGGAAGAACACCACGCGGTAGCCCCGCGCGCCCCGCGGATTGCGGGCCAGCAGCAGGGCCAGGCCCAGCGCCGTCAGGTTCTGGACGACCATGGTGAGCACGAAGACCGCCACGTTGTGCCAGAAGGCGTTCCACAGGAGCCGGGGGTAGGGAAACGTCGCGAACAGCCGGACGAAGTTGCCCACCCCGATGAACTCGCGGCGACCGATCCCCTCCCAGCGGAACAGGCTGTAGGCCAGCGCCGAGACGATCGGATAGGTGATGAACGTGGCGAAGAGCAGGACGGCCGGCGCCAGGAAGACCACCAGCCACAGGCGCCGGCCGGTCCGGAGGCTCAGCCGCAGGCGGGCGTGCCCGAGCGCGGCGGGCGGACGCGCGCCGGGCTGCCCGGCTCGGGCCTCGCCCGCCGGTTGCGCCAGGGTGCGGGGCGGGCTACCGCCGGAAGGCATCCACCCAGGCGGCCAGCCCCCGGGTCACCTCCTCGCCCACCTGTTGCGGCGTCATCTGGCCCGCCATCATGGCCTGGAGCGCGCTCTGCAGCAGGGTCGACCCCGTCGGCGTCTGCCACCGGAAGCCGACCAGCATGATGTAGGGCGTGGCCTTGCGGTTCATCTCCTGCACCCGCTTGAGCACCGGATCCTTGATCACGACGCCGGGCACCGCCGACATCTGGGCCAGCAGGTCGGTGAACATCTGTCCGAACTCGGTGGTGGCGGTGAAGCGGATGAACTTCAGGGCCGCCTCGGGGTGCGCCGTCTTGGCGTTGATGCCGTAGTTGCCATCGGCGAACGACGAGACCCACGGCACCTGGTCCGCGCGGGGCGGCGGGCCCGGGAAGACGTCGAACTCGAGGGCCTTGTTCTGCTGCTTGAAGAACCCGATCTCCCACGCGCCGCCGATGAACATGGCCGCCTGCTCGTTGAGGAACAGCTGCTGCATCGTGGCGTAGTCGACGCCCATGAAGCCCTGCGGCATGTAAAGGCGCAGGTCCAGCAGTTTGGCGATGGCCCCGGTGTAGGCCGGGTCACGGAACGTGGTCTGGCCGCGGGTGACGGCCTCGTAGAACGTGGTGCCGCCGTAGAAGTTGGGCGCGATCACCCCCGAGACCACCTCCAGCGTCCAGCCGTCCTTGCCGCCGTTGGCCAGCGGCGTGATGCCCTTGTCCTTGAGGGTCTTCATCAGGCCAAGGAAGCCGTCCCAGTCCCGCGGGGGCGACACCCCGGCCTCCCGGAAGATGCGCTTGTTGTAGAAGATCACCAGCGTCTGGGTGGCGAAGGGCACGCCGTAGATCCTGCCGTCCTTGCGGCTGCGGGCGCCCACCATGGTCTGCAGCGGAAACCGGCGCAGTTCGGGCACCTGGTCGTAGTCCAGGGGGAGCAGGTACCCCGGGGCCGCGAACTGCTCCAACCCGCCGTAGGCCCGCAGGTGGATGATGTCCGGCCCGCGGCCCGCCTGCAGCGCCGACGACAGGATGGTGTTGTACTCCACCTGCCGGAAGGGGATGAACTCGACCTTGATCCCGGGGTTGCGCTGCTCGAACACCCGGATGATCCGGTCGTAGGCCCACTTGTCCTCGGTGCGCCAGCTCCAGAACGTGAGCTTCACCGGCGTCTGGGCCTGCACGATCGGTGCCAGCGTGGCGACCATCAGCACGCCCAGAGCGACTGCCAGGACTCGTCTCATGGCCAGGTCCCTCCTTGTCTCCGATCGTCAGCTACCGGTGCCATCGGCGGACAGGTTCATGTTCATCCCAAATCGGGCGTGAAAACCCTCAGATTCGGAATCGCTCGATGCGTTCA
>CAZGNA010000060.1:0-14560 GCA_964526945.1 uncultured bacterium
GTCCTGGCTCACGGTTGACCCCTCGCCGCGGGCGCGCTCATCGGAGGAAGCTCACCGGCTCGGCCCGGCCGCCGAGCAGCACCTCGGTCTGTGCCGGCGTGGTGCGGGCCACCAGCCGGCCGCCGGAGATGACCGCCAGGCGCGGGCTCAGGGTGCGGATCACGTCCATGGGCGTGGGCGCGGCGAAGACCACCAGGTCGGCGCGCTTCCCCTCGGCCAGGCCGTAGTCGGTCAGGCCGAAGCACGCGGCCGCGCGGGTCGTGACCATCTCCAGCAGGGTGCGGAACTCGTGGTAGCCCGACATGTGCCCGTAGTGCACCATCACGAAGCAGGCCTGGATCGGGTCGCCCACGCCCAGCGGGTACCAGGGGTCCATGATGGAGTCGTGGCCCAGGGCGACGTTGATGCCGTTGGCCAGCAGCTCCTTGACGCGGGTGTAGCCCCGGCGCACCGGGTAGCCGTCGAACCGCCCCTGCAGCACGGCGTTGTCCAGCGGGTTGGTGACGATGTGGACGCCGGCCGCCCGCATCCACCGCATCAACCGGTAGGCGTAGGCGTTGTTGTAGGAGTGCATGGCCGTGGTGTGGCTGGCCGTCACCCGGCCCTGCAGCCCCAGCCGGATCGTCTCGGCCGCCACCAGTTCGAGGAAGCGGCTCTGCTCGTCGTCGGTCTCGTCGCAGTGGAGGTCGGCACGCCGCCCGTGGGCGGCGGCCAGGCGCAGGGCGGTCTTCACGTCACGCTCGCCGTCCTCGCGGGTCCACTCGTAGTGAGGGATGCCGCCCACGACGTCGGCGCCCAGCGCCAGCGCCCGGGCCAGCAGCGCCTCGCCCTCGGGGAACGCGTAGATCCCCTGCTGGGGGAAGGCCACCAGCTGGATCGTCACCACGTCGCGCCACGCCTCCCGCAGCTCCAGGAGCGCCTGCAGCGCCACCAAGCGCGGGTCGCACACGTCCACGTGGGTCCGGATGTAGGTCACCCCGTGGGCCAGCAGCCAGCGGATCGCGCGGTCGGCGCGCCGCCGGACGTCCTCGGCCGACAGCGTCTTGACCCGCTCGCTCCAGATCTCGATGCCCTCGAACAGCGAGCCGCTCTGGTTGTAGCGCGGCTCCCCCACGGTGAGCACCGCGTCCAGGTGGATGTGGATCTCCACCAGCGAGGGCGTCACCAGGCCGCCGCCGGCGTCGAGCTCGACCGGTGCGCGGTCGGGCAGCGCGGGGGCGATGCGGGCGATGCGGTCGCCCAGGATGCCGACGTCGACACGTTCCCCGTCGAGGGTCGTCGCATGCCGGACGATCAGGTCCACCGGCGGCACCTCGATCACTGCACCCCACAAGGGCGGCGCGGGAATCGCTCAGGAATTAGGCCCGGCGCCGGGGTTTCCCTGCCGTGGCAGCAGGGCAGTGTGCGGGGCGGGTCGTACCCACTCTTGCAACGGTTGCTGTTTGGTCCGAGACGCCATGCACGCACCCGTGGTCGAGATGGTAGGTAGACGCGCGACAGGAAGCTAGGCCCACGCGTTGAGGGCTAGCCGGCGTAGAGTTGAGTTGCGCATCAGTTGCGCAAGTTGCCTTCGCGCGGTTGGCAACCCGCGGCACGTGGTATCACTGCGCCGCCAACGCGACCACAACGTCCAACAGTACCTGGGCTCCCGCGACAGCAGACTCCCATGGAACGTCCTCGTCCTCGGCGTGGCTACGACCGTTCCGACAGGGAACAAAGATCATACCGGTCGGCCCCAGGGTGACCGCGTACTTGGCGTCGTGGCCGGCGCCGGACAGCATCCGATGCGTGCGCAAGCCTCGCGCTCGGGCCGTCCCCTCGATCACCGACATGATCGTGGGGGCGAACGCGGTTGGCTCGCTGACCCAAAACTCCTCCCAAACCGTGTGATAGCCTCGCGACCCCAGGTCCGCCAGGTGCTGTGCAAAAAGTGCTTTGGCGTCTGTCAGCGTCTGTTCCCGTGGCGCCCGGAGGTCCAGGGTAAATTCCACGCTCTCCGGGATGACGTTGATCGCGTTGGGCGACACACGCAGGCTGCCGACCGTGGCGACCAGGTCGTCCCTGATCTGAACGGGGAGCTGGTTCGCCGCCAGCACCGCCTCGGCCGCGGCGACGAGCGCATCTCGCCTCCGGGCCATGGGCGTTGTCCCCGCATGGCCCGCCTGTCCGGTGATCCGGCAGGTGGACCAGGAGATCCCCTGGATGCCTTCGACCACGCCGATGTCAGCCCCGAGCTCCTCCAGTACCGGCCCCTGCTCGATGTGCAGTTCCACGTACGCCGCTACCTGGCGTAACCGTGCGGCCTCGTCTCCTCGATACCCGATACGCTCAAGCTCCGCTCCAAAGGTTCGGCCATCTAGCGCCGGACGCGCGTCTGCGTAGGCGCGGGGAAATCTGCCCGCTACGACCCCACTTCCGAGCATCGCTGGAGAGAATCGGACTCCTTCTTCGTTTGTCCAGTTCACCAATACCAGCGGCCGTCGAGTGCGCTGTCCGGCGTCGGCGAGGGCACGCATTACCTCTAACGCCGCCGCAACGCCCAGGGTGCCGTCGAAGCGCCCGCCCTGAATGACTGTGTCAAGGTGGGAGCCAAAAGCCACAGGTGGCACCGCGGGATTTTCTCCCGTGCGCCAGCCGTACATGTTGCCGACGTCGTCTACAGCAACTCGCAACCCGAGATCGCGCATCCACATGACCAGTAGATCTCTGGCTGCTTTATCTTCATCGGTAAGTGCCAGTCGGGTCACCCCACCACGTTCGGTGCCTCCGATCGTGGCCCAGCGATCGATGGTGTCACGCAGCCGGTCACCCAGCACGTGGGCCATCACCGTGCTCCTCCCTCCTGGTTCTCAGAATGCTTGCGGCGCCGTGTCTGCTGCCTGTGCTCGTCAGCTGCAACAACCGCCGTGACCGCGTACCGACACCCGGAGAACGTCTTGAACGGTGCGCACCGCATCCTCGCCGGTGGCTTCCAGGTCAACCCGCAATTCCAGCACGTACTCGCCCGGCGGCGCAGCGCCCGATACCCGCAGCACGCCTGCGGTCAAAATGCACCATTCGTCAGCAGACACCTGAAGATCCACAGCGTCGGCCAGCGGAACGCTGGTGACCCAGCAGTAGGGCCCCTGCGATCGCACGGTTACGCGGCGAATACGAACCGGTGTTTGTGCCTTCGTACTGCCTAGCACGTAGAAGTGCTGGTAGCAGTTCGCTGCGACGACCGCTGGCAGCGTGGATCGAAGCAGGATCGGACCGGCCTCCCCGGCGGCCATCAGAACGGGTGCGGGCGTGCGTCGGCGCCCAGCGTCACGTCGTAGTAGTCCGTACGACGGTCGCGGAGGATGACATTGAGATCGTTCCACGTCTTCATCCGTCGCGCTTCCACTAGATTGCAGCTTCCCATGAGAATTTCCTCTCGCTCTGCGCTGGCGGGACCTGCAATGGGCCAGCCCGAGGGGCTGACGAGGATGCTGCACCCCAGGAACGGCTGCCCGCGTTCCACGCCCACGCGGTCAGCCGCTGCGACAAAGATGCCGTTGCAGTGCGCCCCGGTCATGCAGAGATAGACCGCCATGGGCCACTTACTGTCCGCCTGGCCGGGAATCGGTACCCAGTTGGTCGGTACGCAGACGAGGTCTGCCCCTTGCACGGCCAGCAACCTCAGCGTCTCGGGAAACCAGATGTCGTAGCAGATGGCCATGCCGACGATGCCAACTGGGGTCCGATATACGGGAAACCCCATATCTCCGGGCTCGAAAAAGAGCTTCTCTTCGTACCACAGGTGCATCTTGCGGTACTTTCCGATGTAGCCTTCCGGCCCCACCAGCACCGCGGTGTTGTAGAGTTTGTCACCCGCCCGCTCGGCGATGCCTGCCGCCACGAACAGATCGCGCGCGCGCGCCACCTCGGCCCAGGCGCGCACCGTGGGGCCTCCGGGCACCTCCTCTGCGGCCGCATAGGCTTCTGCGCGCGTGTTGAACACGTAGCCGGAATTGCACAGTTCCGGGAGGACGCAGAACCGAGCCCCGCGATCAGCCGCCTGATGCAGCAACGCGACGCTTCGGGCCACATTGTCTCCCTTGTGCCCTACCTGCGGCTCGAATTGGACGCATGCCACGGCAACGAGGCTTTCAGCCCCCCGCGTTCGATCTTCATGGGCTCCCACGGCGTGCACCTCCCGGAGGATCATCGGCCGCCTGCTCACTGAGGGGCATGCTGCCCGACGGCGCGCCCGCTGCCTGGCACGGGTCTGGGCCCGGTACTACGTCAGATGGTGCTGAACGATGCCATGGCGTGGCCTCCTCGTATGCGTGGGCGATGCGCAGGATCGTTTGCTCGTCGAAGGGGCGGCCCACAAGCTGGAGGCCGACGGGCATTCCGTCTACGAAGCCGCACGGGACGGTGACCGCCGGCAGCCCGGTCAGGTTGAAAACGTACGTGTACCGCCAGCACGCGTGCAACACGTGCTCCTCCTGGTCGCCTAGCCGCACAGTGTTCCGATCGACGGGCCACGCGACCAGGGGCATCGTCGGCGTCACTAGCGCGTCGACCTCCTGAAACGCGGCGCGCAGCTCTTGCAGCAGCATGCCCCGAAGCTGCTGGGCCTTCACGAAGTCGCTGGCGAAGATGAACTTGCCGGCATCCAAGAGGAGTCGGACCTCCGGTGTGAACCGCGTGCGCAAGATGGGGTCGCGCAGGTACCGGTCGTGCCACGCTGTCGCGGACGCCAGTTCGATGGTCAGAATGGCGGCGAGACCATACTGGATATGGGGAATGGAGACCGGCTGCAGGCGCGCACCCAGGCGCTCGAGCTCTAGTATAGCCGTTCGGACAGTGGCCTCGACACCGGGCTCGATTCGCTCGAAGAAGTGGTTCGACGGGACGCCAAGCCGAAGCCCCTCGACGCCCCCGCGGAGCCCAGCGCAGTAGTTTGGGACGTCGACGTCGACCGTGCTCGCGTCCCTGGCGTCTCGCCCTGCGATAAGGCTCAGCACGATGGCGGCGTCCTCGGCACGACGCGTCAGCGGGCCCGCGTGGTCAAGAGACCAGGAGTGCGGCAGAATGCCGAACCGACTCACCCGTCCGTAGGTGGGTTTGAGACCGACGACGCCGCAACACGCCGCGGGAATCCGAATCGAGCCGCCGGTATCGGTGCCGAGAGCCGCGAAGCACAGGCCGGCTGCGACCGCCGCGCCGGCACCAGCACTGGACAGGCCTGGCGTGCGACGCAGGTCCCATGGGTTCCGCGCGGGAGGCACGTCGACGCCCCACGCCACCTCGTGCATGGTGAGCTTCCCGAGGAGGACTGCGCCGGCGCTCCGGAGGCGGTCCCACACCGCCGCATCCCGCTCCGGACGTCTATCTGCGAATACCTTCGAGCCATTGGTCGTCGGCAGGGCCCGTGTGTCGTAGTTGTCTTTTAGGGCTACCGGGATGCCGTGCAATGGGCCGCGGTACCGACCGCGCAAGATCTCAGCCTCTGCTGCCCGCGCGGCATTCAAGGCAGCATCCGCATCCACCGTGCTGAACGCCCTGATCTGGGGATCCACGCGCTCAATGCGGTCCAGACACGCCCGGACCAGCTCGACCGGCGAGACCTCGCGGGTCTCCACTGCCCGTGCTGCGTCAGCAAGAGATTGCCAGGGCCAGTCCCACGCACGCACGTCAGCTCCACCGCTCAAGGCGAAACTGGACAACGGGCTCGATGTCCTCCGGAAGAACAACGGCCCGCAGGGCTTGGAGTTCGCGCCAGTAGTCCACGAGGTACGCCCCGACCCGTTTCAGCTCTTCTTTCGTCAAAGGACAGCCAGCTATGGCTGCAAGGCTAGCAAGCACCTCTTCCATAAGTCCTCCTCAGGCTCAAAGCGTGGCGTTCCGCAGGCGAAGAATGATCACTGCCAGAATGACGATCGTTAGGCTCCCGAGCACGGGATTTCCGTAAGAGCTGACCAGTACCTGCGCACCACCCAGCGTCAACGCCGCGAGGGCCAGGTTCCCGAGGGAGACTCCAGCAACGAGCACCAACATGAACGAGTTCACCAGCCAGGGGAGTCCGAGGTAGGGATGCACGCTGATCAAGGGGGTGATAAGTGCACCGGCAAGGCTCGCCAGCGCAGCCCCAACGCAAAACGTCGCGAATCGCGTCCGACGAGTGTCGATGCCCAGGCCCTGGGCCAGTTCCTCGTTCATGACAACCGCGCGCGCCACCAATCCAACGTTGGTGCGTTGGAACAAAGCCCACACGAGCCCACCGATGATGACCGAAATCCCCAGCAACACGAGCCGGTACTGTGAATAGGTCGTGCCGCCCACGGTGACCGCCTGCTCGATGGCGCTCTTGGCGAACTGGATCTCGCGCCCGAAGTACAGGGTGATCGCCTGGGTGATGACGAGGTTCAGGCCCCAAGTGGCCAAGATGGTGTCCAATGGTCGTTCGTAGATTGGCCGGAGCACACGCCACTCGATCAACGCGGCCAGAATCACGCCGACCGCTGGCGCCAGGAACACGACAGCCCACGGATTCCATCCCAGACGCGTGACCACCACGGCAGTGTACGCGCCGGTGGCCAGGAATGCCCCGTGGGCGAGGTTGATGATCTTGAGGACGCCGAAGACCAGCAGGAGGCCGAGCGCCACGGCGTACAGAGTCCCTGCGGTACTCAGCACGTCCAGCAACTGCGTCAAGATCACGCTCGGCCCCCTATTAACAAGTGGGCGCTACTTCAGATTCGGGCACTGGTTCCCAGGGTCGATCAGGCCGAAGCTCTTGAGCACCTTAGTGGTGCCATCGGCTTGCACCTGGGCCAAGTAGATCGGCAGCGGCGCGTGGTGCTGCCTGTTCATCTGGATCGGACCTCGTGGGCCTTTGAATACCACGGTAGGGAGCACCTTCAACACGGCTTCGGCATTGGTCGTGCCGGCCTTCTGAACGGCCAGCGCGTACGCATGCACGCCGTCATACTGTTGTTGGGAGAGAGAGTTGGGCGTCTTGAGGTTCGCTCCAAACTTCTTCTTCATGGCCGCCAGGAAGGCTTTGTTCTCCGGCGTATCGATCCCGGTGAAATAGTCCCCAGTGTAGTAGACGCCTGCCGCAGCGCTCCCGCCCGCCTGCGCGGTCAGCTCATCGATGCTCAGGCTGCCCACTGGCATAGTCAGGCCGGCGGCCCTGTACTGCTTCATGAAGTCGATGTTGGGACCGCCGCCTGATGTGGAGTAAATGATGCCGTCAGGATTCGCGGCCCGGATCTTGCTAATGATCGGCGTCCAGTCAGACGCCTGCAGCGGGAGGTACTCCTCCCCGAGGACCGTGCCTCCCATCTGCTTGATGGTAGCCTTGGCCGCCTCGATCATACCTCGCCCGAAGGCGTAGTCACTTCCCAGGGCGAACCATCGCTTCACCTTTTTCTCGTCGGTCAGAAATCGAATCAAGGGTGGCACGACCTGCTCGGGTACCCAGGCGTTCACAAACAGGTACTTGCCACAGGCGCGTCCCTCGTAGAACGACGTGTAGATATAGGGCACTTTTGCCCGCTCCGCGATCGGGTAGCCCGCGTTGCGGGCCGCACTCGTTTCCATCGTGATGATGACATCAACCTTGCGTTGGTAGATTAGGCTGTTGAACGCCTTGACCGCCCCGGCCGGACCGCTCTCGTCGTCGGCCACGGCGAGCTCGACCCTCCGCCCGAGCACGCCTCCGCGGGCATTGAGTTCGTCAACGGCCAATTCCGCCGACTGTACCACCGCGGGGGCCACCACACTGTTCACGCCGCTCAATCCCACGGGAATCCCGATAAGAATGGGCTTCTGTTGCGCCCTGCCCGGCAGCGCCAGTGCAAGCACCCCGGCCGCCAGAATGCCCGCCATTGCGAACGCTGTCCACCATCTTATTACTGCTCTCCGTCTGTGCATATACATCTCACCCCTTGATGTGGTTGATAGTCGGCGATGCGTACATAACCTCCGCTCTCACCCCCCATCACTCAGAAGGCCGCCAGGTGGTGCTCGATGCGGGCACGCGCGTCGGCCGTGGCCGGCCCGCTGTCGACAATCGTTCCCAGCTTGAGGACCGCGTATCGATCGGCCAGCGCCAGTGCGAAACGTACGTTCTGTTCCACCAGGATGATCGTCAGGTGGCCGCGTTGCCGCTCCTCCGCAAGAATCTCCTGGAGACGACCGATCACTGCGGGCTGTAACCCCTCGCTGATCTCGTCAACGAGGAGCAGGCGAGGCTCCGCCAGGAGCGCACGCGCGATCAGCAGCATCTTCTGCTCGCCACCGGACAGCGTGCCAGCCCGCTGCCGTCGGCGAAGAGCCACCACGGGAAACCAGTGTGATACTCTGTCGAGGCGCTCTTTGACGCGACGGAGACCGACCACCGCCAGTCGAAGGTTCTCCTCCACAGACAGATCCTGGAAGATGGCTTTCTCCTGCGGCACGTACCCCACGCCGTGTCGCGTGATCTGGTAGGGAGGCCAGCGCGTGACATCGGCTCCCAGGAGCTCGACGTAGCCTTGCCGCCGCGGGAGGAAACCCATCATCGCCTTCAGCAGCGTGGACTTTCCCATGCCGTTCTTGCCGAGAATTGCGAAGATTTCGCCGCGGTGGACCTGGAATGTCACGTCGCGGATCACGTTGGACTCGCCGTAGCCTCCGTACAGCGCCTCGACGCGAACTGCGGGTGTGTGCGCCGGTTGGTCTCCGGTACGGTCCGCTACGTCGCGGGTGGGCCCCGTGGCCGTCATCGACGAACACCTCCGCCGATGTAGATCTCGCGGACGACGTCGGACTCTGCGACTTCCGCCGGCGGCCCGTCTAGCACGATCCGGCCCATGTGCAGCACAACTAGCCGGGTGCTAATGGTGCGGACAAAGTCGACGTCGTGTTCGATCAGCACCACGGAGAGCTTGTGGTCGTGCGCCAGCTCGGTGAGGACGGACCCGATCGCGGCGCGTTCCCCGCCTGTCAGGCCAGCCGTGGGTTCGTCCAGCAGCAACACATTGGGTTCCAGTGCGAGCACCATTGCGAGTTCCAGCGCCTGTTTCATGCCGTGGGGCAGCTGGCCAGCCGCTCGATCGAGTGCGGATAGCAAGCCCGTCGCCTCCACGACGCGCAACGCAACCGGTGGGAGTTCCACCGTCGGTGCACGGCGCCAGAACGATGGAGCCACCCGGTACGACCGAGCGATGCGCAGGCAGTCCAGGACCGAGAGTGCCTCAAATACGTTGGGGGTCTGGAACTTACGGCCCAGTCCCAGCGCTACACACGCTTGGGGTGGTAGCCCGTCGGTTCGCCGTCCGTTGATGAAGATTGCGCCTCCTGACCGTTCGCGACCGTCGCTGATGCAACGTAGCAACGTGGTCTTGCCGGCGCCGTTGGGGCCGACTATGCTCACCACTTCGCCTCTGCGCACCGCGAGGGTAATGCCGCGGAGCACTGGAAGGCTGCCGTACGACTTTGTTACGTCCCGTAGCTCGAGGGCTGGCGGCTCGTCCCCGTGTCGTTTTGTGTGATCGGGGCCCGGGCCAAGTCGCGCCGCCGACGCGACGACCGGACCGACGCTAGCGCTCTCCTCGGGTGTCGGGCGCTGCGTGCCCCGCGTGGCCCGTGCCTCGACGCTGCGGCCGACCGTCCCAAGGATCCTCATCAGGGGCGGGACGATCCCGTGTGGGAGGTAGACCACCACGAGCACGAAGACGACGCCTATGGCCAGGAGCCAGACGAACGGCAAATTGCCACCGAGCACGGCTGACACGTAGTTGATCCCGATGGTGCCGAAGATCGGGCCGACCAAGCTTCCCCGTCCTCCGAGCGCCGTCCACACTACCAGTTCTGTCCCGAACAGGAAGTCACCATACTGGGGCGCCGCCACGCTGGCGAAGAGCACGTACAGAGCACCGGCCAGTGCAGCCAGGGCACTGCATGCGGTCATGAGGCCGATCTTCCAGCGCGATGGTCGCAGACCCAGGTATCGACACCGCTCCTCGTTCTCTCTGATCGCAACGAGGATTCGTCCCGCATCACTTGTCACGAACCGATAGGCGGCAAGGGCTATGACAAGCAGGGTCCCGCCGGACAGCCAGTACCACTGCTCGAACGAGAGCGGAGGCACCGGGATAGGCAGGCCGCTGCTGGAACCGGTAAATGAGCCGCCGCTCAGGATGATCTGTGTGAACACGATCGGCAGGGCCAGCGTCACCACGCCCGGGTAGATCGGCGATGCCCCGTCCCAGAACGCCAGCCACCCAATCAGCGCGCCAACCGCGGCTGCGACAGCCATCGCCCCAAGCATCGCTGCAACAATGCCGGCAAGGCCGCTAGCGTAGTAAGCGAGCGTCAGCCCCAGCCCGTACACACCGATCCCGAAAAACGCTGACTGGCCGAACGTCAGGACGCCGGAGTATCCCCACAGGAGATCGACCGTCAGTGCCGCTATCGCGAAGAGGAACGCCTGGGAGAGAATCCGGAGCGCAAACGTGCCCAGTACCAAGGGGCCGAGTCCCCACACTGCCAACAGGACACTTCCTGCCAGCAGCTGCGGCCACCGCTTGGCCGTCTCGGTGCACCCGAGCCGGTCGGTACGGCTCCCGATCTGTCGGTATGCCGGGTCTCTCGTCACGTGTTCAACGGTCGTACTGGTTCGAAACCCCAGCCATCTGCCCACGGCCACGCCATGGCATGCCCGTTGGACCGGTCTAGGTTTGAGGATACGACGGGGCGCGCGAACGGCGTCAAACGGATTCTTGTTATAGGGTGATCAAGGTTTTTGACGTGCGGAGCCCATGACGACCGGCAGCGCGGGCAGGTTACGCTCGCGTCGCCACTCCTGGAAGGGCTGCCGACGGCTCAACGCTCTCGAACGACTGCACTGGCTCGAACATGTCACGTCCGTCGGTCCAGCCCGCGCGGACGCGCAGCAGGTGAGAAGGGAGGATTGCTTGGCGGTCGGTCGGGCGCATGCGTATGGTTCCCTGGGGAGCACTGTCGAAGCGCAGATGGGAGAGCGCTTCCCTCACCGCCCTAGTCTCCAGGGTGCCCGCCTGGGCGATCGCCTGCACGACCATATGCGCGGCATTGTACATTGCGACCCCGACCGTGTTCATCATTACATCGCGACCGAACTTCCTCCGCAACCTTGCGAGGAACCGATGGTTGTTCGGATGTTGCAATGCCATGAAGTAGTCGAAGCTCGCGTAGTCTCCTGCTGACGCTTCGGTACCGACGCGGGTGGTGACGATCTCCTCGTCATCAACACTCCAGAGCACCATATCGCGCCGCATACCCGCTGCATGCAGTTGCCGACGAAACTCCACGCTATCGTAAGCAGCCACGCTGCTGAAGATGACGTCTGGCCTCGCAGCGCGGATCTGCTGCAGCGCATCCTCGTACCGACGAGTCCCCAACGCCACGTAGGTCTCGCCCACGATCTCGCCGTCTGTCTCGCGGATTCGTTGCTTGGCCAAGCGGTTGACGCCACGGGGCCAGACGTAGTCCGAGCCGATCAGGAAGAAGCGGCGCCCGTGCGCGCGGAGCATGTACTCCACGTGAGGCCATACCTGCTGGGTGGGTTCCAGGCCGAACATGAAGATGTTCTCGTTGCACACCCCCGGGTAGTCCGCAGGATCCTGGCCTTCGTAGAACGTCGGATAGAGGAGCAGACAGTTCGCGGCGGCCACGACCGGGCCTACGGCATTACGTTCAGCGCTGCTGAACGTGCCGGCCAGCAGGCTGACCTGCTCCTGGCGGATGAGGCGGTGGGCCTCCTCGGCCGCGACACGGGGGTTGGTCTGGGAGTCTGCGACAACGATCTGCAAGCGGCGTCCCAAGACTCCGCCCGCCCTGTTGATCTCGTCGACTGCGAGTTCGAAGCCTGAGAAGTGGGCGCGCCCATATGCTGTCCAGGCCCCGGTAAGGGGCGAGATCACCCCTATGCGGATCGGTGGCTCCTCACGCCGACTCCTCATCCGGTCTCTCGCACGGAGGTGCTGGCGACACCGTCGCCCCATGAGTCCTGACTCTCCTCACGCAGTGTGATCGGCATGCGTCTAAACCACTGTACCTCCAAATGCGACGGGACGCCAAGAAGATTCTGTTTATCGCCTGACAACCTCTGCTACAGGATTCCTTGCGCCCTGCCGCGAAGCCTCTCCCGCGCATGCAGGTCAGCGCTGATGCTGAGAGGCGGGGGAGCGGGGGTGGAGATTTCTCAGGTAGAGGCCTTTCTAGCGGTCGCCACGTTCGGAAGCTTTCGACGAGCGGCGGAGTCCCTTAACCTCTCGCAGCCTGCGGTAAGTGCCAGGATCAAGGCGCTTGAGCGCTCTCTGGGGACGCACCTCTTCGAGCGCGATCGGCGCGAGGGCGTGACCCTCACCGAGGCCGGAAGACAGTTCCGGCCCCATGCGGAGCACCTGCTCCATACGGCAGCCCTGGCGCGTCTCGCGACTCGGGGCAGGTGCTCCAGTGGCGACAGCACCTCGCTTCATGTCGCAGCTGTGTTCGCCGCGTGCACCTATCTGCTACCTCAGGCGCTCTGGCGATTCCGTGGCCGGCATCCCGAGACGGCCGTGAGCGTTCGTCCCGGGCCCCCCAAGTTCGTCGCGGAGATGTTGCTGGCCGGCGACGTGGAGATCGGGATCGCTCGATCGCTCCACCATCCGGACCTGGAAACCATTAGTCTTGCCGATGATCCGCTCGTACTCGTCGGGCGTCCCAGGGCGCCCATTACGCCCAGGCGACCGGTGCGCTGGGCGGAGATCGCCGATCGCCCGTTCATATTCGTCGACCGCGGATCCGATGAGTGGACGCTTACGCAGCGCCTGTTTCGCCGAGCAGGCGTTGTGCCCAACATCGCGTTGGAGGTGGAAACGACGGAACTGGCTATACGCATCACCGAGTATGGGATGGGACTGGCCGTCCTCCCCTATCTTGCCGTAGCCGAGGAGCTGCAACGGCGGAAGTTGGTGGCCATCACGGTGGAGGATGTCGTCCTGCCCAGCGGCAGTCTTGACGTCGTACACCGGCGCCGCCAGCCGTTGACCTCTGTCGCCTTGGCGTTTCTCAACAGCGTTCGCGAGGCCTATACGGCGATGAAGGCCCAGCACTCGCGCGACGCGCGTCGTCGCGTTAGATTGCGCCGGACGCAGCCGTCGCCCGTGTTGCGCGTGCCTGTCGCGTCTTCCTGAGATGGTCGGAAGGCGGTGCCCGCGTGACTTCCCGTATACCAGCGCAGGCGCGGTTCACCCGGGGCTCTCATCCTGAACCTGCAAGAGCCCTGCACGTCGACGTCACGGGGCGCATCCACACGGGCGCGCACGGAGCTATGAGAGATGCGGCTGCGGGCAGGCATGATGTTGCCGTTGGTCGAACACCATACGGCCGGAGGTCGTCAGGACGGTCGGTGGGACCTTCCAAACAGCGGCACGGTCGGGGAAGATCGACGGCGTCATTGACGGTGTTGTCGAGCCACGCCGCTAGGCTGAGCTAGGTATCGTGTGGTGCCACTGGCGACGCGATCGCGAGAGTCCTTTGCTCCCAGCGCTGCACGGCGGCCGCGGCGCGCCTGCCCGTAGAGCTGCCTGCATGCTCGAGACCTGCGCCGCGGGCTGTTGCGTGGCGCGCGTCGATGAATGCCGCAACCAGCGGGTGCAGTAGCCACCGGCCCAGATGCCGCTATGGAGGGTGGTGGCGCGGGCGGAAGGTCGTCTGTAGAACACCGACGAGGGAGGTAGACGCAGCATGAGATCGGTGGACCTCTCGCGGGTGCGAGTACTCGACCTCTCGCAGAACTTCAGCGTGGACTCGCCGCCCTTCGCGTACTACGAGGGCCCCAAGGTCACCTGGGTCAAGAAGATCGCCTTTGAGGGCGTCAACGCCCAGCACCTCAGCACCACCAACCACATCGCCACGCACCTCGACGCGCCGCTCCACTTCTACGATCCGGGACCCGATGTCGCGGGGATCCCCATCGAGCACCTGGTGGGGCCGGCGTGCGTGGTCGACCTGCAGCAGTTCGGGATCGGGGACTACGACATCTACGGCCCCGAGCACTTCGAGGCCTGGGAGCAGAAGTACAACATCCGCATCGAGCGCGGCGACATCCTGGTGATCCACACCGGGTACCACGCCTACTACAACGAGGACTGGTCGCCGACCACCCGGCGCCACCATCCCGACGCGCGGCCCGACCTGCCCCGGGCGTTCCTGCGGCACCCGGGACCGCGGGCGGAGTTCTGCCAGTGGGTGCTCGACCGCGGCATCCGGTGGATGGCCATCGACGCCATCTCCACGGACCATCCCTTCAACACCAAGGTGCGCGATGCCCGCCGCGACCTGATCCCCGAGGTGGAGCAGAAGATCGGCATGGCCATCGATAAGGCGTTCCCCTGGCCCAAGGACTACCAGGCCACGCACACGCTGCTGTTCCCCAAGGGCGTCTTCCACGTGGAGAACGTCGGTGGGGAGATCGACCAGATCCTCAACCAACGGGTGTGGGTGGGGTGTTTCCCGTTCCGGTTCAAGGGTGGGGAGGCGGCGTTCTGCCGGTTCGTGGCGTTCGTGGACGCCG
>CAZGNA010000061.1:0-14158 GCA_964526945.1 uncultured bacterium
GGCGCGGGGGTGCGCGGTGACGCGCGCCCGCGCCAGCGGACACCGGCTCCGGCCCCGTGGGGGGACGTGGCTCGCTGCCGGCGCGCTGCTCGCCGCCCTCGGCGCGGCAGCTCTGGCCGACGTGCTGGCGCCTTACCCGCCGCGCGCCCCGGTCGGCGCGCCCGTGGAGCCGCCGTCCCCAGCCCATCGCCTGGGCACCAACGATCTCGGCCAGGACCTCCTCAGCCTCTGGCTGCACGGCGCACGGATCTCGCTGACCGTGGGGTTCGGCGCTGCCTTCCTCTCCACGACGGCATCCGGGCTCGTCGGGATCCTCACGGTCGTCGGAGGGCGCTACCGGGCGCTCCTGCTCGCGGTCACCGACGTGCTGCTGGCGATCCCGCACCTGCCCGTCATGGTCCTCCTGGTCGCGCTGCTCGGGCCCGGCCTGCTCCATCTCGTGGTGGCCCTCACGCTCCTGGGCTGGCCGGCCTACGCCCGGGTGGTCCGGACACTGGTGGCGACGACCATGGCGCAGGACTACGTGGAGGCGGCCCGCGCGGTGGGCGCCCCGGGCGTGCGCATCGTGCGCACCTGTCTCGTGCCGGTCCTCCTTCCCGTGCTATGGACGAAGTTCTTGCTCACCGTGCGGTGGGCGATCCTCATGGAGGCCACGCTGGCGCTGCTCGGCCTGGGGGATCCGACGCAGATCAGCTGGGGGCTGATCTTGCACACCGCCTTCTCCTACCCGCTGCTCTTCACGGGCAGCGCGTGGAGCTGGTGGGCGGCGCCTCCTGCCCTGGCCATCGCCGGCATCACCCTGGCCCTGTCCGTCATCGGCAGGGACTTCGAACTCTGGCTGAACCCCACAGCGCAGGCCGCGGGGCACCAGGAACCCGGGCCCCGGGCGGTCAACTCCTGAGAGCATGGGGCACGCAGCATATCGCGGCGCACGCGTCAAGCGACTGGAAGACCCGCGGCTGGTCACCGGCCGCGGGGCGTTCACCGGGGACCTCTTCGCACAGGGGCTGCGGCACGTGGCGATCGTCCGCAGTCCTCTGGCGCATGCGCGCGTACGCGGCATCCGCGCGCCGGCGGGGGTCGAGCTCGTGACGGCGCGCGACCTCCCCGACCTGCCTCCCCTGTCTGGGGAGATCAGGGGCGGCGTGGTGGTGCCACACCCGGTGCTGGCCCTCGACCGGGTGTGCTATGTGGGGCAACCGGTTGCGGCCGTGGTGGCCGACGACCCGTACGCGGCCGCCGACGCTGCCGAGCGCGTCGAGGTCGACTACGATCCGCTCCCGGTGGTGGCCAACCCGGAGGACGCGCTGGCCCCGGGCGCGGTGGTCATCCACGAGGGCCTCGCGTCCAACGTGGCCTACCGCCGTCATCGGCGCTACGGCGATCCCGAGGCGGCGTTCGCGCGCGCACCGGTGGTGCTCCAGCAGCGCATCGCCCACCAGCGCCTGGCCGCGGTCCCGCTGGAACCGCGGGCGGTGTTGGTGGTGCCGCCGTCGGGGCCTCGGCGACGACACCTGGTGGTGTGGTCGTCCACCCAGATGCCCCACGACCTCCACGCGCTGCTGGCGGCGTTGCCCCAGCTGGCCGGACTGCGCATCCGGGTCGTGGCCCCCGACGTAGGCGGCGGGTTCGGTGCCAAGATCAACACCTACCCCGAGGAACTGCTGCTCCCGGTGCTGGCGGTCCGCCTGGGGCGCCCCCTGAAGTGGGTGCAGACGCGCCGCGAGGACCTGCTGGCCACCAGCCACGGCCGGGCCCAGGCCGCCGACGTCGCGCTGGCCGCGGACCGCGACGGGCGCATCCGCGGCCTGCGGCTGCGGATCGTTGCCGACGTCGGCGCCTATCTGCTGTCTACCACCGCCGACGTTCCCACGCTCACGACCCGCATGGCGACGGGACCCTACGACGTCACGGACGTCGACGTCGAGCTGGTGGAAGTGTACACGAACCGCATGCCCACCGGTGCCTACCGGGGCGCCGGGCGTCCGGAGGCCGCGTTCTACCTCGAGCGCATGCTCGATCTGCTGGCGCGTGAGATCGGGGTCGATCCCGCCGAGGTCCGCAGGCGCAACTTCGTACCCCCCGAACGCTTCCCCTACCGCACCCCCGCAGGCTATCTCTACGACAGCGGCACCTACGCCCGTGCTCTCGACCGCGCGCTGGAGGTCGTCGACTACACCGGCTGGCGGCGGCGACAGGCCGAGGGCCGGCAGCAGGGCCGCTACCTGGGCATCGGTCTGGGCAGCTACGTGGAGTGGTGCACCTACGGCGAGGACCGCGTGCGCGTGCAGGTGGACACCGCGGGCAGGTTGACGGTGCTGACCGGGATCTCGCCGCACGGCCAGGGTACGGCCACCGGGCTCGCCCAGGTGGTGGCCGACGTGCTGGGCGTGCCCCTGGACACCGTGACGGTCGTGCACGGCGACACCGCGCGGATCCCCACGGGCGAGGGCACGGCCGGCAGCCGGTCGTTGGTGGTGGGCGGTACCGCCGCCTACCGGGCCGCGGAACGCCTGCGCCGCAGGCTGGTGGCCCTGGCGGCCGCGCGGCTGGAGGCTCGTCCCGAGGACCTGGTCCTGGCCGATGGCCGGGTCTTCGTGGCGGGCACGCCCGAGCGCGGCGTGACGCTGGGCGCCCTGGTCGCCCGCACGGGCCGGCGCACGCTGTGGGCACGCGCGACGTTCGACGCCGGCGACGCTACGTTCCCGTTCGGCACCCATGTGGCCGTCGTGGACGTAGACCCCGCGACCGGCCAGGTGTCCCTGCGTGCGTACGTGGCGGTCGACGACTGCGGCGTGGCGATCAGCCCGCTGCTGGTGGAAGGACAGATCCACGGCGGGGTCGCGCAGGGCCTGGCCCAGGCCCTCTACGAGCAGATCGTCTACGACCGCCAGGGGCAGCTCGTGACGGCGACCCTGGCCGACTACGCGGTGCCGCGGGCACCGCAGCTGCCGCGCTTCCAGGCGCACCGTACCGAAACGCCCACACCGCGCAACCCGCTGGGGGCCAAGGGCGTGGGCGAGGCCGGCACGATCGGCGCCACCCCGGCCGTGGTCAACGCGGTGCTGGACGCCCTCGCGCCCTTTGGCGTGCGCCACCTGGACATGCCGCTGTGGCCGGGCAAGATCTGGCGGGCGATCCACGCGCGCCGCGAGTAGCCGCACCGGACGCCCAAGCTGCAGCCCGTCCGCAGGCGATCCACGCGTCGCGAGTAGCCGACGTTCCGGCTGACGACGTGGTAGGGCGAGGGGTCGGACAATCCGCACACCACGCGTAACCCATCTGGTCGCCCGAGCTGGAGCCGCTCGAGGGACGATGTACGTGCGCTGCAGGTAGCGGCGCGGGGCGGCGGGCCTATCGCGCGCTCGCGCGTGCGCCGCGGGGTGCACCCAACCGCCGCTCCAGGCGGGCCAGGGCATCAGCCAGGTCGATCGCTTCGCGCAGGACCGGCGCCAGCGGATCGGGCAGCGACGCAAACCGCTGGGGGACCGTGGCCAGCGTGAACCGCGCCGGCGTGAGCCTGGCCGTGACCTCACTCCAGCGCAGGGGACAGGAGACCGGTGCCCCGGGCAGGGGACGCAGCGAGAACGGCGCCACGATGGTGCGGCCGTGGCCGTTCTGCCCCACGTCGACGTACACCCGCCCGCCCCGCGCCCCCAGCGGGCGCGCCACCGTGGCGATCGCCGGCGCCGCCTCGACGGCCAGGAGCGCCAGTAGCCGTGCAAACGTGCGGGCCTCCTCGTAGGTGTACCGTGCGCCCAGCGGCACCAGGACGTGCAACCCGCTGCCGCCGGACGTCTTCACGTAGTGCGGCAGCGCCAGCTCCTCGAGCATGCGGTGCAGACCGCGGGCCACGGCCACGCAGTCCGTGAAGGGCGCGTCCTTGGGGTCGAGGTCGAGCACGAGCCAGTCGGGCCGGTCCAGGCTGCCCACCCGGGACGCCCAGATGTGGAGGGGGATCGCGCCCAGATTGGCCACGTACCGCAGGGTGTCGACGTCGTCGACGATGACGTAGCGGATCTCGCGCTCGGCCTCGGCGGAGTAGATCCGCGCCGTGCGCACCCATGCCGGCACGAACGCCGGCGCGTCCTTCTGGAAGAACGACTTGCCGGCGATGCCATCGGGGTAGCGCGTGAGCACCACCGGGCGATCCTTCAGGTAGGGCAGCACCAGCGGCGCCACCGCCTCGTAGTAGGCGATCAGATCGCCCTTGGTGTAGCCCTCACGGGGCCAGAAGACCTTGGTGGCGTTGGTGACGCGCACCCGCGGCGGCGCCACGTCGGTGGGTCCGTGGTCCGACGCGGCGACGATCGCCGCCGACCCCACCCCCGCGTCCGCGGGCTCCTCCCGTCGGCACTCCTCGGGTGTCCGGTCGGGCCGCAGCCCTAAGAACACCGGATGCCGGAGCCCGCCGTCCTGCGTCCACTCCGCGAAGCGCACCTCGCACACCAGGCGCGGCTCCACCCACCGGTGGATGCGCCCCGTGGGCGCGCCGCTGGCGAACGGGGATGTGGCGCGCGTCAGGGGGCGCAGCGCCTCCCACACCCGGGCCAGCGTGGCGTCGTCGAACCCCGAGCCGACCTTGGACACGTAGGTCAGGCGGCCCTCGTGATCGTAGAGCCCGAGGTGCAGCGCGCCGAAGAACCGCCGCGCGCCGCGTGGCAGGGTGTACCCGCCGATGACGAACTCCTGGCGCCGGACGCACTTGATCTTCACCCACTCCCCCGAACGCCCCGGCACGTACAGGCTGGCGGCGCGCTTGGCCACGATCCCCTCCAGCCGCTGCTCGCAGACGAGGTCGTAGAAGGCGTCCCCGTGCTCGGCGACGTGGTCGCCGTAGCGGACGACCCCCAGCGGCGGCACCACCAGGCGCAAGCACGCCTTCCGCTCGAGGAGCGGCAGCCGGCGCAGGTCGTGGCCCTCGACCGCCAGGCAGTCGAAGAAGATCGCGACGACCGGATGGGTGTGCACGGCGGCGGCCACGTCGGCGCGGCGCCGCAAGAGCATCCGGGCCTGGAGGCGCTGGAAACTCGGTCGGCCGTGGGCGTCGAACGCCACGATCTCCCCGTCCAGGAGGACGCGGGTCACGGGGAGCCACCGCAGGGCCTCGGCAATCTCGGGGTAGCGGTCGGTCACCGCCTGCCCGCTGCGGCCGATCAGCGTCACCGTCTCCCCGCGCCGTTCCGTCAGCACCCGCACGCCGTCGTACTTCACCTCGAAGATCCACCCGGGGTGGGAGAACGGCCGGATCGCCGGGGTGGCCAGCATGAACGCCTGGGTCCGGGCGGAGACGTCGCCGCGGGGCGCGCCGGCCGCCTGGAGCCGCGCCGCGATCGCCTGGAGGCGTCGCGCCGGCTCGCGCATCTCGTCTATGGTCAGCCCCGAACGGACCGAGTGAGGGTAGCGGGCGGTCAGCTCCTCGTCGCCGCTGCCCGGACCGGCCTTCTTGATCAGGAGCCAGTTCCGCTCCGTGCGGGCCATGCGGACCAGGGTCCACCACCCGCGCATTTTGTAGCCGAAGAACTCGACCTCGAGCCGGCCGCGCGCCAGCTGCTCCAGCGGGTCGTCGGGCGCGCCCAGGCGGTACGTGCCGGTGTCCCACACGATCACGGGCCCGGCCCCGTAGTTGCCCGGCGGAATGACGCCCTCGAAGTCGGCGTACTCCAGCGGGTGGTCCTCGACCTGGACCGCGAGGCGTTTCTCCTCGGGCTTCACCGAGGGGCCCAGGGGGACGGCCCAGCTTTTCAGCACGCCGCCCATCTCCAGGCGCAGGTCGTAGTGCAGCCGTCGGGCGGCGTGCTGCTGGACGACGAACCGTGGCGGGCCGCCCCGCGGGCTTCCGCCGAACGGCTCGGGCGTCCGCTGCGGGTCGCGCTTGTGCCGGTAGGCGGCCAGCGCGTCCGCGGCCGTTGGGGCGGGGGCGGCCGCGTCGACGCGCCCACCGCGGGCTTGAGCGCGCTGGCGCTTCATGGTATCGTACAGGACACCTTCAGGCGCCTCCGGGAGGAACCGCCGATGCCGCCGCATTCGATCGGTTCCGGGACGATCTCGTTCGGGCTCGTGGCCATTCCCATCAAACTCTACACCGCCACCTCCCCCGGCGGAATCCGGTTCAACCTGCTCCACGCCAAGTGCGGCAGCCGTGTCCGCCAGCAGTACTTCTGCCCCACCGAGCAGGTGGTCGTAGACCGCGCGGAACTCGTCAAGGGCTACGAGTACGCCAAGGACCGCTACGTCCAGGTGACCGACGAGGAACTGAAGGCGCTGGAGGGCGACGCGTCCCGGGTCATCGACATCGCGGAGTTCGTGCCCCTCCCGCAGGTGGACCCGATCTACTTCGAAAAGACCTACTACCTGGGGCCCGACAAGGGCGGGGAGAAGGCCTACCGGCTCCTCGCCGACGCCATGGCCAAGACGAACCGGGTGGCGCTGGCCACCTTCGTGATGCACGGCAAGGAGAGCCTGGTGCTGATCCGGGCGGCCCAGGGCGGGCTCGTGCTCCACACCATGTACTTCGCCGACGAGGTCCGCAACTTCGGGGAGATCAACCGCGGGGAAGACGTGAAGGTGAAGGACGGGGAGCTGCAGCTGGCGGTCAAGCTCATCGACGAGCTGGCCACCGAGCGGTTCGCGCCGGAGAAGTACCGCGACGAGTACCGACTGCGGGTCCTGGACCTCATCAACACCAAGGTGGAAGGGAAGGAGGTCGTACCGGTGGGGCCGCAGGTCCAGCGGGCCCAGGTCATCGACCTCATGGAGGCCCTGAAGAAGAGCCTGGAGAAGCGCGTGCCCCGGGAGAAGAAACCGGCGGCACCGGCCAGGCGCACGACAGCGGGTGAGCCGGGGAGGGCGCGGGCCGCCAGGAGATGACGCACTTCACCACCCGCGAGGTGGCGAAGATCCTCGAGCTGCCCGAGGGGCGCGTGCGCGCCTGCGTGCGTGCCGGGCTCGTCACCCCGCGCCAGGGCCGCGGGCGCCGGCTGGAGTTCTCGTTCCAGGACCTGCTGCTCCTCAAGACGACCCGCCGCCTGCTGGACGCCCGCGTCCCCCTGCGGCGCATCCGGCGGCTGCTGCAGTCGCTGCGGCGCCAGCTCCCCGACGACCGGCACCTCACCAGCCTGACGATCTACGCCGACGGGCGACGGATCGTGGCGTGGGACGGGCAGGCTCGCTGGCAGCCCGACTCCGGCCAGTTCCTGTTCAACTTCGCCGTGCAGGACGTGGCGGAGGAGGTCGCGTTGCCGGCGCCGGCGGCCGGACCGGCCGCGACCCTGGACGCCGAGGACTGGTTCACCCTGGCCTGCGAACTCGAGGCGTCGTCGCCCGCGGAGGCCCGCCTGGCGTACCGGCAGGCGCTGGAACTCGACCCCACGTTCGCGGACGCCCACACGAACCTGGGCCGGCTGTACCATCAGGCAGGGGACACCGCCCGTGCCGAGGCGCACTACCGCCAGGCCATGCGCCACGCGCCGACCGATCCGATTCCTTACTTCAACCTCGGTGTGCTGCTCGACGACCTGGGACGGCGCGCGGAGGCCGCGCAGATGTACCGGCAGGCGCTCGAGCGCGACCCGCAGTTCGCCGACGCCCACTACAACCTGGGCCTGCTCTACGACACCATGGGCCGCCGCGCGGAGGCCATCGCCCACCTGCGCAGCGCGCGCGCCCTCTACGGGCGCCCCGCCCGGACACGCCGGTAGCGCCCGCACCAGGATGGCGGCAGGCGCAGACGCCGGCGGCCGCGGGGCGGGAATAGACCGACCGGGCAGCAGAGTTGCGTTCCACAGAACGGCTGCAGGGAGACTGTGATGACCGACACGACCGCCCGCGCGCCGACACCCCTACACTACGCGTGGGTCGTCCTGGGCGCGGTGGTCCTCGTCCTGCTGACCTCCTCAGGCGTGCGGGCGTCGTTCGGGGTGTTCATCAAGCCCCTGGAGGCGGACTTTCACGCGACGCGCGCGGCGCTGTCCCTGGTGGCGTCCCTGTCCCTGCTGCTGTACGGTGCCGTGGGCCCGGCGGTGGGGTACGTGGCGGACCGGTGGGGCCCCCGCCGGGTGCTGACCGGCGCGGCCGCGTTGCTCGGCCTGGGTGCGCTCGGGTCGTCGCTGGCTACAGCCCTGTGGCACGTCTACCTGACCGCCGGGATCGTGACGGCGCTGGGCGCGGGTGGTGCCGCCATGTCCGTGGCGGCGTCGCTGGCCGCGCGGTGGTTCGACACCCGGCGCGGGCTGGTGCTGGGCCTGGCCGGGGCGGGGATGGCGGCCGGACAGCTGCTCATCGTGCCCCTGGTCATGGCCGTGACCCTCGCGTGGGGCTGGCGGGCCGGGTACCTGGGCCTGGGGATCGGGTTCCTGGCGGTCATCCTCCCCGTGGTGCTCCTGGTGATCCGCGACGACCCCCAGGACGTCGGGCTGCGGCCGTACGGCGCGGCCGCTGACGCACGCGCGGTGACGGCGGCGCACCGGGCGGCCGGGCGGACGGGGATACGGGATGCGGCCCGGACGCTGCCCTTCTGGCTGCTTGCGGGCTCGTTCTGGATATGCGGCTACACCACGTCGGGGCTCGTGCTGACCCACCTGGTCCCGCATGCGACCGATCATGGATTTCACGCGGGTCAGGCAGCGCAGGCCCTGGGCGTCATGGGCGCGCTCAACGTCCTGGGCACCGTGGCGTCGGGCTGGATCTGCGACCGCTACGGCGCCCGCACGCCGCTCGCGGCCTACTACCTGCTGCGCGGGGCGTCGCTGCTCTTCCTGCCCTTCGTTGGCACCGTGCCGGGCCTGTTCGCGTTCGCGGCGGTCTACGGCCTGAACTACATCTCCACGGTCCCGGCGACCACCGCACTGACCGCCCAGATCTACGGGCGCTACTCGGTCGGCGAGCTGTCCGGCTGGATCTTCTTCTCGCACCAGATCGGGGCGGCCGTCGGCGCCCTCGTGGGTGGGGTGCTCTACGATCGGTTGGGGAACTACACCCTGGCGTTCCACTCGGCGGCGGCGCTCGCCCTGGTCGCCGGGCTGCTGGTGCTGGCGATCCGTCCCGCGCCGCTCGGCGGCTCCCCGCGCCCGGCCAGGTCGACGCCCGTGCCGGTCCCCGCAGGCGACTAACGCCGCCGGGAGGGTGGAGGAGGGCTACGGGATGGGCGATCGCAGCCGCAAGGCTCCCGTCCGGGTCGCACGCACGCCCGTCATGGTAGTGGCTGTGGCCGCCGGCCTTCTGGCGGTCGCCACTCCGCACCCGGCAGCACCCGCGGTTCTCGGGACACTGCAGGAGTACCCGGTGCCGGCGGGTAGCCGCCCACACGATGTGGCACCCGCCACCGATGGCGGCGTCTGGTACACGGCGCAGGCCACGGGGGCGCTGGGCCACCTGGACCCGCGCACCGGGACCACCCGGCACGTCACGCTGGGTACTGGCTCGGCGCCGCATGGGGTCATCGTGGGACCCGACGGCGCGCCCTGGATCACCGACGGCGGGCTGAACGCCATCCTGCGGGTCGATCCCGCCACGGGCGCGGTGCAGCGGTGGCCGCTCCCCCCCGACCGGGCTCGGGCGAACCTGAATACGGCCACGTTCGACCGGCGGGGGGTGCTCTGGTTTACCGGCCAAGCCGGCATCTACGGCCGGCTCGAGCCCACGAGCGGGCGGATGCAGCTCTTCGACGCGCCCCGCGGCCCCGGGCCCTACGGCATCGCCACCACGCCACGCGGTGATGTCTACTTCGCCTCACTGGCCGGTAGCTACATCGCCCGCATCGACACGACGACCGGTGCCGCGACCGTGCTCGAGCCGCCGACGCCACGCCAGGGTGCGCGCCGTGTCTGGTCGGACTCGCGGGGCCGCATTTGGGTCAGCGAGTGGAACGTCGGGCAGGTGGGGCTCTACGATCCTGCCAGCGGCCGATGGCGCGAGTGGCGCTTGCCCGGCGAGGCGCCGCGTGCGTACGCCGTGTACGTCGACGAGCACGACATGGTGTGGATCACCGACTTCGGCGCCAATGCCCTGGTCCGGTTCGACCCGACGCGCGAGACCTTCGAGGTGGTACGCGTGCCCAGTGCCGGTGCCAACGTGCGCCAGCTCCTCGGGCGTCCCGGCGAGGTCTGGGGGGCGGCGTCGGGCGTCGATCGCCTGATCGTGGTTCGGACGGCCCGCTGATGGACGTCCCGTTCCTCTGGCCGGCCGTTCTCTGGGCGCTGGTCCTGGTGCCGGTCCTGGGGCTGCTGTACCGACGCGCACGCCGCCGTACACCCGCGGGTCCCGCGCTGGTGCCGCACGTCGGCATGCTGCGCGAGGCCGCGGCCCACGCGCGGCCGGGACGCCAGCACCTGGCCGCGGTGCTGTTCCTGACGGCGCTGGTGTGTGTGCTCGTCGCGCTCGCCAGACCGCAGGTCCCGCTGCCCGTCCCCGCCGACCGCGCCGGGATCGTACTCGCCATCGACATCAGCGGCAGCATGCGGTCCACCGACGTGCTCCCGAACCGACTCGCGGCGGCGCAGGAGGCGGCCCGGGCGTTCATCCGCACGGTGCCCCCGAGTGTGCGCGTCGGCCTGGTGGCGTTCGGGGGATACGCGTCGCTGCTGGTCCCGCCCACCACCGAACGCCAGCCCCTGTTCGATGCCCTCGACGGGCTCCGGTTCATCCGGCGGACAGCGATCGGCGAGGGGTTGCTCGAGGCGGTGGCGGCGCTGCCAGGACGGGTGCGGCCCGAGCCCGACGGCACCCTGACCGTGCGGCCGGTGGGGCCGCTGCCGCCAGGCGTGGTGATCCTGCTCTCGGACGGCCGCAGCAACACCGGCATCGACGCGGTGCAGGCCGCTGCCATCGCCCGGCTGCAGCAGGTCACGGTCTACACTGTGGGCGTGGGACAGCCGCAGACGCCCGACGGCGCGTGGACCATCGGCGGCCCGCTGGACGAAACCGAGCTGCAGGCCATCGCGCGGGAGGCCGGCGGCAAGTACTTCCGGGCCACGTCGGCCGAGGGCTTGCGCGAGACCTACGAACGGCTCGCGCGGGCCGTGGGGTGGGAGCGCCGCCCGCAGGAGGTGACCGGGGTCGTCGGGCTCCTCGGCGGCATCGCCCTGGCGGCGGCCCTGCTCGTCTCCGGGGCTCTCGTCCACCGGCTGGGGATTCCGTAGGGCGCGCGCGACGCCGCGCGGGGCACCCTCGGTCGATAGGCTCGTCGACCTGGCGTTCTTGTGGTCCGCAACGCGCGCGGGACGCACCGGGCGCCCTGGCTGCACAGAAGGCGCGGGAGCCGGGTACAGCCGGGTACGCGGGGCCAGTTGCGGGCGCCGTCGGCTCGCGCTATGCTGAGAGCCAGCACCGAGAGGCCGCAGCCTTCCGGGGCAGGGTGAGGCGCGCAGGGCGCGCCAATTCCCGATCGGCGGTGACAGCCCGTGAGACCGGCGCGCGCGCCGGTCGTGGCCCGGTGGAATTCCGGGGCCGACGGTACAGTCCGTATGAGGTGAAGGCTGCGAGTTCCTGGCGCGTTCGCATCGCCCCGGGGGACGCCCGAGTTCGGGCGTCTTTTGCTTTGCGCCAGAAGGAGCCGACGATGGTCGCACGAAGTGTCCGCGGGGCTGCCCTCCTGCTGGTGGCGCTGGGCCTGCTGCTCGGCCCGCCGCACCCGGCGCCCGGGCAGGCGCTGGAAGATCGCCTGGTCGTCATGACGCCCATCCCGCGCGAGGTCGCCGATCCCGTGGCGACCCGCTTCGCCGAGCACACCCGACAACGGTACGGCGCTGCTGTCCGGCCCACGCTGGTCTACCTGGGCGGCCCGACGATGTATGCCCGAGTGCTCGAATGGCGCGGGCGCCCCGACGCCGACCTGCTGTGGGCCAGCGAGGCGGAGGTGCTGGACGACCTCGTGGCCCGCCGGCTCATCGTGCCGCACGAACTGCCCGACGTCCTGGTCCGCGAAGTCCCCCAGACGGTGGGCGAACCCCGCCCGATCCCGCTGCGCGACCGGGGCGGCTACTGGATCGGCACCGCGTTGACGCCGGCCGGGATCGTCTACCATCCGCGCCTGCTGCGGCGCCTGGGCCTCGAGCCGCCGCGGGACTGGGACGACCTGCTGGACTGCCGGTTCCGGGGCCAGGTCGTCCAGACCACCCCGGATCGCTCCGCCACCAACCACGCGTCGCTCGAGGTGATCCTGCAGCTGCGCGGCTGGCAGCGGGGGTGGGAGTGGGCGCAGCGGCTGGCGGCCACCACCGGCATCTACGTCACCCGCAGCCGCGACGTGCCCACGTTCGTGGCCCGGGGCGAGTTCGCCGTCGGCTTCGCCGTGCTCAGCTACATGGCGTTCCAGGAGGTGCGCGACGGCCACGAGATCCGCTTCGTGAGCCCGCCCTACGCATGGATCTCGCCGGCGCCGTCGGCGATCCTGACGGGGGCGCGCGCGCCACGCGCCGCCCGCGCCTTCCTCCAGTTCCTCCTGAGCGACGAGGGGCAGCAGCTCATGATGGCGCACGGGCTGTTCCCGATCCTGCCGCGGTTCAAGATGGAAGGCCCGCCCGGCTCCGCAGCCGCCCAGGCCGCCGCCTTCTCGGGCATGCGGTCGTTCTACGAGCGGCCCGTGCGCACCATCTACGACGACGACCTGGCCCAGAAGCGCTACCAGGAGGTGAACGAGCTGTACCGTAAGCTGGTCTTCGAGCGGCACGAGCAGCTCCGCCGCCTGCACTGCCCGTAGTGCTGGACATGCCGTGCGGCCTGTCTATAATAGGGGACGGAACGGGGGCCGTTAGCTCAACTGGCAGAGCAGCTGACTCTTAATCAGCGGGTTGTGGGTTCGAGTCCCTCACGGCCCTCCAGGGGACACGCCCAGTGCTCCCTGCGCGCTCGTCCCTTCGGGAGTACGAGCACGCACCACAGCCCTCCGATCGCTCACCGGGATGCCCTCGTGTTACGATAGAAACGTTGGGGAGTGAGCACACTCCGTGGCCTTGCCGCGTCTTCGTCCTGGCCTGGACGCCTACCCCGTACGGCTGAACGGGCGCGACCTGATCGCGGTGCGCGACCCCGACGGCGTGGCCGAGCGGCCGGTGCTGCTGTCCCCGCAGGCGTTCTTCGTGGCGCTGTTGCTGGACGGGCACCGCGACGTCGTCGACGTGCAGGCCGAGTACGCCCGCCGGTCGGGCGGCGACCTCCTGTTCTCCTGGGACCTGCAGCGGCTCGTCGAGGAGCTCGACCACCACGGCCTGCTGGACAGCGACGGCCTGCGCGCACGCCGCCAGGCCATCGAACAGGCGTTCAGGACGTCGCCGGTGCGGTCGGCGTTCCACGCCGGCACTGCCTATCCAGCGGACCCCGACGCGTTGCGCCGGACGCTGGCCGAGTACGTGCGCGCCGCCTCACCGGAGGAACTGGCCGACCTCGAGCCCCGGGGCATCGTGGCACCGCACATCGACCTGGGCCGGGGCGGCTGGTGCTACGGCTGGGCGTACGCGGCGCTGGCCCGACGTCTGCCCCCCACCTGTCTGCTCCTCGGCGTGGCCCACGGCGCGCCTCCTGTCCCGATCGTGCTGACGTGCAAGCCGTTCCTCACGCCGCTGGGCACGGTGCCCGTGGACCTGGTGATCGCGGCAGCGCTGCAGGACCGGCTGGGCGACCTCACGGCGCACGAGATCGCGCATCGGACCGAGCACTCGCTGGAGTTCCAGGTGCTCTTCCTGCAAGCCATCGGCCAGGGCCGTCCGCCGGCGATCGTCCCACTCCTGGTCTCGGCGTTCGAGCGGTGGGTCGCGCCAGGAGAGTCGCCCCGTCGCGTCGAGGCGGTGGAGCGCGTGGTGCAGGCGCTGCGGGAGGTGATCGCAGCCCGGGCCGACGAGATCGCGGTCGTCGTCGGCGTGGACTTCAGCCACGTGGGGCCTCGCTTCGGGGATCCGGAGCCGGTCTCCCCAGCCCTGGCCGCGCGCACCTCGGCGCGGGACCGGGAGGTGCTCGAGGCCATCGTGGCCGGCGATGCCGACGGGTTCTGGCGACGGGTCACAGCCGCCGGCAACCCCCAGCGGATCGACGCCCTGTCGGCCGTGTACCTGGCGCTGCGCGTGCTCGACCCGGTGCGCGGGCGGCTGCTGCGGTACGGGACCGCAGAGGACCCTGCAGGCGGTCTGGTCTCGTTCGCGAGCCTGGCCCTGGTCTGACCGCGCCG
>CAZGNA010000062.1:0-14140 GCA_964526945.1 uncultured bacterium
GCGCCGCTGCGGGCCAGGCTGTGCTATCCTCGCGCTGACGCGCATCCCTCGCAGACGACGCTGGAGGACACCCACGCAAGCATGCTGCCATCGGACCGCCTGCGCGACAAGCTGATCGTCGCCAACAACAAGCCGTTCCAGGCCTACCAGGACCTGGTCGGTGCCTACCGCTTCGACCGCTTCGTCCTCTACCTCGATGCCGTCCCGCCGGACCCCATGGCCGGGCCGAGCCGGGGTCGTGTGCGGATCGACCAGGCCGAGGCCCAGCTGCCCCCCGCCCTCTGGTCGACGCCATCGCGCAAGATCGCGCTGGAGGACTTCCTCGTGCGCGCGCTGGCCGAGGCGATCCGCCGGCACGTCCGCACGCGCTGGACCGGCCGGACGCCGCCGCTGGCGGTGGACGCGGGCGGCCAGACCGTGCTCCGGCGCGCCGCGTGCACCATCGCCGAGGACTGGGTGGAGGTGCGCGTGGCCATCGGGTTGCCCGCAGAGGGCCGGAAGGCCGCGGCCCGGGCCGCCATCCCGCTCTTCTTCGAGGAGCTGCCCGCTGTGGTCGAGGCCGGGCTGACGTGGGCACGCCTGGACGGCGAGGCCGGCCGCCGGTTCGTCGAGACCGTCGAGGACCACCTGGCGTTGCAGGCGCAGCTCCCGGCGTTGGGCCTGGTGGCGTTCCTCGCCGACGGCGCGGTGCTGCCCCGCGAGACGCCGCCCGGCGACGGGCCGCTGCGCGGTGGTCGGGCGCAGCCCCTGCGGGCGCCCGACGCGCTGGCCGTGACCGTGTCGCTGCCGCACCGTGGGACGGTGCGGGGGCTTGGCATCCCGCGCGGCGTGACTGTGGTGACCGGCGGCGCCTTCTCGGGGAAGTCGACGCTGCTGGCCGCGGTCGCCCGCGGGGTGTACCCGCACGTGCCCGGGGACGGCCGCGAGCTGGTGGCAACCGTCCCCGACGCGGTCATGGTGCGCGCGGAACCCGGCCGTCGGATCGAACGGGTGGATCTCAGCGCCATGGTCCACCGGGTGCCGGGCCGGCCCGAGGTCAGCGCGTTCTCCGTCGAGCGTGCCAGCGGGACGCTGTCGGTCGTGGCGTCCCTCGTCGAGGCCCTCGAGGTGGGGACCAGCCTGTTCCTCTTCGACGAGGACGACCTGCCGGCGGCGCTGCTGGCCCGCGACGCGCGCATGGAGGCGCTCGTGCCGCCGGCGGCCGATCCCCTGACCCGCCTGGTGGACGTGGTGCGCCCCCTGTGGGAGGACCTGGGGATCTCCTCGCTCGTCGCCACGGCGGGGCTTGGCGACTTCCTCGCCGTGGCCGACACCGTGCTGGTGATGGACGCCTTTCAGCCGCAGGCGGCCACCGCAGCGGCACAGCAGGCGGTGGCCCTGGGCGCACCGCGGGCAGCACAGCGGGCGACGGTCGCCGTCCCGGCACCCCGCTGCCCGCTCCCGCGCGGCTTCAACGGCCTGCGGGGGCGCCGGATCGCCAGCGAGATGCGCGGACGCGGCGCGCTCGCGGTGGGGCGCGAGAGCGTGGACCTGGCCGGCCTGCCGCAACTCGTGGAGCCCGGCCAGGCGCGCGCGGCCGGCGACGCGATCCTCTACGCCCTGGAGAAAGGGTACGTCGACGGTGCGGCGTCCATCGCCGAGATCCTGGCGCGCGTCTTCGCCGACCTCGAGGCCGGTGGCCTGCACCTGCTGTCGGAGGGAGACCGCGGATCGGGCGACTACGCGCTGCCGCGGCCCCACGAGGTGGCGGCGGTGCTCAATCGCCTGCGCGCCCTGCAGGTGCGCGTCCGGCGCCCCGGGCAGCCGCCCGATCTCGATGCGGCGCGCCAGCCGAGGCGGACGTCGCCCTCGCGCGCCCCGGCCCCGACAGCCCTGCTGCAGGAGCCGACGCGTCCGGCCCGAACCCCACTGTTCACAGCGCAGACGCCCCGCACGATCCACCGCGACCCTGACGCGACGGTCGCGCGGCGGGGGGCGTGCGGGTCAAGGGGGGACGCGATGGACGCCACCAAGATCCTGCTGTCCGAACACGACATTCCCAGGGCCTGGTACAACATCGCCGCCGACCTGCCGGTGCCGCTGCCGCCGGTCATCCACCCCGGAACCAAGCAGCCGATCGGCCCGGCGGACCTTGCGCCGCTGTTTCCCATGGCGCTCATCATGCAGGAGGTCAGCACCGAGCGCGAGGTGGAGATCCCCGAGCCGGTGCGCGACGTCTACCGGCTGTGGCGGCCGACGCCGCTGCACCGGGCGCGGCGGCTCGAGCGCGCCCTGGACACGCCCGCGCGCATCTACTACAAGTACGAGGGCACCAGTCCCGCCGGCAGCCACAAGCCCAACACCGCCGTGGCCCAGGCGTTCTACAACAAGCAGGAGGGCACCCGTCGCCTGACGACCGAGACGGGCGCCGGGCAGTGGGGCAGCGCGCTGGCGCTGGCGTGCCGGCTGTTCGACCTGGCGTGCACCGTGTACATGGTGCGGGTCTCCTACGAGCAGAAGCCCTACCGTAAGGTCATGATGCAGACCTGGGGCGCCGAGGTGCTGCCCAGCCCCACCGACCGGACGCAGGCCGGCCGGGCGATCCGCACGCAGGACCCCGATTCCCCCGGCAGCCTGGGCATCGCCATCAGCGAGGCGGTCGAGGACGCCGCCACCCATGACGACACCAAGTACTCGCTGGGCAGCGTGCTCAACCACGTGCTGATGCACCAGACCGTGGTGGGCCTTGAGGCCCGCAAGCAGATGGAGCTGGCCGGGGACGCGCCGGACGTGATCATCGGCTGCGTCGGCGGCGGCAGCAACTTCGCCGGGCTGGCGTTCCCGTTCATGCCCGAGAAGTTCCGGGGGCGGGCCGTGCGGTTCGTGGCGGTGGAACCCCAGGCGTGCCCCACGCTCACCCGCGGCGACTACCTCTACGACTTCGGCGACACCGCCGCGACCACGCCGCTGCTCAAGATGTACACGCTGGGCCACACCTTTATCCCCCCGGCGATCCATGCCGGCGGCCTGCGCTACCACGGCGACGCGCCGCTGCTGTGCCTGCTCTACCACCACGGGTACGTCGAGGCGGTGGCCTACGGGCAACGGGCGGTCTTCGAGGCCGCGGTGCAGTTCGCCCGGGCCGAGGGCATCATCCCGGCGCCCGAATCGGCCCACGCCGTGCGCAAGGCGATCGACGAGGCGCTGGAGGCCAAACGCGAGGGCCGGCCCCGGGTCGTCCTGTTCGGCCTGTCCGGCCACGGCCACTTCGACCTGGCCGCCTACGAGAAGCACCTGGCAGGGGAGCTCGAGGACTTCGCGTATCCGGAGGACGCGATCCGGGCCGCCATGCGGGAGCTGGCTGCGATTCAGCCGTAAGACGCGGCGTCGAAGTGTATGGCCCCGATGGCTTGCGCCCCCGGCCCACCCGGCCCAGCCGGTGGCCCCGCCAGGCCACGCCCGCGCTGGAGCACCAGGTCGTCGCCTATGCCCTGCTCTGGCCCACGCACGGCCCCGCGCGCATCGCGGCCCAACTGCGCCAGCCCCAGTGGGGTGGCTGGCACGTGAGCGCCTCGGGGGTCTATGCCATCCTCTGCCGGCATGGGCTCCGCACCCGCTGGGAGCGGCTCACCCGGGTGGAGGGGCACAGCGCCGCGACGGTCGGGCTGCTCACCGAGCGGACGCGCCAGCAGCTGCGTACCTGCGCTTCTACAACCGGAAGCGGCCTCATCTGGGCTACCGCCCCAGGGGCCGTACCCCGGCGACCGTGTTCAGGGCTCGGTTGGAGTCTCAAAGTGCAAACACCTAGTCCCTACTGGACATTCTAGATGGCACCCGAGGCGCATGGTAGGGTCTCAAACGCTCCCCTGACTCGCCGCCTCCTGACCGGCCCCTTCGACCGCCTGGAGGAAGCCCTCGCCGGTACGGTGGCCGAGCTGCGCGGGCGCGACCGCCTCGCTACCGTCTATGTGCTCGTCCCCACGCACATCCTCGGCCGCCACCTAATGCGGTCGATCGCCCGGCGGCAGGGAGTCTGCGTCAACGTCCGCTTCCACACCTTCCCCGACCTGGCCGAGCTCGTCGGCATCGAGCCGCTCGTGCGCTCCGGGCGCATCCCCCAGCCGCCGCTGGCCGACTACCTCCTCGCCCGTCGGGCGCTGCGGGGGACGGTTGCCGCGGACAGCTACCTGGCGCCCGTCCGCGACCTGCCGTCGACCCCGCGCACGGTGCTGCGGACGCTGCAGGACCTGGGGCGGGCCGGCCTCACCCCTGCGCAGGTGGAAGCGCTGGCGACCGGCGACGGCGGCCACTCCGGCGACGGGACCGACCCCTCTGCGCACAAGCTCCGCGAGCTGGCCGGGATCTTCGCCGCCTACCGGCGCCTGCAGAGGGAGGCCGGCTACTTCGACGAGAGCGAGCGACTCCTGCTGGCGGCCGAGGCCGCCCGGACCAGCCCTTTGCTCGACCAGGCGCTGGCCGTCTGCCTCTACGGGTTCGCCGAGCTGAACCGGGTCGAGGAGCGTTTCCTGGAGGCCTGCCTGGCGGGCCGACCCGGCTACGCCTTCGTCCCCGAAGATGTGGCCGGGCACACGCGCCCGCTGCTGGCGTGGCTGGCGGAGCAGGGGTTTGCGCAGGTCGAAGCCGGCGCCGCAACGCCGCGAGCCGGCCCGCGCGCCCTGGCGGCGAGCCTCTTCGCTGACCCTCCCGATCGGCCGGGTTTGAGCACCACGTCCGCCGACCCTCCGCTTCGCGACTCTGGGCCCACCATCCCTCCTCTCAGCGAGCACCCGCTCTGCGACCCCGCGCCCTGCGACGTCGAGATCGTCTCCGCCCCCGGGATCACCGCCGAGGTCGAAGCACTGGCCCGCCGCATCCTCGCCTTCGCCGAGCGGGGTGGGCGCTTCCACGACGTCGCCGTGCTGCTGCGCCACCCCGAGGCCTACGAGCGCACGGTCCGCGACGTCTTCAGCGCCGCGGGCATCCCCTACGTGGTCCTGGACGGCGTCCCGGCCGCCGACCGCATGGCCGGACGCCTGCTGCGGCTGCTGCTGCGCATCCGCCTCCGCGATGCGCCCCGGCCCGAGGTGATGGAGTTCCTGGGGCTGGCCCCGCTGCGGCGTCCGCGCTCGCGGGCGACGTCCGACTTCTCGTCCGCCCACCTGCCCGCGCAGGGGGAGGTGGTCGGGGAGGCGCCCGAGGCCTCGCCAGCCGACTGGGACCGCATGAGCCGCGAGGCCGGGGTGGTGCGCGGTCGCGCCCAGTGGCGGCGGGTCTCGGCGCTGCGCGGCCGGCTGGAGTGGCGGCTGGAGCGGCTGCGCGCCGAGGGCGCCGAAGCGAACGGGACCGATGACGGCCTGATCGCCCGGCTCGAGCGCGACCGCCGGTCGCTGCGCGCCTTCGAGCGGACGCTGGGGACGCTCTTCAAGCGGCTGGAGGCCATCCCCGAGCGCGGACCGCTGCGGGTGCTCATGGGGCGGCTGCTGCGGGCGCTCGTCACCATGGCCGAGCTGCCGGCCGAGGAGCGCGCGGTGGTGAAGATGCTCGCCGACCTGGTGCGCGGGGCGCAGGGGGAGGAGGAGGTGAGCGTGGACGCCTTCGCCGCCCTTATCGAGGAGGCCCTGACCGTGCGCCTCCCCGCCACGGAGGTCTACCGCACCGGCAAGGTCGTGGTGGCGTCGCCGGCGGCCGCCGTGGGGCTGCCGTTCGGGCTCGTGCTCATCTCCGGGCTGGTGGAGCGCTCGGTCCCGCCCCCTCCGCGCCCCGATCCCCTGCTCCTCGACCACGAGCGCGCCGCCCTCAACCAGGCCTGCGGGACGCGCCTGCGCCTGGCCGAGGCGCGGGCGGCGGACGAGCAGTTCACCTTCCGCCACGCCGTCGGCGCGGCGTCCGACGCCCTCGTGCTCACCTACCCGCGCCTCGACGCCGCCACCGGGCAGGTGCGCGTCCCCTCGCACTACCTGCTGCGGGTCGCAGAAGCCCTCACCGGCCGGCCCGCGGACTACGACGGCCTGGCCGCCCTGACCACACGCATCCCGGTGGGCCGCCTCGACCCCGGCCCCACGCCTCTCACCCCGGCGGAGTGGGACCTGCGGCTGGCGGTCCGCGCCCGGCAGGCGGGCGACCTCTCCCCGCTGGCCGGGCTGCCCGGCTCCGCCGCCATCCGCCGCGGGGTCGGAGCCGAGACGGCGCGCTGGGGCCGCCGCACGCTCACGGCCTTCGACGGCGCGCTCGGCCGCCCGGTGGCGCTCCCGGAGACCTTCGCGGCCACGCAGCTCGAGACGTACGCCACCTGCCCCTTCCGGTACTTCGGCGAGCAGGTGCTCGGTGTGCGCGAGATCGAGGAGCCCGAGGAGGTAGAGACGCTCACCCCCCTGGACCGGGGCGCCCTCATCCACGAGATCCTCGAGGCGTTCCTCCGCCGCCTGGCGCAGGACGGCCTGCTGCCCTTCCGGCCCGAGCGCCGCGCGGAGTACACCCGCCGCCTGCGCGAGACCGCCCGCAGCGCCTTCCGCCGCTTCGAACAGACGGGCGCTGTCGGCTACGCCTTCATGTGGCGGGTGGAGCAGAGGCGCATCCTCACCGACCTGGAGACCTTCCTGGCGCTGGAGCTCACGGACCCATCGGACTTCACCCCCACCTTCTTCGAGACGCGCTTCGGCCCCACGCGCTGGGGCACGCCGCCCCCGGGCTCGACGCCGCACCCCGTCGAGGTCCCGGCGGACGGGCGCACCCTGCGCCTCACCGGATACATCGACCGCATCGACATTGATTCCGGGGGCGGGCGGGCCAGAGTGATCGACTACAAGACGGGGAAGGCCCACGACCTGCGGGAGGACGACCGGCTGGAGGGCGGGACCGCCCTGCAGCTGCCCCTCTACATCCGGGCGGCGGACGCGATCCTCAAGCGGCAGGGGATCGGGGCGCGGACCGTGGAGGCGCAGTACTACCACGCCACGGGCCGGGGCGGGTTCCGGCGGGTGCGCTTCACCCGGGAGGCGCTCGAGGCCCGGGCGGAGGACCTGGCCGCGGTCCTGCGGACGACGGTCGAGGGGATCGCCGCCGGTCTCTTCCCGCAGCGGCCGGGGAAGGGGGGGCGAGCACTGCCGGTGGTGCGCGTTCAAACCGGTCTGCGGGCAGGGGCGGGCGACGCTGGCGGAGCGGAAGCAGGGAGATCGGGCCCTGGTCAGCCTCAGGCGCATGTGGGAGATCGCGTAGGAGGGCGGTCCCGGGACGAACAGGATGGGATGGGTGATGGGCGGAACTCTGGAGGGTCAAGGCCGCGGCCGGGGTTGAGTGCGGCCATGGTCCAGGTCCTTCGCACGGCAACGGCGTGGTCGAGGTCCCCCGGAGAGGATCTGACGTCTGGGGGACGGAGAGAGGAAAGTGAATCGCCTGGCGCTGAGTGAGCAGACCCGAACGGTCTTGAGCCGGCTCCGGGAAGGATTGTCGGCGCTCTACGGGCCGCGGTTGCGCGGAGTCTACCTCTTCGGGTCCTACGCGCGGGGGGAGCAAGGCGCGGAGTCCGACCTCGATGTGCTCATCGTGCTCGACACGGTGACGGACTACAGCGACGAGGTCGAGAGGACCGGACACCTCGTCGCCGACCTCTCCCTGGAGTACGGTGTGTCGATCAGCCGGGTCTTCGTCCCCGAAGGAGACTGGCTGCACCGCCAGACGCGTTTCCTCTCCAACGTCCGGAGAGAGGCGATTCCCGCGTGAAGCCGGACACGATGAAACTGCTGGCAAAGGCGGATCGCGCCGTCCGGGCCGCAGAGGCCCTCTTGGAGACGGGAGATACGGACTTCGCAGCAGCGAGGGCCTACTACGCGATGTTCTACGCGGCAGAGGCCTTGCTCAACGAGCGAGACCTGAAGTTCCAGACGCACGGGGGCGTCCACAGCGCGTTTGGTCAGCTCTTTGCGCGGACGCGAGAGCTCGACCCGAAGTATCACCGGTGGCTGCTGGACGCCTTTGACCGACGGATCCGGGCTGACTACGAGGTGGAGGCGGCCATCTCTCGCGAGGGCGTGGAGACGATGATCGCCCAGGCCCGAGAGTTCATCGGCGCCGTGAGGCGCCACCTGAGTCCGGCGAATTGATGCCACCAGCCCCTACGCCCTCCCTGGTCCCGCTGCCGGACGAGCCCGTCCGCCGCCGCCTGCGCGAGGCCCTCGACCGCAACGTCCTCGTCGAGGCCGGCGCCGGCACCGGCAAGACCACCCTGCTCGTCGACCGCATCGAGGCCCTCGTCGAGCGCGGCCGGGCCCGCCTGCGCGACGTCGTCGCCATCACCTTCACCGAGAAGGCCGCCGCGGAGCTGCGCGTCAAGGTGCAGGAGCGCGTGGAAGCCCGCCTGCGGACGGCCCCCGACCCCGCCGTCCGGGCCCGCTTCCGCCAGGCTCTGGCCGACCTCGAGCTCGCGCCCATCTCCACCATCCACGCCTTCTGCGCCGCCCTGCTGCGGGAGCGGCCCGTCGAGGCCGGCGTCGACCCCGGCTTCCAGGTGGCGGATGAGCTCACCGCCTCGCTCTTCCGCACCGAGGCGTGGGACCGCTGGCTGGCCCAGCAGAAGGACGCCCCGGACGAAACACTGCGCGAGGCCATCGAGTACGGGCTCGGTCTCGGGCAGCTGCGCCGGCTGGGGGACGCCCTGCTGCGCTACCGGGACGCGGTGCCGGCAGCGGTCGACACGGGACCGCCGCCTCCGGACCCCCTGGAGTGGCTCCGCCGGGTCGAGCCGGAGCTGCGCGCGTTGGTCCACGCCGCCGAGACGCAGTGCGCCGACCCCGAGGACCGGGGCGCGCGCTTCCTCGCCGACCTGGGGCAGCGCCTCGACGTCCTCGGCCGCCTCGACCCCGTCGAGGCCCGCCGTACGCTGCTCGCCACGCTCCAGCTGCGCTGCCCCCACGGCCGCCGGGACCGCTGGGCGCCCGGTGCGCTGCGCCCCATCAAAGACCGCCTGCAGGACCTCCAGGCGGAGCTGGACGACCTGCGCGCCGCCCACGGCCACCGCCTCGCCGCCGGGGTGGCGCGCTGGCTCCGCGGCTACGTCGAGACCTACCAGGCCCTCAAGGGGGCCGAGGGACTGCTCGACTTCGACGACCTGCTGCTGCGCGCCCGCGACCTGCTGCGCGACCGCCCCGAGGTGCGCCGCGCCTTCCAGCGCCGCATCGCCGCGCTCCTCGTCGACGAGTTCCAGGACACCGACCCGCTGCAGGCCGAGCTCCTCTTCTTTCTGGCCGAGGACCCCGACGCCCCCGGCGCTCCCGCCCCGGCGTGGGACCAGGTGCGCCTGCGGCCGGGGGCGCTCTTCCTCGTGGGCGACCCCAAGCAGTCGATCTACGCCTTCCGGCGCGCCGACATCGAGACCTACGAGCGCGCCAAGGCCGTGCTGGCCCGCTCCGGGGCCGCGGCCTCCGAGGCCGTGGAGCACATCACCGCGAACTTCCGCTCGGTGCAGGAGATCCTCGACGCGGTGAACGACCTCTTCCGCGACCGGATGCGCCGGCCGCCCGGGGAGGCCTACCAGCCCGACTACGTGCCGCTCGCCCCCTCCCCCCGCACCGCGCGCGCAGGCGCCTCCACCCCGGCGCTCGTGCTGCTCTACCCCGACCTCCGGCCCGACGAGGAGCTGGACAGGGCCGCGCTGCGCCGCCGGGAGGCCGAGGGGCTGGCCGCCTTCCTCCGCCACCAGATCGACGGCGGCCGGTGGCAGGTGCGGGACGGCGCCCCCGCCGGCGGGGACGGTGAAGCGAGGCGGCGCCCCGCGCGCTTCGGCGACGTGGCCGTGCTCTTCCGGGGCATGGCCGACGTGCCGATCTACGAGGAGGCGCTGGCCCGCTACGGCATCCCCTACCGGGTGACGAGCAGCCGCACCTTCTACCGGCGGGAGGAGGTGGGCTGGCTGCTGAACGTCCTGCACGCGGTCGAGCACCCCACGGACCCCATCGCGGTGTGGGGGGCGCTGCGCTCGCCGTTCTTCGGCTGCTCGGACCGGGAGGTGTACGAGCTCGTGGCCGCGGGCGGCTCCCTCGACTACCGGGTGCGGCTGCCCTGGGAGCCCGACCCGGCCCGGGCCGCCCGCTCCGCCGCGGGGGCAGACTCCGGCGTCATCGACAGCATCGACACCGCCTACAGGGTTTTGCGGGAGCTGCACCGGGCGCGCCACGCCCTGAGCGTCCCGGCCATGGTCGAGGAGGTGCTGGCCCGCACCCAGGGCCGGCTCACCTTCCTCCTCACGCACCAGGGGGAGCAGCGCGTGGCCAACCTGACCAAGGTCGTCACGCTCGCCAGGGCGCTTGAGGAGGGCGGTATCCTGACCTTCCGCGCCTTCGTCCACTGGCTGCGCGACATGGAGGAGCAGGCGGTGGACGAGGCGGAGTCGCCGACGGTGGAGGAGGGGGACGACGTCGTCCGCCTCATGTCGATCCACGCGGCCAAGGGGCTGGAGTTCCCGGTGGTGGTGCTGGCGGACCTGGGCCGCGGGGCGGGGGCCCACCCGGAGCCCGTGATCCTGCACCGGGTGACGGGGCGGGTGGGGGTCTCGGTGGGCAAGGTAGAGGGATGGGCCGTCCACACCCGCGAATACGAGGCGCTCAAGGAGGGCCAGGCCCGCCGCGAGGACGCCGAGCGGCTGCGGCTGCTGTACGTGGGGATGACGCGGGCCCGGGACGCGCTGGTGATCTCCGTCTTCCCGAGGGCGCCGGAGCGGACGCTCATGGCCGACCTTCGGGAGGTCGCACCGTGGCCGCCTCGCCCGCTCTCCCCCTCCGCGGCCAGAGTGGGGTGGCGGCTGATCCGGGCGGAGGAGCTGCCCCCGGCCGCCGGGGACGCGGCTTTCCCCGCCCTGCCCGACGAGCCGGCTGCGGCGGTCCCGGACGAGCGCGAGCGGTGGGCAGGGTCGAGGACGACCGCGCGGCAGGCAGCCGCCGCGCCCGAGGCGGCCGTGAACCCCTCAGCCCTGGTCGACCGGGAGGCGCTGGCGCGGGTCAAGGAGGAGGGCGCTCGCCTGGAGGTCGACGAGGGCGGCCGGCGTCTGGGGGCGCTCGTCCACCAGGCCCTGGCGCTGCTGGGACCAGGCCGCCGTGAGCTGGGCGAGGAGGTGACCCGGTACGTCGCCAGGCAGGCCGGGGCTACCGAGCGGCTCACCGCGACGGCGGTGGAGATGGTGAAGCGGGCCGTGGAGGCATGGGCCGAGGAGGGGATGCCAGCTCGGGCGTGGTCCGAAGTGCCCTTGGCGGTGGTCGACGGGGACGAGGTGACGGAAGGCGCGATCGACCTGCTGGTGGAGACCGCGACGGGCGCCGTCGTCGTGGTCGACTACAAGACCGACCGCCTCGCGCCTCAGCGCCGCGAGCCGCTGGACCGGCTCTACGCCCCGCAACTCGAGCGCTACGTCTCAGCGGTCCGGAAGGCAGGGAAGGATGCGGAGGGCCGCATCAGGCCGCTGGCCTCGCCGTGAATGGGCGTCCTTGAGCGCGATCCTGCCTTCGCGATGCGACAACCCCATCGCCGACGGGGGTCGACATGCTGAGCCCCAATGCTCGACTGGGGACTTCCTCCCGATCCTGATCGGGCGCGTGGTGAGACACGGTTTTGGTCGCCGGGAGCTGGCCGTAATATGACGCGGTTAAACCCGAAGGATCGGCTCGTGCTGCAGCAGCTTCGCCTCCTCGAATGGTTAGACTCCCGCGGGGCGGAACCGGAAGACTCCCGACCGATCGATCGGCCGCCCGTTGTCGAGGAGCGGCCCAATCGCTGGATCCTCACGCACGGGGTCGAGTTGCACCCCTGGCAACAGGACGCAGTGAACGCTTGGTTCGCCGCCGGGCGCCGGGGCACCGTAAAGGTCGTCACGGGGGCGGGGAAAACGCTCGTCGCGCTCGCAATTATTGAGCGCCTCCAAGCCGCGGATCCCGATCTTCGCGTCGCGGTCGTTGTCCCGACTATCGTGCTGATGCACCAGTGGTACGAGGAGCTTCTCGCCCGGTCCAATCTCCCGTCGGACTGGATCGGTCGGCTGGGCGGCGGGTGGCAAGACCACTTCGGCCAGGAGCGAAGAATCCTCGTCGCCGTCTTGGCGTCCGCGCACAAGCTTCTAGCCAAGATGGTCAAACAGGCCAGTCTGGGTGCCCACCTTTTGCTGATCGCAGACGAGTGTCACCGGGCGGGCGCCCCCGAAATGAGCCGGGTGTTTGAGACCCCGCGGGCGTACAGCTTGGGTCTGAGCGCAACGCCGGAGCGCGAGGACGAGGCGGAGGGCTCCGCATTCGAGGAGGCCATGCTCGGCAAGGAGTTGGGCGGAATCGTCTACGAGATGACGGTCGCGGACGCTGTGCGTCTGGGTGTGCTTCCGCCATTTCGGTTGGAACACTATGGTCTTCCACTCACCGCGGACGAGGCTCAGCGCTATGAGCGACTCACACGGTCGCTGAGCGAGTTGCGGGACGCGCTGGGCCAGAGGTCCAAGCGGGCACGACAGCTCGGAGGCGAAGCGTTGCTCGCATGGTGCCGGCGCGTCACGGCCCGCGGGGAGGGCGATCTCGCGCGCCTAGCCGGCGAATACGTAGCCCAGACCAGCCGGCGGAAGCTCCTGCTGTACCGCGCGGAGTCGCGACGTGTGGCGACCGTCATGCTTCTGAAGAAGGCGTTCGACGCGCACCCGGACACGCGCGCCATCCTCTTTCACGAAAGTCTGCCTGAAGTCGAGCGGCTCTTCGAAGCGCTCCGGGCCGAAGGACTGCCCGTCGTCATGGAGCACAGCGAGCTCCCCGCCGGACTCCGGGAAGCGAGCCTCGACCTCTTTCGGCAGGGTGCGGCGAAGGTGGTGGTGTCCGCGCGCACGCTCATCGAGGGCTTCAATGTCCCAGAGGCGGACCTCGGCATCATCGTGGCATCGTCCACCTCCACGCGTCAGAGGATTCAGAGCATCGGGCGCGTTTTGCGGAAGCACCGGCGCGAGTCGGGCGAAGAGAAATGGGCGCGGATCTGCGTGCTCTATGTGCGCGAGACCGTTGACGAGCTCATCTATGAGAAGGAAGACTGGGATCGTCTTCTCGGTCTCGAGCGAAACGTGTACTTTCAGTGGGATCCGCCGCAACTGCCTCGCGAAGTCGAAGGCCCCCCGAGAGTCTACGTGCCAGGCGAAACCGAAATCGATGTGGACAGCCTCGAACAGGGCGACATCTACCCGGGACGCTACGAGGGCGAGGAATATTCGTGCGACACGATGGGCAACGTGAAGGATCCTGAAGGCCGGATCGCGCTGAACCCGCAGGACGTCCCGGCGCGCGTGGTCCGAGTGAAAGGCGAGCCCGGCCAGTTTCGCGTGACGCCGCGGCACCGCCTGATTCTCGTGCTCACCCGCGACGGCACGGAGTGGCACGTCCGGTACGCGGGCAGGCTCGAGGAGCTCTTCCGGTTCGACTCCGGGGCGGGGTCGGGGACCCTCGTGCCCGAAGACTTGAAGCCGGGAGATCTCTATCCCGGGCCGTTGGAGCCGGCCGAGGAGTACACGTTCAAGCAGAAGATGGGCGGGGTGATCGCGAAGCGGGTCCCGCGCGGAGAGGTTTACGCGAGGGGCCCGCAGGGGGATCGACTCGTGGAAGTTCTGCGCTCCATCTCGCGCCGGGAGGAGCCGATCCACCGTTTTTACGTGAACCGCCTCAATCACGCTTTTTGGCGGCAGAGGGGACAGGCCTATTTCCTGGCTTACCTCGACGCGCCGCTGGAGTTTTCTGACGCGGAGGTCTGATCATGCCGACCCGCGCCCCGCAGTTCCGGAAGATCGGACCCAAGGAGTGGAACGGTTTCTACAAAAGAATTCCGGGTAAAGACACCGCCTTTCACGTGAAGGACGGCAAAGTGCTGTGCTTGTGGGAGCGCGCGGGGTACGGGCGGGCGTGGTGCGACATTGTCGACTCCCGTGCGGCGCGGGAGCTCACTCGAGCCGTCCTCGAAGGCAAGAGATTCTTTGGTTACCCCGGCGGAGGCTCCTTCTTGATTAACGAGCACGATCAAGTCCTGGTTCCGTCGCCGGCGGGAGACGGCCGCCAAGCTCTAGTGGGCGAGTGGACGGGACCCCTCAGGTTCGTAAACCCGTGGACGTATGAACCCAAATCCGGCGGCATTGAGGTAGCGCTGATAAGAATGCCGACACGTC
>CAZGNA010000063.1:0-13763 GCA_964526945.1 uncultured bacterium
CGTGACGGTATGCCAGTTGGCCAAGCTTCCCAGAAATGTTACGCTTGCTCTGCAGTATTCCACCTTGGGAGCGCCACCATGCCCCTGATCCTCTCCGCCGCCCAGGTCCGTGACCTGCTGGACATGCGCGAGGCCATCGACGCCTGCGCCCGGGCGCTGGCCGAGCTCTCCGCCGGCCAGGCCGTGATGCCCGTGCGCACCACCACGGCCGTGCCCCCCCACGCCGGCGCGATGCTCTCCATGCCGGCCTACCTCGGCCGGGCCGATGCGCTGGGCAGCAAGATCGTCACCGTCTATGCCCGCAACCCGGAGCGCGGCCTGCCCACCATCCTCGCCGTGGTGCTCGTCCACGATCCCGCCACGGGCGCGGTGCTGGCGATCATGGACGGCGCCACCCTCACCGCCGTGCGCACGGCGTCGGGGGCCGCGACGCGCCACCTGGCCACGCCCGGGCCCAAGGTCCTGGCCGTGCTGGGCGCCGGCGTGCAGGGACGAAGCCACCTGTGGGCGATGCGCGAGGTGGCGCAGGTGACCCGCTGTCGGATCTACTCGCGGACCCGGGCGAAGGCCGAGGCGTTCCAGCGCGACCTCGAACCGCGCTTCGGCGTGCCCATCGACGTGGTCGACTCCGCGGAAGCGGCGGTGCGGGACGCCGACCTGGTCGTACTGGCCACGACCGCCGTGCAGCCCATCGTGCGCTGGGAGTGGTTCCGTCCGGGCTGCCACATCAACGCCGTGGGCTCCCACGCCCCCACCGCGCGCGAACTCGACAGCGAGACCGTGGCGCGGGCGCGGGTCGTGGTGGACTCGCGCGAGGCCGTCTTCGCCGAGTGCGGCGACGTCCTGATCCCCCTGCAGGAAGGCCGCATCACCCGCGACCACGTCGCGGACGAGCTCGGCGAGGTGATCGAGGGGACGAAGCCGGGGCGCACGCACCCCGACCAGGTCACGCTCTTCAAGTCGGTGGGCGTGGCGGTCGAAGACGTGGCCACCGCCGCGCTGGTCTACCGGAAGGCCCTTGCCCGCGGGGTCGGCACGATGGTGGACCTGTAGCGCGGCGCAGGGACCGCTCCTATCCGGCCCGGCTGCGCCCTCCGCCCCCTCCGCCGCCCCCGCCCCTGCCGAACCCGCCGCCCGTGCGCGATGCGGTGGCCAGGGCCCTGGACAGGTGCTGGAAGTTCCGAAAGGACCGCACCATGGCGTCCAGCGACCCGCTCCCCACAGCCTGCAGCCCATCGCCCGCCGGGCCCGAGCGAAACCACCGCGCCCGCGGGGGAGGCTGGCCCAGGTCGACGGCGACCCGCTTGAGGTTCTCCAGCAGCCGTTCGGCCACTCCCAGGGCCGTGGCGTACACCAGGTACGTGTCCCACAGCGGCAGCAGGGCGGGACCCGCGTCCCTCATCGCGGAGAAGTCGGCCATGAAGCGGCGAAAGGCGTCCCAGCGTTTGACCTCGAGGGCGGCGTCGGCGGTCCGGCGCGACAGGCTCTTCGCTGCCAGCCCCATGAGCGCGAACCCCACCGGGAGCACGACGACCAGGCTCCCCGGCGCCACCCAGAACGCGCCGCCCATGAGGCCGAAGAGCGCCAGCATGAACACGTTCCGCGCGGTCTCGCTTCGCCGGTCGTCCAGGGGGAAGTGGCGCTCCTCGAACCACTGCCGCAGGGTGGTCCCCCACGCCTCCACGAAGCGCAGGAACGCGCTCTTCCGGCCCTCCATCCGCCTGCCCCAGGCCTCGATCTGGTCGCTGGTGACCTCGTCCCCGGCCCCCGCCCGGCGGAACACCACCTGCAGGATCTCCGCCTCGAAGGGCTCGAGGGCCCGCTCGTGCCGGGCGCGCTCGATCGCGCGTCCCGCAAGCAGCGCCCGTCCTTTGTCCGTGAGCCGGTACACCAGGTCCGTGTCGCGCAACAGCCCCGTGCCCAAGAGCCCTGCGCTCTCGCGTTCCTCCACCTCCAGGTAGCCGAGGCGCGCGGCCTCCAGCAACGTGGCGGCGAAGCCCCGCACGAGATCCTCGGGCCGGGCGCGGGACTGCGCCAGGATGGCCGACACCACCGCGGGCGGGATCGCTCTCGGCGGCTCGCGCTCGTAGATCCCCCCGTAGGAGACCGCCGGCTCGCGGCCGTAGCTCAGGTACGTCCACACGTAGGCCCCCACCAGCACCAGCGCCACCAGGACGAGGCCGGCGGCCCTCCTCACACCTCCTGGCCCCTCGCGCAGTTCTCCCGCCACCTGGCGGCGCTCGTCCTCCAGCAGGCTCTCGTAGGTCTCGCCGCGCAGCAGGGGCGCTGCCGGGAACAGGGCCGGGTCGAGGAGCGCGCGCACTTCCACGAAGGAATCCTGCGGCACCCGCCGCACCTGCACGCGCGCGCTGGCGAGGTCCGGGGCGATCTCCAGGTCCCCGGGCGCCGTGCGGCTGTGGACGAACACCTTGAACAGGTTGGGGCTGGGCTGCGGCGGGTAGACGGTGACGCGGACCACACCGATGGGCGCGTGGTCGCCTTCCACCGCCTGCCAGTAGAACTGCGCGACGTCTGCGTAGCGCTGCACCGCCCGCGTGATCCGGTAGCGGATCTGGAAGCGCTTCGTGGTATCCCGCGCGTGGTACGTCCACCGCAGGACCTCCTCGTCCCCCTCCCGCCGCTGGGTGGACGGCAGGGCGTCGCCGGTGTCGGCGTCCCAGACCCCCTCGTAGCGGAGCCCGTAGGTGCCGTACCGGCCTCTCGTGGACCGCCGCACCTCGGCCCACGAGAACGTTCCCGCGAAGCGGAAGGCCCGGACTTCCTGGGCGTCGGCGGACCCGTCGGGTCGCAGGCGGAAGGAGACCTCCACCGCGGGGTGGTCGTAAGCCGTGGCCCACGCGGCGCCGGCAACGAGTCCGCTCAGCACGGCGGACAGTGCGGCCAGCGCGAGCGCGTCCCACCTTCCCCCGCGTCTCATCGTGGCCCCCTCTCGCGCATGCCCTGCCCGGCCCTCGGCGTCGCTCGGGAAGGGACACCCCAGGCTATGAGCGGTGCGTGCGGTGCGCCGTCGGGGGCACCCCGGCGTCCTGCGGTCGCGCCGGGGCGCCGGGTCAGGGGCCTACCCCAGGGCGATGCACTCGATCATCACCAGCGCGTCGCGGGGCAGGCGGGCGACCTGCACCGTGGTGCGCGCCGGGGGCAGGTCGCGGAAGTACGCCGCGTACTCCTCGTTCATCGCCCCGAAGTCGGCCAGGTCCTTGAGGTAGACCGTCGTCTTGACGACGCGGTCCAGCGACGAGCCCGCCGCCTCCAGCACCGCCCGCAGGTTGTCCAGGACGCGCCGTGTCTGGGTCTTGATGTCGGTGCCGGCGAGTTGCCCGGTGGCCGGGTCGAGCGGGATCTGCCCCGACAGGTAGAGCACGCCGCCTGCCCGGATCGCCTGCGAGTACGGGCCGATGGGCAGGGGCGCGCCGTCGCTGCGAATCACGTCCTTGGTCGGCATGCGGTCCTCCTGTGCGCGCAACGCATGGCGCGGCGCTCGTGGCGGAGTTCGCGCGGCCCGGCGCGATTCCTCTTGGCGACGGACGACACGGTCCGCGCCACCGTGGCACCCCGTGAAGCGTGGCGGCCCCCGCCCCGTGGTGGCGGGCACGGCAGCGCCAGCCCGCGCCGCCCGGCCACAGAGTAGCCCGCGGTTATCCGGTCTGGATCGTGATCCCCAGCAGGCGGGCGAGGTCCCGGCGCAGCGGTTCGGGCGCCCGCTCGCCGCGGCACTTGTACTGGATGATCTCGCGCAGGCGCCGCTCGAACTCGGCGTGTTGGCGGCACGGCAGGCATCGGGCGATGTGGCGCTGCAGGTCCTCGCACAGCGGCGCGTCGGCCTCGCCGTCGAGGTACGTCCACAGCTGCCGCAGGAGCTCGCGACAGTCGATCTCGCTCATCGGTGGCCCTTGCTGCGGGGCAACGACCCCGGGGGCCCCGCCCCCGGCGCCGTGCGCTCGGAGGGGCCGCTGTCGCCGTTGACGTATCCGGCACGCTTCGCGTAGTCCCACAGGAGCCGCTGCAGGTGGCGTCGGCCGCGGTAGAGGCGGGACATGACCGTCCCGATGGGAATGCCGAGGATCTCCGCGATCTCCCGGTACGAGAACTCCTCGAGGTCGGCCAGGATCACGGCCATGCGGAACGGCTCGGGCACCTGCTCCAGGGCCGCCTTCACGTCGGCGTCCATGATGCGGGCCAGCAGGGCCTCCTCGGGGTCGCCGGCCCGCCGGTACTCCTCGCTCTCCTGCGCCTTGGCGTACAGGTAGAAGTCGCCCACGTCCTCCTGGTCGACCAGCTCCGGTTCCCGCGACGCCCGCCGGTAGCTGTCGATGTAGGCGTTCATGAGGATCTTGTACAACCAGGCCCGCGCGTTGGTGCCCGGCTGGAACGTGTGGAACGACCGCCAGGCCTTGAGGAAGGTGTCCTGCACGAGGTCCTCGGCCGCGGTGCGGTTGCGGGTCAGGCGCAATGCGGTGCCGTAGAGGCTGTCGAGGTGCTCGTTGACCAGGGTCTCGAACCTGGCGCGATCCTCCTGGGAGACCGTGGAAGACGGTTGTCCCGGGGTCACGGTACACAGCCCCATGGCTTCCTCTGCCCCAACGCCCGGGGGCGTCGCCGCATTCCCGCCGCCGTGCCCCCGCGCATCGCCGCGCCCGGGGCGGTGCCCCCGGAGCCGCACCGGTCGCCGCAGCCAGCCGCCACCGCTGCCCTATCGCCTCCGGACAACGGGGCGGCGGGCGCGCACCGGGGCCCGCGCCGGCGCCGTCCCTGCCTGGGCCAGGGCCACGGGGGCAGGGCGGAGGTCGGCCAGCGTGAGCCGGTTGAGGACGCCGTCGGCCGCGGCCTGCACGGCCCGCCAGACGGGACGCAATCCGCAGCCGTCGACGAACGCGCAGTCGGGATCGTCCACCTCGACGCACCACCACGGCGCCGTGGTGCCTTCCAGCACCTCGAACGCCTCCCGCAGCGTGATGGCCGAGGGTGGCCGCGAGAGCACGTGCCCGCCGTGCGGCCCCCGCTTGCTCTCCACCAACCCGGCGCGCCGCAACGCCGCCATCAGCTGGTTGAGGTAGGGCTCCGGCAGCCCCTGGCGCTCGGCGATCTGCCGGCTGTGCACCGGCCCCTGGCCGTAGTGCGCCACCAGGTCCAGCAGGGCCCGCAACCCGTACTCGGCCCGCGTCGAGACCCTCATGCGATCACCAGCTCCTCCTCGGTGACCACGCCGTCGCGAATCCGAAAGGCCCGGACCTCGACGGCCTCGGCCGGTGCTGCGGGATCGCGAAGCGAGACGATGACGTACGCCGCGTCGGGGTAGTACGCCTTGGCGATGTCGGTGCGCGACGGGTAGGCGGCCGACTGGGTGTGGGAGTGGTAGATGCCCAGCAGCTCCAGCCCCGCGTCGTCGATCTCGCGGAAGAGGCGCAGCTGCTCGTGGGGATCCAGCCGGTACGTGTACGGGCTCTGATCGGCGTTGCGGCCCCGGTAGACGCGCACCACGCGCTCGCCGACACCTGCCAGGAGCCCGCAGCACTCGTTGGGGTGCTCGGCGCGCGCGTGCTCGATCATGGCGTCCACCTGCGCCCGTTCCAGAATCAGGCCCATCTCGTTCATTATATACCGGACGCCCTGGCCCCGGCCTCGCCAGCGGGCCCCGGCGGCCCCGGCGGGGCCGGGGGCGCGGCGCGCCAGACGGCCGTGGAGAGGTACCGGTCGCCCGCGTCCGGGAAGAGCACCACGACGACGCCCTCACGCAGGTCGCGGGCGACCGCCAGTGCCGCCGCCAGCGCGGCGCCCGACGAGGGCCCGACGAACAACCCCTCCGTGGCCGCCAGGCGCCGGGTGAGCGCGTAGGCGTCGTCGGTGCCCACGCGCAGCGTTCGGTGCGGCACCGACGGATCGTAAATGGCGGGGACGAGGGCAGACGGCAGGTGCTTCAGGCCCTCGATGCCGTGGAAGGCGTCGTCGGGCTCGACCGCCACGATCTCCACCGCAGGGTTCGTCTCGCGCAGGCGCCGGCCGACGCCGACGACCGTGCCGCTGGTGCCCACGCCGGCGACGAAGTGCGTGATGCGCCCGTGGGTCTGGCGGACGATCTCGGGGCCGGTGGTGTCGTAGTGGGCCTGCCAGTTGCTGGGGTTGCTGTACTGGTCGAGGTAGACGTACCGCTCCGGCGCCCGGGCGGCCATCTGCCGGGCCACCAGGATGGCGCCGTCGGAGCCCTCCAGCGGGTCGGAGAGCACGAGCTCGGCGCCAAACGCCCGCAGGATCCCCTTGCGCTCCTCGCTGGCGTTCCCCGGCAGCACCAGCGTGACGCGGTAGCCCTTGGCGGCCCCGATCATGGCGTAGGCGATGCCGGCGTTGCCGCTGGTGGAGTCCAGGATGACCTGGCCGGGCCGCAACCGCCCCTGGCGTTCGGCGTCCTCCACGATGCGCAGGACGGGGCGGTCCTTGACCGAGCCGCCGGGGTTCTGCGACTCGAGCTTGGCGTACAGCTCCACCCCCGCGGGCAGCGGCGCGACCCGCGTCAGGCGGACCAGCGGCGTGTTGCCGATCAGGTCCAGGATCCCGCCGGCGATCGGCATCGGCGCGGAGGGCACGAACCGGTACGCCATCACTCGTCGTAGAGCACGGTGGGCTCGGGGTAGAGGCGCACCCGGTGCTCCAGGAGGCGGGTGCGGATCGCCTCGTCGAGGCGTGCCTGCTTGTCTGCGGTCCCCTCCGGCCCGCATAGCAGCGCCAGGTCCACGTTCACCCGCAGCGCCCGCAGGGGAATCACGTGCCGGCTGATGCCCGTCGGCAGCTTCTCCGGCAGGTCGGCGATGGCGCGGATGTCGGCCTTCGACAGGCGCGGGAAGACCACCAGCGCATCGGCCCGGCCGTACTCGCGGGCCAGTGCCTCCAGTGCCGCCGGCTGGACCCGATAGATCGTCTGACGCCCCTTGTACGCTGCCACGACGGCATGCATGACGCGGACGCGCCCGGCGAGGTCCGGGCGCCCGCCCATGCCGAAGACCCCGGCGCGGGTCACCAGCCCGCACGCGAGCCCTCCGCCCGCCAGCCCGGCCTGCAGGTCGTCGGCGGACATGGGCTCCCACCGGCCGGCGGCGCGGACCGCGCCGGCGTCGTCGGGCAGCAGGTGCGCCCAGACGTCCAGCACCACCGCAGGATCGTCGTAGTCGACCACCTGCACCACCTGGTGGGGGGCGCCCACCTGCTGCAGCGCCGTCACGCGGTTCGCGCCGTCGAGGACGACGTAGGTCTCCCCGCCCAGGGGCGCCACCACCGGGGGATTGCGCAGCACCCCTTCGGCCGCCAGCCGGCGCGCCAGGCGCGCGACGCGCTCGGGGTCGCATTCCTCGTGCAGGCGCAGGGCTGCCGAGGGGACGACGCGGAGGTCGGGCAGCCGTGCACGGGTCGCCACGACCGGCCCGAAGGCCTGCGGGACGCCGGTGCGCTCGCTCACACGCCGCCGGCCATGGCGGGCAGGATCGCCACCTCGTCGCCGTCGGCCAGCGGTGTCTGCAGCCCGGCCAGGCTGCGGATCTCGGTGGCGTTCACGAAGATGTTGACGTAGGCGCGCAGGGCGCCGTGCTCGTCCAGCACGTAGTTGCGCACGCCGGGGTGCTGGGCATCGAGCCGGTCGAGCAGGTCCGCCACGGAGTCGGCGGCCACCACGATGCGCGTCTGCCCGCCGGTCAGGCGGCGCAGCGGCGCCGGGATGAGGACAGTCGCCATGGTCTCTGCCTCTACGCAGGTGCCGGCGCAGGGCCGGCAGGATATCCCGCGGCCACCGGGGCGATGGCCGCGAGGGCAATGCGCTCGGCCGCGGCGCGACGCTGCACGTCGTCTGGCAGCGTCTGCAAAGACGCCGCGCGCAGGGGAATCCCCATGACGTGCGCGAACGCCGCAGCGTAGGCCCGCCGCACGTCGGCCAGCGCGACCGGCCGCCCCAGCACCGCCGCCATGGACGTGACGGGGCGGCCCAGACCGCACGGGTTGATGGTGGCGAAGGCCTCCGGCGGCGTCGCCACGTTGAGGGCGAAGCCGTGCATCGTGACGGCCCGCTTCACCGCGACGCCGACCGCGCAGATCTTCGCCCCATCGACCCACACCCCCGGAAAGCCCCGCTCGCGCCCGGCGGCGATCCCGAACCCGGCCAGCGTGACGATGACCGTCTCTTCCAGCAGGCGGACGTAGCGGACGACGTCCTCGCGCAACGCCCGCAGGTGCACGATCGGATACCCGACCAGCTGGCCCGGCCCGTGGTAGGTCACGTCGCCGCCGCGCTCCACCTCGTACACGGCGATGCCGCGCCGGCGCAGCTCGTCGGGGGGCAGCAGCACGTGCTCCCGCCGGCCCCGACGCCCGATGGTAATCACCGGCGCGTGCTCCAGCAGCAGGAGCAGGTCCGGGACCCGCCCCTCCTGTCGCGCCGCGACCAGCGCGCGCTGGAGCGCCCAGGCCTCGGCGTAGTCCACGGGGCCTGCGTCGAAGGTGAGCAGCCACCCTTCCGGCGCCCGCACGGCCGCAGCTCAGCCTCCCGCCACCGCCGACGCGTCGGGGGCCGTCTCGCCGGCCGCCACCACGGCCTGCCCGTCGCGGAAACAGGTCAGCGCGTGCCCGGGCTCCAGGCGGACGTCCACGCGAGCCCCGGGCTCCAGGCGCACCGTATGCGGCTGGAGGCTGTGCACGCGCCGCCCCGAGGGCAGCTCCACGCAGTACAGCACCGTGCCGCCCTGGAAGAGGCGCCGCACGACCACGCCGGCGCCGTCGGCGGCCGGGGCGATGGCCACGTCGTCGGGACGCACCAGCACCTCCACCGCGTCCCCATGGCCCAGCGGCGGCCGCTGGGGCAGGAGGCCCACCTCGGTCTGCAATCCGTGCGGCGTCACCCGCGCGGGCAGGAAGTCGGCCCGGCCGAAGAACTGGGCCACGAAGCGCGTGCGGGGCGCGTGGAAGATGCGCTCGGGGGTGTCGACCTGCTCCAGCCGTCCCGCATGCAACACCCCGACGCGGTCGCCCAGCAGCAGGGCCTCGTGCTGGTCGTGGGTGACGAAGATGGCGCTGGTGCCCGTCTGCTTGAGGATGCTGCGCACCTCGTCGCGCAGCTGCGCGCGCAGGTCCGCGTCCAGGTTCGAGAACGGCTCGTCCAGCAGCACGGCGAACGGCTGGGGGGCCAGCGCCCGCGCCAGGGCCACGCGCTGCTGCTGCCCGCCGGACAGCTCGTGGGGGTAGCGCCCGGCGAACGCCGTCATGCCCACGAGCTCGAGCGCTTCGCGGGTCCGCCGGGGACGCTGAACCCGCTGGACGCAGTGCAGGCCGAACGCCACGTTCTCCTCCACGGTGAGGTGCGGGAACAGGGCATAGTCCTGGAACACCATACCCACGCCGCGGGCTTCCGGCGGCACCCACACGCCGTCCCCGGCCACCGGCCGGCCGGCGATCCACACCTCGCCCTCGTCCGGCCGCTCGAACCCCGCGACCAGCCGCAGCACCGTGGTCTTGCCGCTGCCCGAGGGGCCCAGCAGCGTGAGGATCTCGCCCTGCGCCACGTCCAGGGAGAGCCGATCGACCGCCGGCGGGCCCGCGGGATCGAACCGCCGGACAACGCCGCGCACGCTGATGACTGGCACGCCCCCCCGCTCGGTGCGCATCGACATCGCGATCGTCTGCGGGCCGCCGGGCGAACGGCCGGCGACGAGCCGCATCGACAGCGTACCAGAGCCCCGGGCCCCCAACAAGGCAGCCCTCACCGGCCCGCGGCCGCTGCCGGACCGTCGCGCGGGCCGCGCGCGCGGGCGATGGTGCGGTCGAGGATCAGCACCGGCAGGATCCCGACCGCCACGATGGCCAGCGCCGCCGTGGACGCCTGCGCCAGCCGCTCGTCGCTGGCCAGCTGGTAGACCCGCACCGCCAGCGTGTCGAAGTTGAACGGGCGCAGGATCAACGTCGCGGGCAGTTCCTTCAGCAGGTCGACCACCACCAGGAGCGCGGCGGTGAACAGGCTGCCGCGCATGAGCGGCGCGTGGACGCGCAGCAGCGTGCTGCCGGGGCCGTGGCCCAGCGTGCGCGCCGCGTCGTCCATCGCCGGCCGGATCCGCGCCAGCCCGGCCTCCACCGTGCCCAGCGAGACCGCCAGGAACCGCACCAGGTACGCGTACACCAGCGTGAAGACCGTCCCGCTCACGATCAGGCCCGGCGGACGGCCTGTCGCCGCGTGGAGCCAGGCGCCCAGGGCCCGGTCGATGTACCCGAACGGGATCATGACGCCGATGGCGATCACCGCGCCGGGCACGCTGTACCCCAAGCCCACCACCCGCGCGGCCAGGCGCATGAGCGGGGACGGGGTCAGCCGCAGCCCGTAGGCGATCAGCGCGGCGATGGCCACGGCCAGCGTACCGGCCAGCACGGCCAGCAGCAGCGTGTTGGCGGCCAGGCGCACGAACGCCGGCCCGAACAGCGGATCGCCGGCGGTCACGGCCATGACGAGCAGCGCGGTAGCCGGGAGCGCGAAGCCGCCCAGCGGGGGCACCACGCAGGCGGCGACCGCGGCGGCGGCCCGCCATCCGCGCAGCGGGAAGACGGCTGGCCGGCGGGGCGCGCTGCCCGTGGCGTGGAAGCGCCGGCTGCCCCGCGAGAGCCGCTCGAGACTCATCACGGCCAGCACGAACACCATCAAGCCGGCGGCCAGCCGCGCCGCGCCCACCGGGGACCCCAGCGTGAACCACGTGAGGTAGATCCCTGTCGCGAACGTGTCGAGCTCGAAGTGCTTGACCGTGCCGAAGTCCGCCAGCACCTCCATGCCGACGAGCGCGACGCCCGCGGCGATCCCCGGCCGCGCCAGGGGCAGCGCCACGCGCCAGAAGGTGCTCCACGGCGAGTGGCCGAGCGTACGGCTGGCCTCGAGCGCCGCGCCGGACTGCTCGAGGAACGCGGCGCGGGCCAGCATGTACACGTACGGGTAGAAGGCCAGCGTCATGACGACGATCGCGCCGCCAAGCGAGCGGATCTGCGGGAACCAGTAGTCGCCCCGGCTCCAGCCGAACCACGCCCGCAGCGCGCTCTGCACCGGGCCCGCGTACTGCAGCAGGTCCGCGTAGGTGTAGGCCAGCAGGTAGGCGGGCACCGCCATCGGCAGCAGCAGCGCCCACTGCCACAGACGCTGCCCGGGCACCCGGCAGACCGTGACCAGCCAGGCTGTCCCCACGCCGATCACCAGCGCGCCAGCGCAGACCCCGAGCACCAGCCACACCGTGGTGACGACGTAGCGCGGGAGCACCAGGCGGACGAACTCCACCCACGGCCCCTCGGCGGGGACGAGCACGCTGGCAGCGACTACCAGGACCGGCAGGGAAAGCCCGCCGGCGATGGCCAGGCCCGCCGCGGGCAGGGCCCACGACAGCGACCGCGCGGTCACGGCCCTGGCCCCCCGCGTGCCGCCGCCATGGCCAGACGGTTGCGCGCCCGGCCGCGTGCCGCCCGGGTCAGCGCCAGCCCGCGCCCACCATGAGCTGCAACGCCCTGGCGCCGTTGGCGGCGTAGACGCGGGCGTTCAGCGGATCCTCCTTGAGGGACGCCGGCGCGATGGCCGCCATGGGATTGGTGATCCCACGCACCGCCGGGAACTCGAAGTTCCCCTTGGCGAAGATCTCCTGCGCCCGATCAGAGGCCAGGTACTCGAGGAAGGCCACGGCCGCCGCACGATGCGGTGCCGTGGCGACGACGCACGCCCCGCTCAGGTTGACGTGCACCCCGCGCTCCTCGGGACCCTGGTTGGGGAAGAACAGCCCGACCTTCGCGGCCGCGGCGCGCTCGTGGGGCCGGGCCGAGTTGAGGAGCCGGAGGTAGTAGTAGTGGTTGACGATGGCCACGTCCCCTTCCCCGGCGGCCAGCGCCAGGAGCTGATCGGTGTCACCACCCTGCGGCGGGCGCGCGAAGTTCGCGACGATGCCCCGGGCCCACCGCGCGACGAACGGCGCGCCGTGCCACGCGAGCATGGCGCCGACCAGCGACTGGTTGTACACGTGGCTCGAGCTGCGCACCAGCACGCGGCCCCGCCAGCGCGGCTCGGCCAGGTCCTCGTAGGTCGACAGCTGGTCCCGCGACACCCGGTCCCGCGCGTAGGCGACGACCCGCACCCGCTTGGTGAACCCGTACCAGAAGCCGTCGGGGTCGCGCAGGTTGGCGGGAATGCGCGCCGCCAGCACCGGCGACGCCACGCGCTGACACAGGCCGGCCTGTTGCGCACGGTACAACCGGCCCGCGTCCACGGTGATGAGCACGTCCGCGGGGCTGCCGGGGCCTTCCGCCTTGATGCGCTCGATGAGCTGGTCGGCATCGCCCTGGATGAGGTTGACCCGCACCCCCGTCTGGCGCCCGAAGTCGTCGTAGAGCGCCTGGTCGGTGTCGTAGTGTCGCGCGTTGTAGAGATTGAGGACCGGCGTCTGCGCGTCGCCCTGGCCGCTCGCGGTCACCGCCGCAACGACTGTCGCCACCACGACCCCTGCGACCTTCCACCATCTGTAACCTGATCTGCCCCCTGCCACCGTCGTCCCACCTCCTGCCCCCCATTGCACCAGACCGGCGGTTAGGCTAGCCTTATTCTTGAGTTTCGTCAATCCATTTGTGACCCGATCCCGCGTCGGGTGCGCGGTGGATGCGCACGAGACAGGCGCACCGGCGGCGCGACGGCGCCGGAGAGAGCGAGACAACAATCGCTGTTAGGTGGCAGATGGCGCCTCCAAAGCCGGCTGAGGCTTACGCCCAAACCGAGCGACGCAACGGCATGGAAGGGTACTTTCGGGCGCACCGCAGGCGGCTGACCCCGCAGCGCGCCCTGATCTGCCGGCTGCTGGACGGCAACCGGGACCACCCGACGGCCGAGGGGCTGTACCGGCGGGCCCGCCAGACGATGCCCACCCTGTCGTTGCGCACGGTGTACGCCGTGCTGCACGAGCTCGTGGCCATGGGCGCGATCCAGGCCCTGGACCTGGGCACGGGCAGCACGCGCTACGACCCCAACCCGCGCCCCCACCACCACCTCGTCTGCGTCCGGTGCGGCCGGGCCGCCGATGTCCACGTGCCGCTGGGCCCGATCGACCTGCCGCCCGACCAGCGGCAGGGCTACTGGGTGACCGACTTCCAGGTCGTTTTCCGCGGCGTGTGCCGGGAGTGCCGCCGATGACCGTCCACGACATCGCCCGGACCGAACGCATCGAGATGTACCTGAAGGCGATCTACACCGTGGCGCACAACGCGCCGCCCGTGACCGTGTCGAAGGTCGCCGAGTACATGGGCGTCGCCCCGCCGTCGGCCTACGAGATGCTCAAGCGCCTGGAGGCCCAGGGCCTGGTGCAGGCTGCGGCGGGTGCCGGCTACGGGCTCAGCGAGCGCGGGCTCGCCACGGCCCGCAAGGTCGTGCGGCGCCTGCGGCTCGCCGAACGCCTGCTCACCGACGTGCTGCGCGTGGACCTGCCCGACGTCTACGCCGAAGCGTGCAAGCTCGAGCACGTGATCAGCCCGGTGGTCGAGGCTCGCCTCGCAGAGGTGCTGGGGCATCCGGCCACCTGTCCTCATGGCCTGCCGATCCCGGGCGAGGCCGCCGAGGAGGATGGCGGGCTGGTCACCCTGGACCAGATCCCGGTCTGGGGCCGGGCGACCGTGGCGAGCATTCCGGAAGAAGACCGCGCGATCGTGGCTCACCTCGCCGCCCTCGGCATCCTGCCCGGCACGGTCGTGCAGGTGCGGGAGATCGGGTTGGT
>CAZGNA010000064.1:0-13742 GCA_964526945.1 uncultured bacterium
CGCACCGGAGCGGCGCAAGCCGACGGCAGAGCCCCGGCCTGTGGCGCGCCCGGAGCCGCCACGGCCCTACCTGAGGCGTCCGCCGCGTCGGCGCCGCCCGCTGCGGCCGGAAGAGACCCAGGTCGAGGCGCCGCCGGTGGCGGCTGCCGAGATCGAGCTGAGCGGCCCGGTCACGGTGGCAGAGCTGGCGGCCCGGCTGCAGGTGCAGACGGGCGAGGTCGTGCGACGCCTGCTGGACCACGGCGTGCTGGCCGGCGTCAACCAGCAGGTGCCGCTCGAGCTCGCTCACAAGGTGGCCGAGTCGTTCGGCACCACGGTACGGCGGCCCGCCGCGACCCCGGCCGAACCGTCCGCGCCCAGGATCCAGCGGCTGGCGGTCACGGCGGGGGAGACGGCGCCGCCCCGCCCACCGGTCGTCACGGTGATGGGCCACGTGGACCACGGCAAGACGTCGCTGCTGGACGCCATTCGTCGCACCCGGGTCGCCGAGGCCGAGTTCGGTGGCATCACCCAGCACATCGGCGCGTCCATCGTCGAGGCTGCGGACGGGCGGCGGATCGTCTTCATCGACACGCCGGGGCACGAGGCGTTCACGGCGCTGCGCGCCCGGGGCGCGCAGGTGACCGACATCGTGGTGCTGGTGGTGGCGGCCGACGACGGGGTCATGCCCCAGACGGTCGAGGCGCTCAACCATGCCCGGGCCGCGGGCGTGCCCATCATCGTCGCCATCAACAAGATCGATCTGCCCCAGGCCAACCCGGACCGGGTGAAGCAGCAGCTGGCCGAGCTGGGGCTCGTCCCCGAAGACTGGGGCGGCGACGTGATCATGGTGCCGGTCTCGGGGCGCCAGCGCACCGGGATCGACCAGCTCTTGGAGATGATCCTGTTGGTCGCCGAGCTCCAGGACCTGCGGGCCGAGGTCGACCGTCCGGCCCGGGGGACCGTGATCGAGGCCAGGCTGGACCGGGGCCGCGGCCCTGTGGCGACCGTCATCGTGCAAGAGGGGACGCTGCGGGTGGGCGACGCCGTCGTGGTCAACGAGATCGCCGGCCGCGTGCGGGCCATGGTGGACGCCCGGGGCCAGCGCGTGGACGCCGCGACGCCGTCGGTTCCGGTGGAGGTCGTAGGGCTCGACGAGGTGCCGACGGCGGGCGACCTGCTGGAAGTGGTGCGGGACGAGCGGATGGCCAAGGCCATCGCCGAAGAGCAGCGGGAACGCCGGCGTGCCGCCGAGCAGGCTGCGCGTCCGACCGTGGCGGCCGAGGAGGGCGCCGGTGGTCCCAAGGAACTGCGGCTGATCGTCAAGGCCGACACCCATGGCTCGGTGGAAGCGCTGACCGCAGCGGTGGGCCGGCTCTCGACTCCGGAGGTGGCGCTGACGGTGCTCCACGCCGGCGTCGGCAACGTCACCGAGTCGGATGTCATGCTGGCTGCGGCGAGCAAGGCGGTGATCGTGGGGTTCAACGTCCGGCCCGAAGCGCAGGTGCGCCGCATGGCGGAGGAGGCCAGGGTCGACCTCCGGCTCCACCGGCTGATCTACGAAGTGCTCGACGATCTGGCGCAGCTGCAGCGCGGCCTGCTGGCACCCCGCGAGCAGGAGGTGACCCTGGGGCAGGCCGAGGTGCGCAAGGTGTTCGTGATCTCCCGCGTGGGGACCGTGGCCGGCTCCTACGTCACGACGGGCCGGTTGGTCCGCGGCGCGCAGGCGCGCCTGATCCGGGACGGTGCCGTGGTCTACCAGGGGCGGATCGCCTCGCTGCGACGCTTCAAGGAGGACGTGCGCGAGGTGACCGAAGGGTTCGAGTGCGGCGTCGGACTCGAGCGGTTCAACGACATCAAGGAAGGCGATCTCATCGAGGCCTTCGAGGTCCAGCAGGTCCCCGCGTAGGGACGGCAGACCGGGCGACCTCGCCCCCCGGGGCGCCGCGGGCGCCGGGGTGGTGCGGTGTCCGGCCCGGGACGGCGGGCGAGGAGGCGTGGCGATCGTCGTTGGCGTGGCCCGTGCCGAGCTGAGCCTGCCCGGCGCCAGGGGCCTGAAGGACAAGCGCCGGCTCGTCAAGAGCCTGGTGGAGCGCGCCCAGCATCGGTTCCGGGTCTCGGCGGCCGAGGTGGACCACCACGACGCCTGGACGCGGGCCGTGGTGGCGTTCGCCTGCGTGAGCACCTCCTCCCGGCACGCCCACCAGATCCTGGCGGAGGTCCACCGGTTCGTGGAACACCAGGGCGAGGTGGTGCTGGTGGACTACCAGGTCGAGATCCGATAGGGGGCGCACCCACCCATGGCCCATGCGCGTGCGACACGGCTGGCCGAGGTCATTCGCAGCGAGGTCAGCGAGATCATCCGGACCCTCAACGATCCCCGGATCGGGTTCGTCTCGGTGACCGACGTGGAGGTGAGCCCGGATCTGCGGCATGCACGGATCTTCGTCAGCGTCCTGGGCGACGACGCCGCCAAGCGGCGCACCATGGAAGGCCTCGAGCACGCCACCGGGCACGTCCGGTCGCTGCTGGGGCCCCGGCTGGGCATCCGCCTGGTCCCGGAGATCGCCTTCCGGCTGGATCCATCCATCGAGCGGGGGGCGCGTATCAGCGCGTTGTTGCGGGAACTGGCGGAGGAGACGCCCCGTGACCCTCCGGGCGACGATCGCTCGGGTTCTCGCCAGTAGCCAGCGCACGCTGCTGGTCTGCCACGAGGGGCCCGACGGCGACTGCCTGGGGGCAGCCCTGGCGCTGGCACGCGCGCTGCACGCACCGGACCGCGAGGTGGTGGTGGCCTGCCCGGATCCCGTGCCTGCGGCCCTGCGCTTCCTGCCCGGTGCGGAGCGCGTCGCGACCACGGTGCCCGAGGACTGGCGCCCCGACGTCGCGGTGACCCTCGAGTGCGGCTCGCTCCAGCGCGCCGGCGGGCTGGCCGGGGCGGTGACCCGGGCGGCCACGATCGTCGCCATCGACCACCACGCCGACGTCGACAGGTACGCCCATCTGCTCGACTGGGATCCGTCGGCTGCGGCCGTGGGAGAGCAGGTGGCGGACCTCATCGCCTGCCTGGGGGTACCGCTGGACGCGGGCATGGCGCAGGCGCTCCTCACCGCCGTGGCCACCGACACGGGCGTGTTCCGGTACGCGAACACCACGCCGCGCGTGCTGCGGCTGGCCGCGGACCTCATCGACCGGGGGGCCGACCTGGGACTGATCGTGCGGCGGGTCTACGAGGAGCAGCCGGTGGGCGCCGTCCGCCTCCTGGGCGCCGCGCTGGCGGCCTGCGAACTGCACTGTGGCGGGGCCGTGGCGACCACGGTGGTGACGGCAGCCATGCGTGCAGCGGCCGGCCTGGGAGCCGACGAGGCAACCGGCATTGCGGCTGCCCTGCGCACCATCGCCGGGGTCCGGCTGGCCGTCGTGCTGGAGGAGCGCGAGGGGAGGGTGCACGTGTCCTTCCGTGCGCGTGACGGCGTGCGCGCCGATCGCGTCGCTGCGCGGATGGGCGGGGGCGGGCATGCCGCAGCCGCCGGCGCGCAGCTCCCCCTCTCGCTGGAGGCGGCACGGCACCAGGTGCTCGCGGCGGTGGCGGCCGAACTCGCGGAGGCATGCACCGATGCGGGCTAGGCCGCCTGTAGAGCTCTACCACGGCGTCCTCAACGTCCTGAAGCCGCCGGGCATGACCTCCCACGACGTGGTGGATGCCCTCCGCCGGTTGACCGGCCAGCGGCGGATCGGCCACACCGGCACGCTCGACCCCGGCGCCTGCGGGGTCCTGGTCCTCTGTCTGGGGCGGGCCACGCGCATCGCCGACCTCCTCACCGAGCGGGACAAGGGATACCGGGCCGAGTTCACGTTCGGGCTGGCGACGGACTCGGGCGACGCCTATGGGACCGTCGTCGCCGAGGCGGACGCTTCCCGCCTGGACCGGGACGCCGTCGAGGCCGCGCTCCGCGCGTTCGTCGGCGTGATCGCGCAGACGCCGCCGCTGGTCTCGGCCATCCACCGGGGCGGGCGCCGGCTGTACGAGCACGCCCGGCGCGGGGAGCACGTGGAGGTGGCGCCCCGACAGGTCGAGATCACCGAGTGCCGCCTGCTGACGTTCACCCCGGGACCCCGAGCCCGGGCCCTGGTCCAGATCGAGTGTTCCAAGGGGACGTACATCCGAGCGCTTGCGCGGGACCTGGGGCAGCACCTGGGCGTGCCTGCCCACGCGTCGTTCGTGCTGCGTACCCGATCGGGACGCTTCGCGATCGACGGGAGCCTGACGCTGGAGGAGATCGCGGAGGCCGCGGCCGCCGGCAGCCTGCACCCGCTGCTCGTCTCCGCCGACGAGGCGCTGGGCGACCTGCCCGCAGTGGATCTCACCCCCGCGCAGCGGCAGCAGGTGCTCCAGGGCCGGCCGCTGCTCCTCGTGCATGTGCCGGGGTGGACACGGCTGCCGCCCGGCCGTCCCATCCGCCTGCGCGACGCCCGGGGGCTGGTGGCCCTGGGCAGGATCGAGGCGGGTCGCCTGCGGCCGTTTCGGGTGATACGGGGGACGCCGGGCGCGTGAAGGTCGTCTACGGTCTGGAAGCGTTCGAGCCTGGGGACCGACCGGTCGCCCTGGCCCTGGGGACCTTCGACGGCGTGCACCGTGGCCACCAGGCCGTGCTCGCGGCGCTGCGGGCCGCTGCCGCGGCGGACGGGGGCGTGGCCGTGGCCACCACGTTCGACCCGCATCCCCTGGTGGTGCTGGCAGGCCCGCGGGAGCCGTTCCTGCTGACGACGCTCGAGGAACGCTTGCGGCTGTTCGCCCGCGCGGGCGTGGACGTCGCGTTGGTGGTCCGGTTCGACGAGGAGCTGCGCAGCCTGGACGCCGGCGCGTGGCTGGAGCGCTTGCGTCGCTACCTCGGACCGCGCCATCTCGTCACGTCCACGACCCATACCTTCGGCCGCCATCGAGAGGGCACGGCGGAGTTCCTGCGGGCGTGGGGTGCGGCGCACGGGGTCGCGGTGACCATCGTGCCGCTGGTCGAGCAGGACGGCGTCCCGATCAGCAGTTCGGGGATACGGACGCTGCTGCGGGCAGGCGACGTGCGCGGCGCGGCCCGGTGGCTGGGCCGGTGGTACAGCGTGCGTGGGGTGGTCGTGGCGGGCGAGGGCCGCGGCCGGCGGCTCGGGGTCCCGACGGCGAACCTCGACGTGCCGCGGGAGAAGGTCGTCCCGGCCCGGGCGGTGTACGCCGCCTACGCCACGGTCGGTGGGGAGACCGTGATGGCCGCAGTGAACGTCGGCGTGCGGCCGACGTTCGGCGGCGGTACGGAGGGTGTCGAGGCCCACCTCATCGACGTGGAGCGCGACCTGTACGGCCATGACCTGGAGGTCGCCTTCGTCGAACGTCTCCGCGCAGAGATGCACTTCCCCGACGGGGAGGCGCTTCGTCGTCAGATCGACCTGGACGTTGAACGCGCCAGGGCAATTCTGACGAGCAGTCATGCGATCAATATTAATCTAGTTTAGGTCCTTCGAATAGTTGTTTTTACTGGATTTCTAGCAAACAAAATTGCCCTGCCAGGTTTACTACGGTCCCCTGGGGGTGCTACGATGGGCGATGGCCCCGGCTGGGGGTGTCGTGCCTCCAACGACCCCTCGGCTGCGGGCGGCATCATCAGCGCCGGAGAGCCGGCGTGGAGGAGGGCCATGCTGACAGGAGAGGCCAAAAAGAGGATCGTCGGCAAGTACGCGCGGCATGCGAACGACACCGGGTCGCCGGAAGTGCAGATCGCGCTGCTCACGGAACGCATCACGCAGCTGGCGGAGCACCTGAAGACGCATCCCAAGGACTTCCACTCCCGCCGCGGCCTGCTGAAGATGGTCGGGCAGCGACGACGACTGCTGGCGTACCTGGAGCGCACGGACCTGGAGGCCTATCGGCGGGTGGTGGAGGACCTGGGGCTCCGGCGCTAGAGGCCGTGCGGGCGCGGCGCCGCGCCGGCGCGATGGCTCGAGCACGACGATCGAGGACAAGGAAGGACTGACAGGTCGATGATGGAGCAGGCAATGCACGCACAGCGCGCCGAGGTCGAGGTCGGCGGGGAGCGCCTGGTGTTCGAGACCGGGGTGCTCGCCCGACAGGCCGGCGGCGCCGTCACCGTCACCCACGGCGAGACCGTGGTGCTCGTCGCCGCCACCATGGCGGAGCAGGCACGGGAAGGGATCGACTTCTTCCCCCTGACGTGCGACTTCGAGGAGCGGATGTACGCCGCCGGGAAGATCCCGGGTGGGTTCTTCAAGCGGGAGGGCCGGCCAGGGGAACGCGCGATCCTGACGGCCCGCCTGATGGACCGGCCGTTGCGCCCCCTGTTCCCCAAGGGCATGCGCAACGACGTGCAGGTCATCGCCACGGTGCTGTCCACCGACCAGGAGCACGATCCGGGGGTCGCGGCCGTCAACGGCGCTTCGGCTGCGCTCCTGCTCTCGGGTATTCCGTGGGAGGGGCCGGTGGGCGCCGTGCGCGTGGGGCTCATCGACGGCCAGCTGGTGCTCAACCCCACGCTGCGGCAGATCGAGGAGCAGAGCGCCCTGGATCTCGTGGTGGCCGGGACCGAGGACGCGATCCTCATGGTGGAGGCCGGCGCGGACGAGGTGCCCGAGGAGCGGCTGCTCGATGCGTTCGAGCTGGCCCACGGTGAGATCCGGAAGATCATCGCCGCGCAGCGGGACCTGGCTGCGCGGGCCGGGAAGCCGCGCCGGGCGGCGATCTTCGCCGCCGTCCCGCCCGCAGAGGTGGAAGCCGCCGTACGGGCCGCCGCCCTGCCGCTGGTGCGCGCCGCGCTGGCGCAGCCCGAGAAGCTGGCCCGGGAGGACGCCCTGCGGGCCGTCGAGGCCGACGTCCGGAACAGGTTGGCGGACCAGTTTCCCGACCACGTGGGGCAGATCGGCGAGATCATCACCGCGCTGACGAAGGAGGAAGTGCGGCGGCGCATCCTCGAGGAGCGCGTCCGGCCGGATGGCCGCCGCCCCGACGAGATTCGCCCCATCTCGATCGCCGTGGGCCTGCTGCCGCGGACCCACGGCTCGGCGCTGTTCCAGCGGGGGCAGACGCAGGTGCTGTCCATCACGACCCTGGGGACCGGCGAGGACGAACAGCGCCTGGACGACATCGGGATCCTCGAGGCCAAGCGGTTCATGCACCACTACTGGTTCCCGCCGTTCTCCGTGGGTGAGGTGCGGCCCCTGCGCAGTCCGGGTCGTCGGGAGATCGGCCACGGGGCCCTGGCGGAGCGCGCCCTGGAGCCGATGATCCCGCCGGAGGACGTGTTCCCCTACACCATCCGCGTGGTCTCCGAGGTGCTCGAGTCCAACGGGAGCACGTCCATGGCGTCGGTGTGCGGGTCCACGCTGTCGCTGATGGACGCGGGCGTGCCGCTGCGCGCGCCCGTGGCGGGGATCGCCATGGGGCTCGTCACCGGCCCCGAGGGGCGGTACGAGGTCCTCACCGACATCCTGGGCATGGAGGACGCCATGGGCGACATGGACTTCAAGGTCGCCGGGACCCGGCGCGGCGTCACCGCCCTGCAGATGGACATCAAGATCCACGGGCTCTCCCGCCAGATCCTGGCGGACGCCCTGCGGCGGGCGCGGGAGGCCCGGATGACCATCCTGGACCTGATGGAGCGGGTCCTGCCGGCGCCGCGGGCACAGCTCTCGGCGCACGCGCCGCGCATCTTCACCCTCCAGATCAACCCCGACAAGATCCGGGACGTCATCGGGCCCGGCGGCAAGGTGATCAACAAGATCACCGCCGAGACGGGCACCAAGATCGACATCGAACAGGACGGCCGCGTGACCATCGCTGCGGTCAACGAAGACGGCGCGCGCCGCGCCATGCAGATGATCGAGGGGATCGTGCGCGAGGTGCAGGTGGGCGAGACCTACCGGGGTCGCATCACGCGGCTGATGAACTTCGGCGCGTTCGTGGAAGTGCTCCCCGGCAAGGAGGGCCTCGTGCACATCTCGGAGCTGGCCGAGCGCGGCACGCGGCTGGAGGACGTCGTGAAGGTCGGCGACGAGATGGAGGTCCGGGTCAAGGAGATCGACAGCCTGGGGCGCATCAACCTGACCCGGCGCGGGGTCCCCGGCGGGCCGCCCGAGGTTGCGGAGGAGGAGCCGCAGCCCGCGGAGGCCGGTGCCCGCGCCCGGCCGGGCGGCGGGCGCCGTGAGGGCCGTCCGCCCCGCCGCGGTGGACCGCGCGCTCACCGCCGGGCCGACACGTAGGCACAGCGGCGCCCTGGCGCCGCCCACGGTACTGACGGAGGCAGCGGCCATGGAGCTGGTGGCGAAGTCGGTACTCTCCAACGGGATTCGGGTGCTCACCGAGACGATGCCCGCGGTCCGGACCGCCTCCCTGGGCATCTGGGTCGCCACGGGGTCCCGCTACGAGGACGCGCGGGTGCATGGGATCTCCCACTTCCTGGAGCACCTGCTGTTCAAGGGTACCGGGCGGCGCACGGCGCTCGAGCTCGCCCAGGCCGTGGACGCCCTGGGCGGGCAGATGAACGCCTTCACGGACCGGGAGCACACCTGCTTCTACGTCAAGGTGCTGTCCACCCACCTGCCCGAAGTGGTCGAGTTGATGGCCGACATGTTGCTGAACTCGGCGTTGGACCCGGACGCCATCGAGCGGGAGCGGCAGGTCATCATCGAGGAGATCAAGACCTACGAGGACTCCCCTGACGACCTCGTCCAGGACCTGATCGTCCAGACGATCTGGAACGGGCACCCGTTGGGCCGGCCGGTGATCGGGACGCGGCACACGGTACAGCGCCTGGGGCGTGCGGACTTCCTCCGGTATATGGAGGAGCGGTACCGGCCCGACAACACGGTGATCAGCGTGGCCGGCGACGTCTGCCACGACGCGGTGGTGGCGCTCCTGGAGCGCTTCCTCGGCGGGTGGGACGGGCGCACGGCGCCGCAGCCCACGTGGATTCCCACACTGGAGCCGACCATCAGCCTGCGCGCCAAGGACGTGGAGCAGGTGCATCTGTGCCTGGCCACCCGGGGGCGGGCGCAGGCCGACGACGAGCTGTACGCCCTGGAGGTGCTCGACAACGTCCTGGGCAGCGGGATGTCCAGCCGGCTGTTCTACGAGATCCGGGAGAAGCGCGGGCTGGTCTACACCATCGCGTCGTATGCCCCGGCGTACCGCGAGGGCGGGCTGTTCGTGGTCTATGCCGCCATGAGCCCGGAGGCCGGGCCGGCGGTGGTGCAGCTGACCCTGGAGGAGATCGCCAGGCTCGCCGATACCCTGCGCGACGACGAGGTGGCGCGCGCCAAGGAGTCCCTCAAGGGCAACGTGCTGCTGAACCTGGAGAGCACCGGCAGCCGCATGAGCAAGCTGGCGCGTTCCGAGCTCTACCACGGGCGGCAGTTCACCATGGACGAGCTGATTCAGAAGATCGATGCCGTCACCCCCGAGGCGATCCGGCGTCTGGCCCGCGACATCTTCACGGCGGACCAGATGGCGATGGCGGCCATCGGCCCGCTGGCGACGCATGACGGGCTCGGTGCGCGCCTGGAGAGCACGTTCTCGCGGTGTCTGGGCCTGCTGCCGAAGACGGCGCCGGCCCCGGTGGCCACCGCAGCCGGCTGACACGCCCGCCCGGCCTGCAGCCCGTCTCATCGTGCGGGACGCGCGGCAGGTACGGTGCCCGCGGCCGTGCCGTGGGGCGGCGCGTCCCCGCATCACGCGCGGCCACGACGGGCTCGCATCCCCGGCGGTCCCCGTGGTGGACATCCCGACATGGCCCCTGAGGAGAAACGCCCGAGCGCGTCGAACGTCACACCGGGAGGATGAGGCGTGTGAGCGACGGACCGGTGCGGGTCGCCGTCAGCGGCGCGGCGGGGCGGATGGGGCGGGCCAGCGTTCGGGCCATTCTGCGCGAACCCGATCTGCAGCTGGTCGCTGCCCTCGGCCGGCAGCAGGCGGTGGGGCGCGATGCGGGCGAGGTGGCCGGCGCGGGTGCCGCGGGCGTGCCCATCGTGGCCGACCTCGACGCCGTGTGGGCCGCCGCGCCCGACGTGCTCGTCGTGTTCGTGCCCGGGGCGCCAGCCGCCACCCACGCCCGTGAGGCGCTCGCGCGGGGCGTCCGGCCCGTGGTGGGCAGCACCGGGGTGGGTGCTGCGGAGCTCGAGGCGCTGGGAGCACTGGCCGCTGCGCAGAAGACGGGCGCGGTCGTCGCGCCGAACTTCGCCCTGGGCGCGGTGCTCCTGATGGAGTTCGCGCGCATCGCCAGCCGGTTCTTCCCGCACGTGGAGATCGTCGAGCTCCACCACGATCGCAAACGCGATGCGCCGTCGGGGACGGCGCTGAAGACCGCGCGGCTCATCGCCGAGGCACGCACGGCGGCGCCGGCACCGGCGGTGGCGGAGGAGGAGCTGGTGCGCGGTGCCCGGGGCGGCGTGGCCGACGGCGTGCGGGTGCACAGCGTGCGGCTCCCCGGGCTGAACGCTCATCAGGAGGTGCTCTTTGGCGGGCCGGGACAGGTGTTGACGGTGCGCCATGACTCGCTGAGCGAGGAGTCGTTCATGCCCGGGCTGCTCCTGGCCATCCGACGGGTCGGGACTCTCGAGGGGCTGGTGTACGGGCTGGAGCACCTGCTGGATTTGCGGTAGGGTAGTGGGCAAGGCGTCGTGCCGCGCCGCGGAGGTGTTGCGCGGGGGTACGGCCACAGGAGGGCGACAGGACGGAGGTGGGGAGATGGTGACCGGAGGCCTGCGTGTGGCGGTGGTGGGGGCGACCGGGATGGTCGGGCGCACGATGGTCAGGGTGCTCGCCGAGCGGCGTTTCCCACTGCAGCACCTGCGGCTGTTCGCCACCGCGCGGTCGGCCGGGTCCACCGTCCCGTTCGGGGAGGCCCAGGTGCCCGTCGAGGTGACCGGCGACGACGTCCTGGAGCACGACCTGGTGCTGTTCGCAGGCGGCGACGACGCCAGCCGCCGCTACGCCTGGGAGGTGGCGGCTTGCGGGGGGGTGGCGATCGACAACTCCTCGACCTGGCGGCTCGACCCGCGGGTCCCGCTGGTGGTGCCCGAGGTGAACGGCGAGGCCCTGCGGTCGCACGCCGGCGTCATCGCCAACCCCAACTGCTGTGCCGTGGCGCTCGTGATGGCGCTGAAGCCCCTGGACGTCGCCGCGGGGCTGCGGCGCGTCCATGTGGCCACCTACCAGTCGGTCTCCGGCGGTGGCGTCGACAACGTCCGGACCCTCCTGACGCAAACGCAGCGCCTGCTGGAGATCCCCGACGCGCTCGCAGACGGCGACCTGGCGCGCATCGCGACCGCTGCCGACGACGCGCCGCTGGCGTTCAACGTCCGTCCGCAGTGGAAGTGGCAGCCCGACGGAGACACCGAGGAAGAGGCCAAGATCGTGGCCGAAACCCACAAGATGCTGGGCGCCGCGGTGCCGTTGACCGTCACCACGCTGCGCGTGCCGGTTCTGGTGGGCCACACCCTGGTCGTGCACGTGACGCTGGGGCGCCCGCTGTCCCCGGAGGCGGCCCGCGAGGTGCTGGCCGCGTTCCCCGGGGTGGAGGTCGTCGACGATCCTGCCGCCGGCCGATTCCCCACCCCGCTGCTGGCCGCAGGGCGGGATGCGGTCTACGTCGGGCTCGTCCGGCCCGACCGCGTCGACCCGCATGGCCTCCGGCTCGTCGTCTGCGCCGACAACTTGCGGAAGGGGTCGGCCACCAACGCGGTGCAGATCGCCGAAGCGCTGGTGGCCGCAGGCTCCCTGCGCCCGCGCGCGGGGGTGAGCACGCGGTAGGCGCCCGATACCACGTCGAGGAGGGACCCAGGATGGGGCCGTTTGGACACGTCGTCACCGCCATGGTCACGCCCTTCGACGCCAGCGGCGCGGTGGACTATGCCAAGGCCGCGCAGCTGGCCCGCCGGCTGATCGAGGCCGGCAACGACGGGCTGGTGGTCGCCGGCACCACCGGCGAGTCGCCCACGCTCTCCGACGCGGAGAAGATCAGGCTGTTCCACACCGTCAAGGAGGCCGTGGGCGATCGGGCCAAGGTGATCGCGGGCACTGGCACCTACGACACGGCCCACTCGATCCACCTCTCCCAGGAGGCTGCGCGGGCGGGATGCGATGGGCTGCTCCTGGTGAACCCCTACTACAACCGGCCGTCGCAGGACGGCCTGTACGCCCACTTCCGCGCCATCGCCGAGAGCACGCCGTTGCCCGTGATGCTGTACAACATCCCGGGGCGGACCGCGGTCAACTGCACCCCCGACACGATCGCGCGGCTGGCGGAGATCCCCAACATCGTCGCGGTCAAGGAGGCGGCCGGCAGCCTGGACCAGGTGTCCGAGATCCGCCTCAAGACCCCCGAGCGCTTCGCGATCTACAGCGGCGACGACAGCCTGACGCTCCCCAAGCTGGCGGTGGGCGCGGTGGGAGTGGTGAGCGTCGCAGGGCACCTCGTGGCGGCCGAGATCCAGCAGATGATCCGCGCCTACTTCGCCGGGCAGGTGGCCGAGGCGCTGCGCCTCCACCGGCGGCTGTTCCCGCTGTTCAAGGTGCTGTTCATCACCACCAACCCGGTGCCGGTCAAGGCGGCGCTGCGACTCGTGGGGTTCGACTGCGGCAAGCCCCGGCTCCCGCTCGTGGACGTGACGCCCAAGGAGGAGGAGCAGATCCGCACCGTGCTGCGGTCCCTGGACCTGGTGCCCGCACCGGTCTGATCCAGCGTGGGCGAGCGGACACGTCCCCGCGAGCGGGCGTGGCGCCTGCCGGCGTGGCGCCTGCCGGGGTATTGACGCCTGGGGCGAACAGACGTACGATAAGACGGCGTCCGTGGACGCAATGACGTCGGACCACATCGACCTGGTATCCGCAGGAGCGCGGCCGTGCTCAACCTCGTCGTCCTCGGCCTGGTCCAGGGGCTGACCGAGTACCTGCCGGTCAGCAGCACGGCGCACCTGCTGTTCGCCGAGTACTTCCTGGGCGTTGCGCGACCCGGACTCGTGCTCGAGGCGGTGCTGCACCTGGGCACCGCCGCAGCGGCCGTGATCCTCTTCCGCAGGGACCTCGGGCGGCTGGTACGGGGCGCCATGGCATGGGTGGGCCGACGCGCCGATCCCTATGCCGCGCCGGCCGTCGCGGTCGTGGTCGCAACAGCAGTGACCGCCACCATCGGCCTGGCGTTCGAGACTCCCCTGGAACGCCTGTTCACCTCGGTGCGCGGTGCCGCGCTGCAGTTGCTGGCCACCGGCACGATCCTGTTCTGGCAGCGGGAGCGCGGCCGACGCGGGCTGACCGACGCCACGCCGCTGGACGGCGTGGCCCTGGGCGTGGCCCAGGCGATCGCCATCGTGCCCGGCATCTCGCGGTCGGGGGTCACGATCGTCGCCGGCCTTGCGCTGGGGTTGCACCGGGCAGAGGCGGCGCGGCTCTCGTTCCTGATGGCGGTGCCCGCGATCCTGGGCGCGTCGCTCTTCTCGCTCAAGGACCTGCCGCGCCTTGCAGACACCGGGATCAGCCTCGCAGACCTGGTGGCCGGATTCACCGTGGCCACCCTGGTGGGCATGGCGGCCATCGCCTGGTTGATGCATCTGGTGGAGCGCCGCCGCCTGGCCTGGTTCGGCGTCTACTGCTGGGCCGTGGGCCTTGCGGTGCTGGCGGCCGTGCGGTAGGCCACCATGGCGGCTGGACGTCGGCGTCACGCCTCGGACCGCGCGGCCGCAGCAGGGCTCGCCCTGCTGGCGGCGGCCGC
>CAZGNA010000065.1:0-13651 GCA_964526945.1 uncultured bacterium
TGCCACGGACTATAGCACAGCCGCGCGGACCGGTGCAAGGACCCCGGGGGCGCGGTGATCTACTCAAGCCTGCCCCGCGGCACAGCGGCGGCACGCCTTCCACTCCCCAGCCGTGGAGAGGTAGAGGTCAGCAGCCGCGTCGTCCCGCCGCCGATCACCCTCCAATCCCCAGCCGCAGCGACGTGGGCCCCGCGGCCTGGCTCCAGAGGGTGCACGCGCCGTCGCAGGAAGCCGGTCCCGGGCGCGCCGAACCCCACGGGCAGGTCACACCCGGAGGCGCCAGCCATGAGCCGACAGCCCGACGACGTCCCGCTCGAGAAGATCCTCCGCGACCTGCCGTCCACCACGCGCCGCGCGTTCCTCAAGCAGGCGGCGGCGCTGGGCGCAGGGGCAGCGGCAGTGCCGGTGTTCGTGCGCCATCCCCTCATCGTGGAGGCGGCGCCGGGCCCCCGGCGGGGCGGCACCGTCCGCGTCATGGGCCACCAGGAAGTCGCCAGCCTGAGCCCGCAGGACGACGCCCCGTCGGTCCACTGGGTCGTGGTCACCCAGATCCACAACGCCCTGATCGAGGCCAACCCCTACCTGGTGCTGGAGAAGGTGCTGTGCGAGCACTACGAGGTGGCCAGGGACGGCCTGCAGTACCGCTTCCGGCTGCGCCGCGGGGTGAAGTTCCACGACGGTAGCGAGTTCACCGGCGAGGACGTCAAGTACACCTTCGAGTACCACATGAACCCGGCCAACGCGTCCAACGACGCCATCTACTTCCGCGCCGTCGACCGCGTCGAGCTCCCCGATCGCTACACCGTCGTGGTGAAGATGAAGGAGCCGTTCGCGCCGTTCCTGGTCCAGACGGCCACCACCTTCATCCTGCCCGCGAAGTACCACAGCCGCATCGGCGAGCGCGCCTACAAGAGCCAGCCGATGGGCACGGGCCCGTTCAAGCTGCGCGAGTGGCGTCCCGCCGAGTACACCATCGTCGAGGCGTTCGACCAGCACTTCCGCGGCCGCCCCCACATCGACTTCTTCCGCCAGGACGTGGTGCCCGAGGCCTCGGTGCGGGCCATCGCCCTGCGCACCGGCACGGCCGACTCGGCCACCTGGCCGCTGCTGGCCGAGGACAACCTGCGCTTCGAGGCCGACCCCGCCTACACGGTCTTCCGCACCTCCAGCACCGGCCTGAACCACTTCCCCCTAAACAACAAGCTCCCGCAGCTGGCCGACCGCCGCGTGCGCCAGGCGATGATCCACGCCATCGACCGGCAGCGCCTGATCGACGACGTCTTCCGGGGCACGGCCATCATCGCCGACTCCATCTACCCGCCGTCGATGCGCACCTGGTACGACCGCACCCTCAAGAAGTACCCGTACGACCCCGCCCGTGCCCGCGCGCTGCTGGAGGAGGCCGGCTGGCGCCTCGGGCCCGGGGGCGTGCGCGTCAAGGACGGCCAGCGCCTGTCCTTCACCTGCGCCGTGATCACCGGCGACCGCGCCCGGCGGCCCGAGGCCGAGATCGTGCAGCAGGACCTGGCGGCGGTGGGGATCGAGATGCGCATCATCGAGCGCCCGGTGGCCACCATCCTGGCACAGCTGCCCCGGGGCGAGCTGGACGCGTCGCTGTTCAACTGGACGTACAATAGCGGCGCGCTGGAACCCGACCCGTCCAACACGTTGCGCACCGGCGCGGTGCGCAACTTCGCCCAGTACAGCAACCCGCGCATGGACGAGCTGCTGGCCCAGGGGTTGCGCGAGGTGGACGTGCGCGCGCGCCAGAAGATCTACCAGGAGGTGCAGCGCATCTTCGTGGAGGACGTGCCGGTCCTGTACATGATGTACTGGGACTGGTTCAACGTCTTCACCAAGCGGATCAAGGGCCTGCCCACCAAGCCCGAGGACGGGTTCGCCATCTACGCCACCGCCTACCGGTGGTGGATCGAGTAGGGCGGCCAGGGGGGCGCACGGCGGCCTGACGGACGGTCTGGGACGCAGGGAACTGCGGAGGGGACCCGCCCGACGGAGACGCCGTGCGAGCCGCCCCTGCGACGTCGCCGGCGAGCGCCCGCCGGCCATGGTGCGGCCCGGCTGATAGGCTAGCGGTGCGGGAATGCTCTGCACACGGACGGCCGGCGCCACGAGGACGTGCGAGAGCGGCGACCGCGGGTGAGCACCGGCGCAACGGAGCGGGATGCGCCGGCCGGCGGAGGAGGGCCGCCGGACGGTGCGGAATCACCAGGCATACAGCACCAGCTCGGGAGGGAGAACCATGGGTCGCGACGACGCTGACGCCCTGGTGATCGAGAAGGCGCTGCGCGATCTGCCTGCGACCACGCGCCGCGCGTTCCTCCGGCAGGCCGCGCTCCTGGGGGCCGCCACCGCCGTTCCGGTCCTGATCCGCCGTCCGGTGCTGGTCACCGCCGCCCCCGGCCCGCGGCGCGGCGGCACCGTCCGGGTGACCGGCCACCACGAGATCTCCAGCCTCAGCCCCGACGACGACGGCCCCAGCGTGCACCGCACGATCATCACCCAGATCCACAACGCGCTGCTGGAGGTCAACGAGCATTTCGTCCTGGAGAAGGTCCTGGCCGAGAACTACGTGGTCTCTCGCGACGGCCTCACGTACACCTTCACGCTGCGTCGAGGCGTGCGGTTCCACGACGGGCGCGAGTTCACCGCGGAGGACGTCAAGTACACGTACGAGTTCTACGGGAATCCCGCCAACGGGACGGTCAAGGCGCCGCTGTACACGGGGATCGATCGGATCACCATCCCCGACAAGTACACGGTGGTCGTGCGGTTGAAGGAACCCAACGCGGCCTTCCTGCGCCGGGTGGCGACGCAGTTCATCGTGCCCGCCCACTACCACAGCCGCGTCGGCGAGCGCGCCTACAAGGGCGCCCCCATCGGCACCGGGGCCTTCCGGCTCAAGGAGTGGCGGCCCGCCGAGTACACCGTCGTGGAGGCGTTCGACCAGCACTTCCGCGGCCGCCCGCACATCGACCAGTTCCGGGAGGACATCGTGCCCGAGGCCTCGGTGCGGGCCATCGCGCTGCGCACCGGCCAGGCCGATTCGGCGGTGTGGCCCCTGCTGGCGGAGGACAACCTGCGCTTCGCCGCCGATCCCAACTACACCGTCTTCAAGACCGCCAGCCTGGCGGTGAACCACTTCCCGTTGAACAACGACCACCCCGTGCTCTCCGACAAACGGGTGCGGCAGGCGATGATGTACGCCATCGATCGCCAGCGGCTGATCGACGACGTCTTCAAGGGCACCGCGGTGCTGGCCACCTCCAACCTGGCCCCAAGCCTCCAGCCCTGGTACAACCCCAACGTCAAGCAGTACCCCTACGACCCCACCCGCGCCCGGGCGTTGCTGGAAGAGGCGGGCTGGCGGCTGGGCCCCGGCGGCGTGCGCGTCAAGGACGGGCGGCGCGCCTCGTTCACCTGCGTCACGATCACCGGCGACCGCGCCCGCCGGCCCGAGGCCGAGGTCGTGCAGCAGGACCTGGCGGCGGTGGGCATCGAGATGCGGCTGGTCGAGCGGCCGGTGGCGACGATCCTGGCCCAGCTGCCCAAGGGCGAGATGGACGCCTCGCTGTTCAACTGGACCTACGGCGGCACCGGCGGCGAGCCCGACGCCTCGGACACGCTGCGGTCGGACGCCGCGCGCAACTTCTCCCGCTTCAAGAACCCGCGGGTCGACGAGCTGCTGGCAGCCGGGCTCCGGGCCACCACCACGAGCCAGCGCCGCAGGATCTACCACGAGATCCAGGCCATCGTGGCCGAGGAAGTGCCGTTCCTCTTCATCATGTACTGGGACTGGTACAACATCTTCAGCAAGCGCATCAAGGGCCTCCCGACCACGGCCCTGCAGGGCGACACCGCCCTCTACCGCCTGGCCTACCGGTGGTGGATCGAGTAGACGCCGGCGCGGGGGCGCCGCGCGCGACCTCCTAGATGCAGCGCTACCTCGTCAGCCGCGTGCTCCAGGGCCTGCTGGTGATCTTCCTGGTCAGTGTGGGCACCTTCGCCATGATGCACCTCATCCCCGGCGACCCCATCTCGTTGATGATCGGCGAAGCCCATATCACCCAGGAGCAGATCGACCTCATCCGGGCCCGGTGGGGCCTGGACCGCCCGCTGCACGAGCAGTACCTGCGCTGGATCGGCAACATGGCCCGCGGCGACTTCGGCGAATCGGTGGTCCGCAGCGGCGTGCCCGTGCGCACCATGATCGCCGAGGCCGCCTCGGTCACCATCACCCTCAACCTGGTGGCCTTCGCGCTGTCCGTGGCGCTGGCGCTGCCCGCCGGCATCGTGGCGGCGGTCCGGCGCTATTCGCTGTTCGACTACGCCATCATGGTGAGCACCACCGTCGGCGTGGCCCTGCCCAACTTCTGGGTCGGCCTGATGCTCATCGTGGTCTTCTCGCTGGTGCTGCGCTGGCTGCCCCCCTTCGGGCTGCCCGGGTGGCAGGGGTACGTCCTCCCGGTGGCGGTGATCGTCTCCAGCCAGCTGGCGCTGCTGGCGCGGTTGATGCGGTCGTCGGTCCTGGACGCCCTGGGCGAGGACTTCGTGCGCACCGCCCGGGCCAAGGGCCTGCCCGAACGCCGCGTGGTCCTCAAGCACGCCGTGCGCAACGCCCTGCTGCCCATCGTCACCGTGATCGGCTACCGTCTGGCGTTCATCCTGAGCGGGACCATCGTGGTCGAAACGGTGTTCGCGCTCCCCGGACTGGGTCAGCTGTTCATCGAGTCGGTCAACCGGGTCGACTACCAGGTCGTGCAGGCGATCGTGCTGCTGCTGAGCGTGCTGGTCGTCCTGGGCAACCTGGCGACCGACCTCGTCTACGGCTTCATCGACCCGCGGATCCGCATCCGGTGAGCCCATGCGCGAGGACCTGACCGTCGCCCCCCTCGCCCCCGTCCGGCTGGAGGCCGCGCGCCGGTCGGAGTGGAGCCGCGGCTGGCGGCGGTTCGTGCGCTACCGGCCGGGCGTGGCCGGCCTGGTGTTCATCCTGATCCTGCTGGTCCTGGCCGCGGCCCCGGACGTGTTCGCGCCCTACCCCTACCAGGAGGTCTTCCGGGGGATGCGGGGCGCGCCGCCCTCGTGGAGCCACCCGCTGGGCTTCGACCACATCGGCCGGGACGTGCTGAGCCGGATCATCCACGGCACGCGGGTGGCACTGGTCGTGGGCCTGCTGGCCACCGGCATCGCCGTCGTGATCGGCGTGGCCGTCGGCGCCACGGCGGGCTACCTGGGCGGGGCCGTGGATGCGGTGCTCTCGCGCCTGGTGGATACCCTCATGGCCTACCCGCTGCTGGTGCTGCTGATCACCCTGGCCGCGGTGCTGGGCCCGAGCCTGGTGACGGTGGTGGTCATCATCGGCCTGACCACCTGGGCCCAGTACGCCCGGGTGGTGCGCGCCGAGGTGCTCAGCCTGCGCGAGCGCGAGTTCGTGCTGGCGGCGCAGGCCGCCGGCGCCGGCGTGGGCCGGATCATCCTCCGGCACATCGTGCCCAACGTCCTGAGCCCGGTGATCGTGATCGCCAGCCTTGGCATCGGCGGCATCATCCTGCTGGAGTCGGCGCTGTCGTTCCTGGGCCTGGGGGCGCAGCCGCCCACGCCGTCGTGGGGCGGCATGCTGGCCGACGGCCGCGCGTTCATCCTCACCTATCCGCAGATCGCCATCGCGCCGGGCGTGATGATCTCGCTGACCGTGCTGGCGTTCAACCTGGTAGGCGACGGGCTGCGGGACGCGCTGGACCCCCGGCAGAAGGACATCCACCTGTCGCGCTAGCTCCCGGCAGCCCCGGGCGTGGCGTGGACGCGCCGGCACGTCGCCGCGCGCGTGGGGCCACCGGGGCATCCGGACAGGCCAGCGCTGTCGTGGTCCGACCTGCCGCACGACGTGCCCCAAGAGGATCCCCGCAGTGCTCGTCGAATGCATAATAATCATGCAACAGACTTACACCGCGCGCGCGAAGGTCGCGCCCCAGCCGGTGACCACCCGTGCGGCGGTGCTGGGGCTGGGCATCTACGTGCCGCCGCGACTCCTCGACAACCACGAGCTGGCCACACGGGTCGACACCTCGGACGAGTGGATCGTGGAGCGCACCGGCATCCGGACGCGGCACATCGCCGCGCCCGACCAGGCGGCCTCCGACCTGGCGGTGCCCGCCTGCCTGGACGCGCTGCGCGACGCCAACCTGTCCGCGGCCGACCTCGACCTCATCCTGTGCGCGACCACGACGCCGGACATGCTGTTCCCGGCCACCGCCTGCCTGATCCAGAAGCGGCTCGGGGCAAGACGCGCCGGCGCCTGCGACGTGCTGGCAGCCTGCTCCAGCTTCCTGTGCGCCATGATCACGGCCGCGCAGATGATCGAGGCGGGCCTGATCCGGTACGCGCTGGTGGTGGGCGCCGAGGTGCTCTCCAAGCTGGTGGACTGGACGGACCGGACGCTGTGCGTCCTGGTCGGGGACGGCGCCGGGGCCGTGGTGATGGGACCGTCCACCAGCGGTGCGGGGGTGCTGGCGTCGGTGGCCCACGCCGACGGCGGCGCCGGTGACATGCTGAAACTGCCGGCCGGGGGCAGCCGGATGCCGATCACCCAGGAGGTGCTGGCGCAGCGGCTGCACTATCCCCGGATGGACGGCCGGACGCTGTTCAAGCTCGCCGTCCGCGTGGTGCCCGAGGTCATCGAGGAGGTCACCCGCAGGGCCGGGCTGACGCTGGACGAGATCACGTGGATCGTGCCCCACCAGGCCAACCAGCGGATCCTGGAGGCCGTGGCCCGGGCGATGCGTCTGCCCCTCGAGCGGTTCATCTGCACCATCGACCGTTACGGCAACACGTCGGCGGCGTCGGTACCGATCTCCCTGTGGGAAGCGCGCCAGGACGGCCGCCTGCGTGACGGCGACCGCCTGGTCGCGGTGGCCTTCGGCGGCGGGTTCACCTGGGCGGCCTGTGCAATGACCTGGGGGCGCTAGGCCGGCGCGCCCGGTGACCGATACCCGGGGGTCGGGAGCGTCAGCCCGCCGTCGACCGTGATCGTCTGCCCCACGATCCACTCGGCGTCGTCCGAGCAGAGGAACGCGATCACCCGGGCGATGTCCTCGGGCGTCCCCAGACGCCCCTTGGGGGTCGCGGCCACCATGGCTGCCACCAGGCCCTGCGGGTCGGCCCTGGCGTAGGCCTGGAAGGAGTCGGTGTCCACCGCGCCCGGGCTCACGCCGTTCACGGTGATCCCCAGGGGAGCGGCTTCCACGGCCAGGTAGCGGGTGAGGGCCTCCAGCGCGGCCTTGGCGGAGGCCAGCAGCCCGTAGTCGGGGAGGTAGCGCCAGGTGGGGAAGCTCGAGACCGTCACGATCTTGCCGCGGCGTCCCGCCATCAGGCGGATCGCCTCCTGCGCCGCCTGCACGAACGCGAACACGTTGAGCTGGTACGTGCGCGCCAGGTGATGGGGCTTGAGGGCGACGACGGGCCGAAACGCCGTGGCGGCGGCGTTGGCGACGAAGATGTCCAGGCCGCCCATCTGCCGGTGCAGGTCGGCGAACAGCTGCCGGATCTCGTCCGGCCGTTCCAGGTCGGCGCGCAGCGCGATGGCGCGCCGGCCCCGCGCGGTGATGGTCTGCACGAGCTCCGCCGCCACCGCATCGGAGGCGTGGTAGTGGACGACCACATCGGCCCCCCGTTCGGCGAGGAGCAGGGCCGTTGCCCGGCCGATGCCCCTGGTCGCGCCGGTCACGAGGGCCACCTTGCCCGTCAACTGTCCCATCTCGTCCCTCACCGTGCATGCGACGCGGCGTCCTGCACGTGGCCGCCGCGCCCGGCGGCCCGCCGCGTCCGTGTGCTCCCTGCTGCCGTCAGGACGGCTCGTCGGTGACGACGACCCGCACCACGTCCGGAGGCCGGTGGCGCAGGGTGCGAAACGCTTCCTCGATCTGCGCCAGCGGCCACCGCCGGGACACGCTGCGCGTCAGGTCCAGCCGCCCCGACGCAGCCAGGCCGATGACGATCGCCATCTCGTGGGGCGTGGCGCCGAACGCGGACCGGATCTCCACCTCGCGGCGCACCAGGTACGACGACCCCGGCAACACCAGCGGGTCGTCGGAGACGCCGACCAGCACGATCCGCCCGCCGATGCGCGTGGCGCCGATGCAGGTCCGGACGGACTCGGGCCGGGCGACGAAGTCCACGCTCAGGTCCACGCCGCGGCCGTCGGTCATGCGGCGGATCTCCCGCACCGGGTTGGTCTCGCCCCCCACGACCACCACCTGGGCGCCCAGGCGCGTCAGCCGCTCGGCCACCGCCGCGCGCCGCACCACGGCGATCACGGGGTCGGCGCCGAAGAGCTTGGCCAGCATCACCCCGTGGGTCCCCACGCCACCTGCCCCGTAGATCATCACGCGCTGCCCGGGCTGGAGCTCGCCACGGGTCATCACCGCGTGGTAGGCCGTGCCCACCGCATCGGGCAGGATCGCCCCCACGGCGAACGGCAGGTGCGTCGGCAGGTGAAACAGGCTGCTGGCGGGGACCGCGATGAGCTCGGCGAAGCCGCCCTGGCGGGTGAGGCCCACCAGCTGCGGGGCCTGGCAGGCCGACTGCCGCCCGTCCAGGCACGACCAGCAGCGCCCGCACGCCACGTAGGGGTTGACGACGACCCGGTGTCCCGGGCGCCAGGGCTCGGCGTTGGCGCCGACCTCGACCACCTCGCCCGCCACCTCGTGCCCGGGGACGACCGGCCAGACGACGTCCGGCGGCAGCCGCAGCCCATCGAGGATCTCCAGGTCGGTGCCGCAGAGCCCGGCGGCGCGCACGTGCACCAGGACCTCGCCGTCGCGCGGCCGCGGGTCGGGGATCGTCTCGACCACCAGCCGGCGGCCGTTGGTGTCCTCGTAGATCCGCGCGGCCAGCATGCCTTCAGGCTCCGTGCGGATCGAGCAGCGCCCGGGCGATGACGAGCTTCTGAATCTCCGCGGTCCCCTCTTCGAACCACAGCGCCCGCGCGTCGCGGTAGATGCGCTCCACGGGATGCCCCCGCAGATACCCGATGCCCCCACACACCCGCAACGCCACATCCGTCACCCGGCCCACCATCTCGAGCCCGAACAGCTTGGCCATGGCCGCCTCGGTCGTGCAGGGCGCGCCGGCATCGACGCGCTGCGCCGCGTCGTAGACCAGCAGCCGGGCCGCCTGCACGTCGACGGCCGCCTCGGCCAGGGCGAACTGGATCGCCTGGCGGCTGGCCAGGGGCTTCCCGAACGTCACCCGGCGCCGCGCGTGCGCCACGGCCAGATCCAGCGCCCGTTGCGCCAGCCCCACGCAGCTCGTGGCGATAGAGATTCGGCTGATGTCCAGAAAATCCCGCAGCACCATGCGCAGGCCGTCGCCCTCGTCGCCCAGCAGCGCGTCGGGAGGCAGCCGGCACTGTTCGAACTCCAGCAGGCCGTGCCCGGTGCCCGCCAGCCCCATGCCATCAGGCTGCAGCGTGATGCGCAGCCCCGGCGCCTCGCGCGGGACGATGAACGCCGAGATGCCATCGGCCCCGCGGCTGCGGTCGGTGTAGGCCACCACGATGAAGGCGTCGGCGACATCGGCGAAGGTGATGAGCCACTTCCGCCCCTGCAGCACCCAGCCCTCGGCGGTCCGACGAGCCTCGGTCTTGATGTCCGGGCCGGTGCCGGCGTCGGGCTCCGTGAGGGCGAACGCGAGCTTCCGGCCGGCCGTGGCCCAGTCGTGCAGGTAGCGCGCCTTCTGGTCGGCGGTGCCGTAGCGGTCCAGCAGCCGCCACAGGCCGTTGTGCACGTGCACGATCATCCGCACGGACCCGTGGGACTGGGCGACCGTCTCCAAGATCGGGACGTACTCGCACAGGGCGAGGCCCCACCCGCCGTAGGCCGGCGGCAGGGTCAGCCGGAGCAGCGAGCGCTCGGCCAGCAGGGCCCACAGGGCGGCCGGCGGCGTGCGGCCGTGCTCGAGCTCCCCGGCGATGGCCTCCAGCGGCCCGTGGACGAAGGCCCGGATCTCGTCCAGGTAGGCCTTCAGACGCTCCGGCGTGGGACGCATGGATGGGACCGTTCGCTACACTGCCGCGACATTCCCGCGGAATGTTCGCGGCTTCGCCGGCGTCTTCCTGGAGGCCCAGCGCGTGGCGAGGCGCATCCCCCAATCGTGCGCCGCCAGGGGCGGGAGACCACCGTGTCCCGGGGCCTGGCGCGGCCCGCAGGACGCGCGTTCGGCGATGGGACGCGGGGCGCCCTCAGGTGCTCACCCGGTGCGCATCACGCGCCGGATGTCCTCCAGGGTCACGGTGCCCACCGGCGCACCACCATCGTCGGTCACCACCAGCGCCGTCACGTCCTGCGCCAGCATCAGCGACAGCGCCTCGGACAGCGGCGCGGTGCGCGCGACGGTGGCCCGGGGCAAGGGTTCCTGGACGACCGGCGCTCCCGCCGGCGGGGTGCGCCACCTCGTCTCCCGGGCCGGCGGCGCCGGGACAGCCTGGGGCTCCGGCGCCCCTGCGGGCACGGCCTCCGTTGGCTGCATGACGGCGTCCACCCGCAGCAGGTCCAGCCGCCGCAGGGCCCGCGTGGTGCCCAGGAACGTCGCCACGAACGCCCCCGCGGGTCGGGCCAGCACCTCGTCCGGCGTCCCGACCTGGAGCACCTGGCCCTCGTTGAGAATGCAGATCTGGTCACCCATGCGGAACGCTTCGGCCAGGTCGTGGGTGACGAACAGGACCGTCTTGCGCAGCCGTTGCTGGATCCTCAGGAACTCGGCCTGCAGGTGCTCGCGCGTGATCGGGTCCAGGGCGCCGAACGGTTCGTCCAGCAGCATGATGGGCGGGTCGGCCGCCAGCGCCCGCGCCACACCCACCCGCTGGGCCTGCCCGCCCGAGAGCTGGCGGGGGTAGCGGTCGCGGTAGACCGCCGGATCCATCCCCACCAGGGCCAGCAGCTCGTCGACCCGCCGGGCGATGCGCGCGGGCGGCCAGCCGAGCAGACGGGGGACCGTCGCCACGTTCTCCGCGATGGTCATGTGGGGAAACAGCCCGACCTGCTGGATCACGTACCCGATCTGCCGGCGCAACCGCACCGGGTCGACCTCGGCGACGTTGCGCCCCGCCACGCGCACGACCCCCGCCGTCGGCTCGATCAGGCGGTTCACCATCTTGAGCAGCGTGGTCTTGCCACACCCCGAGGGCCCGACCAGCACGCACGTGCGGCCTTCCGGCACGGTGAAGCTCACGTCCCGCACCGCAGGCTGCGCCTGCCCGGGGTAGCGCTTCTCGACGTGCTCGAAGGCGATCACGGCCCGTCCGCGCCGCGGAGCCCGGGCGAGGTCAGCCATCGCTCGAGCCCACCGAACCACGCGTCGACCAGCACCGCCCCGACCGCCACGGGCACGGCGCCCACCAGGATCTGCGGCACGTCGTTCATCGCCAGCCCGGCCTGGATGAAATCCCCCAGCCCACCGCCTCCGACGAAGGTCGCCAGCGTGGCGCTGGCCACGACGTTGACGGCGGCGGTCCGCAGCCCCGCGAAGACCACCGGCACCACCAGCGGCAGCTCGACCCGCCACAACAGCGTCCACGGCCCCATGCCCATGCCGCGGGCGGCGTCCACGGCGCCCGGGTCGACACCGGTGATGCCCGTGTAGGTGTTCACCAGGACGGGCGGGATGGCGATGAGCGTCAGCGCGACGAGGGCGGGCCGGGGCCCGATGCCGAGCAGGGGCAACAGCGCCGCCAGGATGGCAAGATGGGGGATGGCCCGGCCCAGGCTCGCCAGGGCGAGCACCGCCGGGGCGGCCCGCTGCCACCGGCTGACGAGCACTCCTCCCGTGACCGCCAGCACGGTGGCCACGGCCAGCGCGATCCCGCTCAGCTGCGCGTGGGTCGCGATGCTGCGCCAGACGCGGTCCGGATGCGCGACCGCGTAGGCCCAGGCCCCCGCCAGCGCATCCGCCATCGGCCCGCTCCCGCGCGCCCGCTGCAGCCTACCGAAGGAGGCCGTGCTGCCGCAGGAAGTCGCGGGCCACGTCCCGCGGCTCCTCCTTCCGGCCGTCCACGCGCCAGTTCAGCGCGGCCTGGCGCTCGTCGGTCAGCAGCGCCGTCACGGTATTGAGGGTGGCGACCACGCCCGGATAGCGGACGGCGAGCTCCCTGCGGATCACCGGCGCGACACGATAGGGCGGCCAGAACCGGCGGTCGTCGACCAGGCGCACCAGCCCCAGCGCGGCGATCTGCCCGTCGGTGGTGAACCCGTTGATCACGTCCACCTGGCGCTCCCGCAGCGCCTGGTACTTGAGCGCCGTCAGCATGGGCCGGAACTCCTTGAACTCCATGCCGTAGTGCCGCCGCAGCCCCGGCACGCCGTCTTCGCGGTCTGCCCACTCCGGCCCGGCCCCCAGCACCAGCTGGCGTGCCACCCGGGCCAGGTCCGACATGGTCTTCAACCGGTAGCGCTGGGCCGTCTCGGGCAACACCACGAGCACGTAGCCGTTGTTCATCTGCGAGTAGCGCAGCAGCGTCAGCCCCAGCTGGCGCTCGTAGTACTCCTTCACCTGACGGTAGACGGCCTCGGGGTCGCCGAGGACCGGCCCTTTCACGATGGCCGCCAGAGCGGTGCCGGTGTACTCCGGGTACATGTCGATCCTGCCGCTGGCGACCGCCTGGTGGGCGATGAGCGTGCCGCCCAGGTTGAGGAACCGCTCGACGCGATAGCCGCGCGCCTCGAGGGCCTGCGCGTACATCTCGGCGAGGATGAACTGCTCGGTGAAGTTCTTCGAACCGATCCGCAGGGTGAGCTTGGTTCCCTCCGCCCCTGCGGCAACCGCCAGCCCTGCGGCCAGCACGACGGCGACGACACCCGACCACCAGCGCGTGCACATCGTTCCTCCCCCCAGTCCACGACGTCCGCCGCCGGCCGTCACCGGCCGGTGCCCGCAGCGACCCGCCGCTGCAGCCAGCCCAGCGCCACGTCGGCGCCGACCGCAAGCACCGCCGCGCCACCGGCACCTGCGGCGACCTTCGCGCCGTTGCTCTGGGCGAGCCCCGTGAAGATCAGCGCGCCCAGCCCGCCCGCGTTGATGTACGCGGCCACGGTGGCGATGCCGACGACCGTCACCGTCACCACGCGCACCCCGGCCAGGATCACCGGCAGGGCCAGCGGCAGCTCGACGCGCCACAGCCGCTGCCAGCCGCCCAGCCCCATGGCCACGGCCGCTTCCCGCACCTCGGCCGGCACGCCGCGCAGCCCGGCCACCGTGTTGCGGATCAGCGCCAGCAGCGAGTACCCGACCAGGCCGAGCACCGCCGGCGTGCGCCCCAGCCCGACGATGGGAATCAGCACGGCGAACAGCGCCAGGCTGGGGATGGTGTAGACGACCCCCGCGACCGCCACGGCACCCCGGTAGACCAGCGGCCGGCGCGCTGCCACCACGCCGACGACCAGCGCGATGGCCAGGCCGGTACCGACCGCCATGCCCGTGAGGACGAGGTGCTCCCAGAGCGCGCGCAGCACCTGGTCGTGATTACGGATCACCCATGCCATCGACCGCACCCACCGTCCGGCGGCCCATCCTGCATAAGCGCCGCGCCCGGTCCGCGCATTCCCGGCGGCCCTCACGCGCCAGCCCCTCGCTGCTAGAC
>CAZGNA010000066.1:0-13420 GCA_964526945.1 uncultured bacterium
GCCCTCGCGTCAACCATGAAGACCATTCGGGATCACGCCGGATCCAGGTTCAATTTTGGGGTCGGCCTTTGCGCGGACGAGTGGTCCGACGGGCTGCGGCTGACAGGATCTGGGCATAAGACCCTCGGGAGAAAAGGATACAGCGCTGCTGAAGCGGCTCATCGGAGGTACCGAGGGGGCACCGGGAATGTCCACGGCCCAAGGCAGACCACCAACCGCCGGCGCCTCCCTGCGGGTCCACGTCCGGCGGTTGATCCTGCTGGCCGTGGTGCCGCTGGTCGGGTTGCACCTCTACGTTGGAAGCGCCCAGCGCAGGAGCGCGCGGGACGCCGCTGTTGCGGAGACGTTGCGGCTGGCCCGCACCGCACGGGAACACCACGCGCTGTTGGTCGTCGGCGCGGCGCAGCTGCTGCCCGTCCTGGCGCGCGTCCTCCAGGACGGCGCAGGAGACCCTGCCCGGTGCGCCACCCTGCTCGCCGACCTGCTGGTGCGCTGGCCGGTGTACGCCAACCTCGGGGTGGCGGCACCCGACGGCACCGTGGTGTGCAGCGCGCTGCCCCTTCCAGCTCCCGTCACCATTGCCGACCGGGCCTATTTCCAGGACGCGGTAGGCCGCCGCACCTTCGCGATCGGCGAGTACCAGATCGGCCGCATCACGGGCCAGCCCTCGGTCAACTTCGGGTACCCCCTGATCGCGCCGACCGGCGCCGTGCGGGGCGTGGTGTTCGCCGCCCTGCACCTGACGGCACTCGAGCGGGCGGCCGCGCGGATCGGGCTGCCCGAGGGCGGCGTCCTCGTGGTCATCGACCGCAACGGCACGGTGCTGGCGCGCCAGCCCCGCGTCGAGGCGCTGATCGGCCAGCGCGCGGCCGACGGCTCGACCCTGGCGCGGATCAGCACGGCTGGCCACGAGGGTACCGTCGAAGGCGTGGGCGCCGACGGCGTCCGCCGGCTCTACGGGTACGCCCCGGTCGAGCATGCCGCCTCCGGGGGCGCATCGTCGTGACCGTCGGGATTCCCCTGGCGCGGATCTACGCCGACAGCGACCGTGCCACGGCGGCCGACATCGCCGGCGTTCTGACGGTGGCGGGGCTGGTGCTGGTCGCCGCGATGCTCGTGGCCGACCGCGAGGTGCTCCGGCCGGCACAGGCCATCGCCGAGGTGGTCCGGCGGCTGGGCGCCGGGCACCTGGACGCCAGGATCGGCGAGGTGCGCGGCGCACGGGAGTTACGGGAGATGGCCGCGGCGTTCGACGAGATGGCCGCCGGGCTGCAGGCCAAGACCGCCGAGCTCGCCCGGTTGCACGGCGCCCTCGAGCAGCACGCCGCCGACCTCGAACGCCTGGTGGCCGCCCGGACCGCCGAACTGGAGGACGCCCGGCAGGCCGCGGAGGCGGCCAACCGGGCCAAGAGCGAGTTCCTCTCGCGCATGAGCCACGAGTTGCGCACGCCGCTGAACGCCATCGTGGGCTTCGCCCAGCTGCTGGAGATGGACGAATCCACAGACCGGGACCGCGAAGCGACGCACCACATCCTCAACGCGTCACGCCACCTGCTGACCCTGATCGACGAGGTGCTCGACCTGGCCCGCATCGAGGCGGGCCGCATGACGATCTCCGTCGAACCCGTACCCGTGGCCGACCTCCTCAGGGAGACGCTGGACCTGCTGCGCCCGCTGGCGGGCGGCCGGGCGGTCACGCTCTCGTGCGCACCGCGTGCCGGCGAGGCGCTGCACGTCATGGCGGACGCTCAACGCGTGAAGCAGGTGCTGCTCAACCTGGGGGCCAACGCCATCAAGTACAACGTCGAGGGGGGCACGGTGACCATCGCGGTTGCCCAGCACCCCGGGGCCCGCGTGCGGATCGCGGTGGCCGACACCGGCGTCGGGATCGCGCCCGAGCAGGCCTCACGGTTGTTCGTACCCTTCGAGCGTCTGGGCGCGGACGCCACCGGCATCGAGGGCACGGGGCTGGGCCTGGCGCTGTCGCGCCGGCTCACCGAGGCGATGGGCGGGGCCATCGGCTACGAACCGCGGCCCGGAGGCGGCAGCATCTTTTGGGTGGAGTTCCCCGCGGCCGCGAGCCCGGCCACGGCCCTCCCGCGCGCGGCGCCGGAGGACGGCCTGCCCGCCGGCCCCGCGGCTGCCGGGGCCACGTACGCCGTGCTCTACCTGGAAGACAACGTCTCGAACCTGCGGCTGGTCGAGCGGGTGCTCGCCCGCCGGCCGCACATCCGCCGGGTGCCCGCCATGCAGGGCAGCCTGGGGTGGGCGCTGGCGCTGGAGCACCGTCCCGACCTCGTGCTGCTCGATCTCCACCTCCCCGACATCCCGGGGGAGGAGCTGCTGCGGCGATTCCACGCGCACCCCGACCTGCGGCAGGTCCCCGTGGTGGTCCTGAGTGCCGATGCCACGAAGACGCGCGTTCAGCAGGTGCGCGACCTCGGCGCCGTCGAGTACCTGACGAAGCCGATCAACGTGCCACGGCTCCTTCAGGTCGTCGACGAGGCCCTGTCCCACGCACGCCGGCCAGCGGGGTGAGCAGGGCGAGCACGGCGGGCCCTCGATGCACGGGTCCGTGCTCCCGCTCACCCCAACCGTGCGCGGCGGAGCAGCACGGCGTTGGCGGCCACGGCCACCGTGGACAGGCTCATGAACAGCGCGCCGATCGCGGGCGACAGCACCACGCCGGCCCGGTACGCAACCCCGGCCGCCAGGGGAATCGCCACCACGTTGTAGCCCGTGGCCCACGCGAGGTTCTGGACCATCTTCCGGTAGGTGGCGGCGGCGAGGCGGAGCACCCGCACGGCGTCCAGCGGGTCGTTCTCCACCAGCACGACGTCCGCCGACTCGATCGCCACGTTCGTTCCGGCCCCGATGGCCATCCCCAGGTCGGCCTCCACCAACGCCGGCGCGTCGTTGATCCCGTCGCCCACGAACGCCACCGGCCCCTGCGCGCGGAGCTCACGGACGATCCGGGCTTTGTCCTGGGGGAGCACCCGCGCGACGTAGCGGTCGATGCCGAGCTCTCGGGCCACGGTGCGGGCCACGGCGTCCGCATCCCCCGTGACCATGACAACGCGACGCCCGGTGGCATGCAGCGCCCGCACGGCTTCTCTGGCGCGCTCCCGCACCCGATCGGCCAGCGCGATCACCGCATAGACGCGCTGCGCGTCCATGAGGGCCACCACGCTCTCGCCGCGGGCCTCCGCCTCCCGAAGCCCGTCGCGCAGCCGCGCGCCAGCTCCGGGCACGCCGAGCTCATCGGCCCACTCCGGGCGGCCCACCCGGTACCGGCGACCGTCCCATGTGCCCTCCAGGCCCTTGCCGGGAACGGCCCGCACGTCCGAGGCGGCGTGGACCGCCAGGCCACGACGGCGGGCGGCGTCCACGATGGCCCGTGCCAGCGGGTGCGCGGAGGCCGCCTCCAGGGCCGCGGCGATGCGCAGCGCCTCGGCCTCGTCGAGCCCATCGGCGTAGACCGCCCGCACGCCGAACTGCCCCTCGGTCAGCGTCCCGGTCTTGTCGAACGCCACGGTCCGGATCTCCCGCGCCCGCTCGAAGCTCTCGCGGTGGCGGACCAGGATGCCGTGGCGTGCCGCGAGCGCCGTCGCGTTCACGACCACCAGGGGGATGGCGAGCCCCAGCGCGTGCGGGCAGGCGATGACGAGCACCGTCACGGCCCGCTCGACGGCGAACGCTGGCGCGGCCCGGCTGGCGAGCCACAGGCCGAAGGTGGCGCTCCCTGCACCGACCGCGGCGTAGGTCAGCCATGCCGCGGTGCGATCGGCCAGCACCTGGTAGCGGCTGCGGGCCGCCTGGGCCTCGCGCACCAGGCGCGCGATCTGACTCAGGGCCGTGTCGTCGCCGGTCCGCAGCACACGCACGCGGAGCGCTCCCTCGCCGTTGACGGCGCCCGCCACCACCTCGCCATCGGGCTCCTTGGGCACCGGACGGGATTCACCGGTGAGGAACGCCTCGTTCACGGTACTCGATCCTTCCACGACCACGCCGTCTGCCGGGATCTGTTCTCCAGGCCGCACGAGGATCACGTCCCCGACCCGGAGGGCCTCCACCGGCACGTCCTCGACCTCGCCATCCCGCACGCGGTGCGCCATCGGGGGGAGCAAGGAGGCCAGGTGCTCGAGTGCGCGGCTGGCGCCATGCACGGCGCGCATCTCGACCCAGTGCCCCAGCAGCATCACCACCACCAGCGTGGCGAGCTCCCAGTAGAACGATTCGCCCGGCAGCCCGAGGGTCGTTGCGAGGCTGTAGCCGTAGGCCACCGTGGTCGCCAGCGCCACCAGCGTCATCATGCCCGGGGTGCGCCCGCGGACTTCCCGCACCGCGCCGACGACGAAGGGCCCCGCGCCGTAGAGGTAGACGGCCGTCGCCAGCACCGGCTCCAGCCCTACAAGGCCCGGGAACCGCACGGGCGGCAGCCCCAGCCAGCTGCGGACGTGGTCGGATACCGCCAGGATGGGCACGGTGAGCCCCAGGCAGACCCAAAACCGGTCGCGGAACATCTTGGGGGTGTGCCCCGCGTGCCGGTCGGCGGGCGGGCGGGGCGCTTCAGGGTGCGGGTGGACGTGATGATCGGCCATAGCCTGGGAGTGGCCTCCGCTGACGCTCCCACGCGCCCGTGTTGGCTCTCGGGGAAGGGCGTGCGCCCGCCACGGGGCTTGTCGTACACGGGGGCGGTACGACAAGAAGAACGAATCTGCGCCCTGGGCGTGGCCAGGGCCCTCGACGGCCAGTGCCGGGGCCTGTGGGGAACGGGGTGGCCGGCGCCCTGTCGGGATCAAGACGTACTTCTGCTGATGATCCCCTCACCCCAGCGGACCAACCTCTCCGCGAGCTCAACCGCTTGCCGATACTCCTCTTCGCCGACGGGTTCACTCAAACCTGGGTAACGCGCCTCCGACGCGTAGCTGCTCAACACTTGCGCATCCTCTATAGCCGGAGGCACGTCGATGCCGCGGTTCTTCAGACCCGCCAGGAGCTCCGCCAAGTCGTGCGTGTACCGGAAGGCCAAGCCATGATGCCTGTACACGGCCTTGATCGCCTTCTCGGCTGCCTGCTGCGCGTGGAAGCACAAGTCCTCGTAGAATCCCCCTTCCGGCAACGGCACCTTGGCCAAGGCCAGATCTCCCCTTGCCCGTGCCATCCCGTCCTCCGCCGATCCGGGCACCCGGCTATCCCGCGGCACGGTACAGCTCCTTGCCCTCCCGCAGCGCCGGGTAGAGCACGAGACTCGGCTCGTCCCCGTACCTCTCCACGTCGCTCTCCGTCACCACCACCACGTCCTTTGGCACACCCAGGCCTGCCAGCCTCCGGTAGATCTCCTGCGCAGTCTTTCGGCGGTGCACCCCCTCCGACACCACGACCAACAGGTCCACGTCGCTGTGGGGACCCATCTCATCGCGCGCGGCCGAGCCGAACAAGATGATCCGTTTCGGCTTCGCCACTTCGACGATCCGACGGATGATGTCGTCCAGTACTGACTTTGGCACCGTGCCCGTGCGATGCGTCATGTCCCGCCCCCATGGTAGGGCGATGCGTTCCCTTCACCCGCCGCCACTGGCGGCAGGCCCGCCACCTAGGTGGTCCTCGTCTTCACGAATTTCGTCCTTGCCGTGCCCCTTCCTGTCCTTGGTGCACGCCTCGGGCGTCGGCATGCCGCGTTGCCTATCGAGACCTAGGCCGTCGCTGTCCTATTCGGCCGTGGCGCTGCTGTCGCCCGGGTCGCGCACCGGCCGCTGCGCGTACGGGCGCCAGCGGCCAGGACTCTTGCCTCCACCGCCGAAGCCCCATGGACCGATGCACCGCACCATCGCCCTGGGCCTGGGTGCCCTGGCCACGCAGCTCGTGTGGGCCAACTACAACGCCTACGTGCCGCTGCTGTACGGCCGGTTCACGACGAGCAACACCCTCATCGGTCTCGTCATGGTGCTCGACAACGTCTTTGCCATCGCGCTGGTGCCGTACGTCGCGGCGTTGAGCGACCGGACCTGGACACGGTGGGGCCGGCGCACGCCATTCCTGGTGGCCGGCATGCCGCTTGCGGCGCTGGGGCTGGCTCTGGTGGCGCGCGCGGCGTCGTTGGGCGCGCTGCTGGCCGTGACCGTGGCGATGAACGTGGGCCTCGCGCTGTCGGCGGGGCCACTGCTGGCCCTGATGCCGGACATCACCCCGGAGATGCGGCGCGCGCGGGCCAACGGGCTCATCACGGCCCTGGCCGGGTGCGGGGCCCTCGTCGCCTTCTTCGTGCTGGCACCGGCGTCGCGCGGGCGGCCGCTGCTCCCGTTCGACGCCGGCGCGCTGGTGGCGGTGGGGGCGCTGACGGTGATCCTGGCGACGATCCGGGAGCCGCGCGACGCCGTGCACGCCGGGGCGGACCCGACTGCCCGGCAGCGCGCGCGGTGGCTGCCAGCCATCATTGCGCGCGAGGCGGTCAGCGCCTGCACCCGACCGGTGGTGCTCCTGGGTGTGCTCGGGCTGTGCGCCGTGGCGGCGGTGAACGGCGTGCAGAACATGTTCACGCGCTTCGGCGTGCACCACCTGGGGCTCGACCCCGCCGGGGCGACGACGCTGCTTGGCTTCTTCGTCCTGACGTTCATCGCGGGTGCCATGCCGGCGGGCCTGGCCGGCGACCGGATCGGCCGCCTGCCCGTGATGCGGCTGGGCCTGGCCGGGACGCTGGTGGCGTTCCTGCTGGCGCAGGGCGTCCGCACGCCTGCGGCGTTCGCCGCGGTGTTGCTCCTGGGCGGGCTGGCATGGGCGCTGTTCCTCGTGAACGCCTACCCCGTGCTGCTGCAGGTGATCCCGTCGGCACACGTGGGCCTGTTCTCGGGGCTGTGGGGCGCGACCAGCGCCCTGGGCGGGTTGCTGGCGCCACCGCTCTACGGGTGGGTCGTGGACCGTTGGGGGTTCGAGGCGTTCTTCCTGCCGGGCATCGTGGCCATGACCGTTGCCGTGGCCTGCAGCCTGGCCCTCAACGTCGCACCGGCAGAGCGCCCCACGTGACGGCAGGCGATGGTGCGGTCCACACCTGCTTGAACGGTCGACGGCACGACGACACGCGCTCGGCCAATCCACGCCCGGGTGTCCGGCATGCAGCGACCGCCTTCGCCACTCCCTCCGGGCCCGCCAGGAATCGGTCCCGGCGTGTCTAACAGCGCGTCCATGGCTGGTGACGACCTGCGCTTCGGCCTCTCCGCTCTGGCCACGCTGCTGGCGATGGTGGATCCGGTGGGTACGGTGCCGTTCTTCCTGAGCCTGGCCCCGGCTACGCCTGACGGCCGGCGAACCGTGGCAAGACGTGCGTGCCTGGCCGCGGCGGGCATCATGTTCTTCTTCGCGATCGTAGGCCAGCCACTGCTGCGGTTGCTCCGGATCTCGATTCCAGCGTTCCAGATCGCGGGCGGCGTGCTGCTCTTCCTCATCGCCGTGGACATGCTCTTCGCCCGGCGTTCCGGAGCCCGCGAGACCGCCGAGGAAGAAGCCGATATTCTGGCGCGCCGCCAGGACGTCAGCATCTTCCCCCTGGCCATCCCCCTGATCAGCGGCCCGGGAACCATCACCGCGGTGGTCATCCTGGTCGGGCAGGCCAGCGCCGACCTGCTGCGGCTGGGGCTCGTGGCAGTGGCCATCGTCCTCACCATGCTCGTCCAGTGGCTGGTCCTGCTGGGCGCCGAGCCGCTCCTGCGCGGGCTGGGGGTCACGGGCGTGCACGTCTCCAGCCGGGTAATGGGGACTCTGCTGTCGGCCCTGGCGGTGCAGATGATCCTCGACGGCGCGCGGGCGGCCGGCGTCATTGGATGAGCGCTACGCGACATCGATGCGCTCTCGCACCACCCCACAGGACCGCTGTCGCGCCCGGGCGCGCTCCGCGTCCTCGCCCCTCTCACCCGGGCGCCTGCAGCGTCGCCTTCGCACCGGGGGCGTCGCAGTGCCGCGGCGCCAACTGCGCACGAGGAGACGTCGCAGTGTCGCAGCCCCGGGCCGGGATGGACGCGAATGCCGCTGCGTGCGTGCATCGCAGGGGACGCCGTGCGATGCCGCCCCGTCGGGGGATCCGGACTCGTCCGCGGACTCAGCGCAGAAGCCGCCGCACGACCTTGCCCGCCGGCGTGCGAGGGATCGCGTCGCGCAGTTCCACGATCGCCGGCAGCTGCGCCGCGGGCAGCCGGTGACGGCAGTACCGGAGGATCTGCTCGGGGCCCACGTCATCCGCCACCACGACCGCCTTGATCTGTTCGCTGCCGCCCGGACCTGGGACGCCCAGGACCGCCACGTCCCGCACCGCGGGCAGACCGGCGATGACGGCCTCGATGGCGGCCGGGTCGACCGTGCCCTCGGTCAGATGGATCAGGCTGCTCTTGCGGCCGGCCAGGAAGAGGTGTCCGTCGTCGTCCACCCACCCGAGGTCACCGGTGTGGAAGCGCCCCGGGAGGAGCGCCGGGTCGCCCGAGGCGTCGCCGAGGTACCCACGCGCCACCGCCGCCGAGCAGACGACGACCTCCCCCCGGTGCCCCGGCGGCAGCGCGCGGCCGCGGTCGTCGACCACGGTGACGGTGCGGCCGCGGACCGGTCGGCCGACGGAGTGCTGCAGGTGGGGGGCCCAGGTCTGCCGGAGCGCGATCACGCCGGCCTCGGTGGATCCGTAGTTCTGGGAGATCCTGCAACCGAAGCGTCGGGCGAATGCCTCGTCGACGTCTCCGGACAGCGGCGCGCCCGCGCTGAAGCACAAGCGCACGGAGGAGAGGTCTGCTGCTGCGCATGGGGGAGCCTGCACCAGGTGCCGGTACATGAGGGGGACGGCGAACACGATCGTCGGGCGCTCGCGCCGGATCGCCCGGAGCACGGCCAGCGGGTCGAAGCCGTCGTGCAGGACGACGCGTCCGCCCCGACACAGCGGAGCCAGCGTGCCGCCGATCAGCCCGTAGGAGTGGAAGATCGATGGCAGCACCAGCGTCGTCTCGCGCGCGGTGAGCCCGATCTCGTCCGCGAACGCCGCGATCTCGTCCCATACCGCCGCCCGTGTCCGGACCGCCAGCTTCGAGGGCCGGTCGGCACCGGACGTGAGTTGCACAATGAAGTCGTCCGGGCCCACCGTGCGGGCCGAGGGCGCATCGACCGCACACAGGAGGAGATCCGCAGCCGCGGTGACGGGCTCGCCCCCTGCCTCCAGCACCAGGGCGCGATGCGACGGCCCGGTCACGACCACGCGCGCGCCCGCGAGCGCCGCGTACCGGTACAGCTCGGCCGGTGTCAGCGTGGTGGGCAAGAGCAGGGCCACGGCGCGCAGCCGCGCGACGGCCAGCAGCGTGGTCACGAACCGCGCGCAGTTCGGCAGCAGGACGCCCACGGCCTCGCCCGCCCGCACCCCGCGCCGGGCCAGGACCTCGGCGCAGGCGTCGCTCTCCGCCCACAGGCTGCCGTACGTGAGGGTGACGGTGCGATCCGCGACGGCCGGCCGCGTGGGGGCGTGTGCAGCCCACCAGGCAAGCGCCTCCACGATCTGTCCCGCGTCACGGGGGGCGGCGCTGGCGTTTTCCCACATCGCGCACCTGCCACGAAGCACGACGCTGCTCCCACCCGATGGCGCCGTTCACCGCCCCCGTCGGCACGGCGATCATCGGGGCGAGATCGGCGCCCATCGGGGCGAGATCAGCGCCCACGGTGGCAAGATACCCCATCGGGAACGCGAGGCCCTTCGCAGACACGCGAGCACAGCCGGTCTGCGGGCCGGCCGGCAGGGCGTCGCGCGGCATTCGCACGATCGGGCGCACACCTGACAGGAATCCGTCTGGCACCCGATTCACCCGACGCCCCGGAACGCGTAAGGTCGAAGGCGACGAATTGGGCAGATTCGTCCGCTTGCTCTGGGGAGGTGCGACGCATGCGCGGGTGCAGGAGTGCCCGGTGGCGGGCACCGGTCGTAGCGACGGCGCTAGGCGTCCTGGCCGCAGCGATGGTGCTGGGCGTGGGGGGCGTTGTCCCCCCGACGGATGCGGGGGCGCCCGCTGTGGTGACGGCGAGCCTGCTGCCGCCTCCGCAGGTCCCCCCGCCGGTCCGACGCGCTCCGGCGAGGGTCGTCGTGCGTCTCGAGACCCGGGAGGTGCGCGGCCCGCTAGCTGATGGCGTGGAGTACGCGTTCTGGACCTTCAACGGTACCGTGCCAGGACCCATGATCCGAATCCGCGAAGGCGACACGGTGGAGCTGCGCCTGCGCAACCACCCCGCGAGCACCCAGAGCCACTCGATCGATCTCCACGCCGTCACCGGCCCTGGCGGAGGGGCGGGGGTCACGCAGACGAAGCCCGGCCAGGAGTCGGTGCTCGTGTGGAAGGCGCTCAATCCTGGCCTCTACGTCTACCACTGCGCCACGCCCCATATTCCCTCCCACATCGCCAACGGGATGTACGGGCTGATCCTGGTCGAACCGGCGGGTGGGCTGCCGCCGGTGGACGCAGAGTTCTACGTCGTCCAGGGCGAGTTCTACACGCAGGGCGCGCGTGGCCAGCGTGGCCTGCAGCGCTACGACGCCATCAAAGGCTACGCCGCTCGGCCCGAGTACGTGGTCTTCAACGGTCGCGTGGGTGCCCTGGTGGGTGAAGGCGCGCTCCGGGCGCGGGTAGGCCAGACGGTCCGGCTCTACGTGGGCAACGGCGGTCCCAACCTGGTCTCCTCGTTCCACGTGATTGGCGAGATCTTCGACCGGGTCTACCCCGAAGGTGCGGTGGGCCGTCCGCCCATGACCAATGTCCAGACCACCCTCATCCCCGCCGGCGGAGCAGTCATCGTGGAGTTCCAGCTGCAGGTTCCGGGCACGTACACCCTGGTCGACCACAGCATCTTCCGGATCGACCAGGGCGCGGCAGGCCAGCTGGTGGTCGCCGGGTCGCCCGCCCCGGCCATCTTCCCCCGGGTGGACAGTCCCCGCCCCTGAGTGGTGGGCGCTGGAGGACTTGAACCTCCGACCTCCTCTGCGTCAGAGAGCCACAGGCCCAAGAGCGTGCGATGGGGAAAACGCAGGTGGGAAGCGGAAAACCCGCGTCCTGCCTGCGTTTCCGCCATCGGCCCACCTGTTGCTTGCTGTTGCGTCCGGTTGCGGAAAGTGGAGGTTCGTGGCCACGGTAAGGCAAATTTTTGGCAAACGGTTTTGAGACCCCTTCCCCCCCTGGGGAGGGGATTGGCTCACGGTTCTGGGCCCCTTCTCCTGAACCCTTCCCCTGGACCCTCCCCTTTGGGGAGGGGATGGCTCACGGTTGCAGGACCCTTCCCGCCTGGGGAGGGCACTGGCTCAAGCGTCCTAGGCGCACGGGCGCTTGTGCTGAAACAAGAAGTCGAGAGGCGAAGGCGCATTCGCGGGTGATCCCTATCCCGCGCAGAGGGTGCCTTTGCGGTCGTAGTGCTCTGGTATCGCCCTCGGTGCAGTGTCAGTAGCAATCGCTGAAGAAATCCGGGCTCAATACGACCTCGTCGTCTGCAGCCTGACCGAGCGCCGACGAACGACTTCTTGAGAAGGCGACCACGATGATCTGTTTCCCGGCGGCCTTAACGGCCTCCGCTGCTGGCGCGAGATCGCCGTCGCCTGACACCAGGAAGGCGATGTCGTAGTGATGCTGGAACGCCATGGACACCATGTCTGTGGCGATGAGGGTATCCACACCTTTCTGGATATACTCACCGGCCCGAACGAGCAATGGTCGGGTTTTCAGGGTGACGAAAGGCATTCGATGCACGCGATTGAAGAAGCGCACCTGTGCCGCATACTTCTCTGGTTCTCGGGTCTGGTCATACGCACCCGTGTAGACGTAGCACCGGATGAGTCGTCTATGCGCCCCGGCCACTTTCCGGGCCAGCTTATGATAGTCGATGTTGGTGTCCACGCGGACGTTTTCTAGGCTCTTATAGAGGTTCATCAGATCGATGAAGACCATGGCTTTCTCTGGCGTAATGGCCTGACTCGTGGACACATTGCCTCCTCGCGCGTCGCCGGAGAACGAAACCGGGAGTTGGCCCACGACCAACCCCCGGGAGGAATCGGCCCGGCGTTGGGCTGCAACACCGGGGAGGAATCACTAACACTACTACCCTTTTCTTGCCACTTTCAGACTAGTAGCATCACGCCTCTCAGTCAAGGAGGTTTCTGATGGTGGCGGCCTGATCTCCAAGGCCCTTGATCATCGCCACCCCGGCAGACCCAGCGCTTCTGCCAGGCTCCGGCCCGGTCTTCTTGCTTCGGCAGGCGGCTGCGCGGCGGCGGGTGGCACAGTGCGTCAAGTTCTTATCCGACTGCCCGGCTTCTGACCCGTCTTCCTGCCGCGCCTCCACTTGACGACGCGCCGCTTGACTTGGGCACGGAAGGCGGGGGCGGTGTACCGCCGGTGCCAGCGCTCCCGCTCACGCGCCCGGCGGCACGCAAGTCGCCCGCAACAGTCCCGGACGCGACCCCGGGGCTTGAAACGCCGACCGCAGAACCGGCAGCGGGCGGTGTCGGTGTCGGATGGGCCTGTGTATGCCGCGAGGGCACGGTAGATCAGTCCTGCCCTCTCGTGGCTGACTGCTTGTGCGCGAAGATCGCGATGCTTCGCCTCGGATAGACGCGGCGCGCGCGTGGCGGTAACCCCACAGCGCCGGCAGAACCCCTGCACGGCCCGAATGTCCCGCAACGTGACTGCAGGCAGCACGGCGCCCCACTGCCGGCGGAACACCCGGAAGTCGTGCGCGTCCTGCACGGCGACGATGGCCCCGACCAGATCGCGGGCACGGAACGTGATGCGGTCGGGACGACTACCCGGGCGCCACCCGAACTTGCCCACGGTCCGCCTGGAGACGAGCCGGCCAGAGGTGTCGTACTCTTCGATCGCGCCACCCCAGGCCAGCAACAGGTCCTCCCTGCGCTCGCGCGCGGCTCGCAGGCGCTCTGGGGTGGTCAGAATAATGCGGCCGGCACTGATGTTCTCGACGACGAGACGTCCACGAAGCAGCGCGGTCGCAATGGCCCTTGGAGAGGGGAGACCGAACCGTGGCCGCATGGCGTTACTCCGCGATCACCAATTACTCCGCGTAGGGCGCTGACACGAACCGGACCTTAGTTTAGAGTCAGCGCGTGCGACAGACAAGCCGGTGCTGCGCGAACCAGCGATGAACCTTGAGGCGACCATCCCGATCGAGCGCAACGGCAAGCGCCCACTGGTGCCCTGGCGAGTATATCAGACGCGGCTGCCGACCGAAGAAGAGCGCGAGACGTGGCACCGCCGGTGGCCCGACGCCAATTGGGCCGTGGTCACCGGTGCCGTCTCCGGTGTGGTCGTGCTCGACGTCGACATGCGCCGCGGGGGTGAGGACGCGCTGCGGGGGCGAGCGATCCCGCTGACCCGCGTTGTCCGGACCCCCTCAGGCGGCTGCCACT
>CAZGNA010000067.1:0-212 GCA_964526945.1 uncultured bacterium
CGCGCCCTTGACGCCGAACCCGCCGCCGACGTCGGGGGTGATGACCCGGATGCGGTCCTCGGGGCGGTCGAGCACGCGGGCCAGCTGCGCCCGCGGGCGGTGGGGGTCCTGGGCCGAGATCCACAGCGTGAGCACGTCGGTGCCGGGATCGTACGCGGCCACGGCGCCGCGGGGCTCGATGGGCGCGCCGGCGAGCCGCGGGATGTGGAAGG